>JAFLUY010000018.1:0-12934 GCA_022508565.1 Erysipelotrichales bacterium | reverse complement strand
ATCAACCAGAAAATCCAGGAACAGGTGAAACACCAGAAAACCCAGATCAACCAGAGGAACCAGGAATAGGCGACACACCAGAAAATCCAGATCAACCAGAAAACCCAGGAATAGGTGAAACACCAGAAAATCCAGATCATTCAGGGGAACCAGGAATAGGTGATACACCCAATATTCCTGATACTCCTGTTGAGCCTAGTGAGCCAACAGTTTCAGAAGGTACTAATAACGGTTCAAGTTCTTCTTCATCAACTTCATCTTCAAGCAACACTACAAATAATAATCATTATGGAAACTCATTTAACACTCCAAATGAAAACATTTTAAACGGAGACAATAATAATACTAATGATGAGGAAATAACTGGTAGTGAAGAATCAAAAGATGATGAAAATCAAGAAATAGAACTTCCAAAACTAAAAGATGAAATAGAAGAAATTGAGATGCCAAAACTAAAAGAGCAAGTAAACAAACAAAGAAATATCATCATAGCTGGTATTTCAGTCATACTTGTATCAACTAGTGCCGGTATGATACTTGTTAAGAAAAAAGATGACAAAAAATAAACTCCTTAAATTCTAAGGAGTTTTTTCATGTCTTTATTATTTAGCTTTTATTCCTTGATAAGTATTTCTTCTTACCATTTCTTTATCTATATCATTAAGTACACAGAATTTTTTTAATAACCAAGTTGGTTCAATTAAATCTTCTTTAACTGGATCCCCAGTTATTCTATTTATCACGATATTTTCATTTAATCTTTCTAGCTGGTTTATAACGATATCAATATATTCTTCTTTTGTTAAGATATGGAATCTTTCTCGTTCATAGATATTGGCAAGTTCGGTATTCTTTATTACATGTAGCATATGAATTTTTATTCCATCAATACCCAAGTTATTTAAGTGCTCAGCTGTTTCAATCATCATTTCCTTTGTTTCATTTGGAAGACCATTAATTATATGTACAACAACTTTTATGCATCTTTCTTTTAGTTTTTTTAAACAATCTTCAAAAGATTTTAAATCATGACCTCGGTTTATATATTTTAAAGTTTCATCGTGCATAGATTGAAGACCAAGTTCAATTGTTAAATCAGTTTTTCTATTTAATTCTTCTAAATAATCTAACACTTCATCATCTATTGCATCAGATCTTGTTGCTATATTTAAACCCACTACATTATCTAATTTAAGTATTGGTTCAAACTTTTCTTTTAAAACATCCACAGGCGCATAAGTATTTGTATTAGCTTGGAAATAACCTATATATTTTGCATTAGGCCATTTTTTTAACATAATACTTTTTACTTCTTCAAACTGAGTTACTAAATCTTTAGTCTTTTCACCTGCAAAATCACCACTACCAAGCTTTGAACAAAATATACAACCTTTTGTTCCTAATTTTTCATCTTTATTTGGACAAGTAAAACCAGCATTTAAACTTACTTTAAAGACTTTAGAGTTATATTTCTTCTTATAATAATAATTTAATGTATAATATCTTTTATTATCTAATGTATTTTTAAACATAAACATCACACAAATATAATATCATTTTAATAAAGTATTAACAATTAATATATTTACTTATAAATTAGAATATATTATTATATGAGTAGAGGTGAATTATGAAAAAAAATTATATTATCGCAAGTTTTATTCAAATTATTTTAATGGGGTTATTTTACTATATATTCTTGCCGCCAATTAACATTCATGCATTTGCATTTTGGTTTTATATAATTGCCTGCTTAATATTATTTGTTATTATATTTGGAATAGCTAATTCTTCTTCAAGTACTATTCAAATTACAAACAAAACAAGAATAACAGATGTAAATAAGTTACTATCAATTCCATCAGCAATTGTTGTATTTCTTATTATTGGCATTATCCTGCTTGATATTATTTGTTCTCCAATGTTTAATGCAAATAGTTACTCAAAAAGAATTACTATAGATGAAACAAAGGATTTCCTAAATGATATTGAAGAGGTTAACTTTAATATGCTTCCACTACTAGACCGTGATTCATCAGAAAAACTCGGAGACCGTGTTATGGGGCAAATGAGTGAACTAGTAAGTCAATATTATGTATCTGATCAATATACACAAATAAACTATAATAATGAAATTGTTAGAGTTACTCCACTTGAATATGCTGATGTTATTAAGTGGATAACAAATAGAAAAAATGGTGTTAAAGGATATATTACAGTTAACTCAGTTAATGGTAATACAGAGCTAGTTAAGTTAGATAAAGGAATGAAATATGTTCCAAGTGGTTGGTTTAATGAAAACCTTTATCGTAAATTGAGATTTTCATATCCAACTATAGCTTTTGGAGATGCTAGATTTGAAATTGATAATGAAGGGACTCCTTTCTGGATTGTACCTACATATAGTTATACAGCAGTAAATCTAAAAACAAAAGTTAGTGGTGTAATTATCTTTAATCCAGTAGATGGAACATCTAAAAAATATAAAATGGAGGATGTACCATCATGGGTAGATAATGCATATAATCCTGACCTTTTAATTGAACAAGTTAATGACTGGGGTAATTATCGCGGAGGTTTCTTAAATAGTATTTTCGGTCAAAAGAATGTTGTAAATACTACTGAAGGATATAACTATTTAGCCATGAATGATGATGTATACCTTTATACTGGTATTACAAGTGTCATGAGCGATGAATCAAATTTAGGATTTATTCTATCCAATATGAGAACAGGAAAAACTTGGTTCTATTCAGTTCCAGGCGCAGAAGAATTTAGTGCTATGGCATCTGCTGAAGGACAAGTTCAACAAATGAAATATGTTTCAACTTTCCCACTATTAATTAACTTAAATAATAAACCTACTTACCTAGTAAGTTTAAAAGATGCTGCTGGGTTAGTTAAAATGTATGGATTTGTTGATGTTGCAGATTATCAAAAAGTAGTTGTGTCTGATGCATCAAAAGGAATCAATGCAGCTGCTCAAAACTATTTAAATAATTATGCTGAAGAAATAAGTGATGATATCTTAGTTAAAAAAGATATTACAATTTCAAGCATTAAATCGGCAACTAAATCAGGAAATACCTACTTCTACATAACTGGAAGTGATTCTAAAAAATATATTGCTTCTATAGAATTAGGAGATAAATTAGCATTCTTAAGTAATGGAGATAAAATAACTATTGGTTTTTATGAAAGCGGAGTAGACATAATAGAAGTAGTTAAGCTATATTAAAAGGGTCATAAACCCTTTTTTTCTTGCATATTTTTAATGAGTATAGTAAAATAGTCAAGGTTTTGAGGTGGTGAATATATGAAAAATCTAAAGTATTATGCTGGTATTATTGCTTTAGCCGGATCAATTGTTTTATCTAGTTGTGGTAAAAAAGAAGAAAATTTAAATATTTTACCAGATATAGATGCGGAATCTGTTTATTTATCAACAGATATATTTGATGAAATAGCTATGGCTACTATTGAAAGACAAGCAAGAGAAAGATTTGATAATTATATTGGAAGTCCATCTATTCTTGATAATGAAGATTTTATAAATACTGAAGAAATAGTGATTTCTTATAATAATAAACGTAGTAGTTATGAATTAGAATGTATGGGTAAAGAAAACACATATCTTTTATACTTTGATAAAGAATCTATGCCGTTAGTAGGATATATGTTAAATCATATCAACTGTGAAACTCTATATTTATCATGTGTTAATGATATAGAGGTTTTAGAAGCTATATCTGAATCTGAAAAAATCAAATTTTTATCAATAAAATATTCAAATGTTGATAATCTAGAACCTCTAAAAAATATGATTAGTCTTGAAAGCTTATATCTTGAAAACTTTCCAAATTTAATAGACATAACACCACTAGACAGTTTAGAAAACTTAATAAATTTATCAATAATTGGTACAAAAGTAAGTGATGTTGCGCCAATATCCAAACTGGCAAACTTAACTACTTTAAATTTAAAATTTAATGAAGTAACAAATCCAGAAGTATTATCAACTCTTGAAAAACTAGAATTTATTGCTTTAGATTATAATAAAATTGATGATGTAAAAAAATTAGAACACTTTAAAAATAACGGTTTAATGGACGATTTTGATATAGAAAGTGTTATTGAAACAACTACAAATCATGAAAAGATATTTACAAGTTCTAATTATGAAGAAAGAGCGAAGTTTTTAACAATTAATTATTTAGATGCTCAAGAAGAATACAATGTTGAAATACGTGATGAAAATCGCAATTTACTTGGTTATATGTTAGTTAAAGAACCGTTTTATATTTATTCGATGACAAAAGATTTAAAAAATTGTACAACTATTATCTTAGCGAATTGTAAAGATGATGATGTAACTCGCCATATTTATCCAAAAGATCAATTTGAATTTATGACAATCTATAATTGTGATTTTGAAAGTTTATATTTTGTAAGTGATTTTAGAAACCTTGATACTTTAGAGATAGATACTTGTCCTAATATTAATTATGAATTTAAAAAATTTGAAATATTTGGTACTTATCATTTAGAAAAATTACGTGCCTTAGCTATAAGAGATACAAGTATAGAATCAGCCGATGCTTTTGCCGCAAATGATACATTAGAAATTGTTGACTTGCAGTATAATAATATAACTGATTATAGTTTCTTAACGGAAATAGATAATTTACAAGTCTCATATATTACAATTGATTCAGAATATGCTGATTATGATACTTTTGAGTATTTAGTTGATAATGAAGTTGCGCTTGTAGTAAACAATGTGCGTGTAACTAGTGATATGTTAAATCAACAAAACAAGGAAAAGGAAAAAGAATATACAAGATAGACACTTGATATTCTTTTTTTTATTTCATTTTATATAAAAATAAATTATAATATTCAAAGACGATGGAGTGAATTTATGAACAATGAATTAATTATTAATGAACTTGTAGAAAGCTTAGGTATAAATAAAGATAGAATAGAAGCAACATTACAATTATTGAATGATGGTGCAACTATTCCCTTTATAGCAAGATATCGAAAAGATGTAACTGGAGCGTTAGATGAAAACCAAATTAAAACAATAGGAGATTCATATAGTTATTATCAAAACTTGCTTGATAGAAAAGAAGCTGTTATTAGATTAATTGACGAAAAAGGTTTATTAACAGAAGAATTAAAAACACAAATCATGAATGCTAAAAAGCTTGTTGAAGTTGAAGATTTATATCTCCCTTATAAGGAAAAGAAGAAAACTAAGGCAAGTGATGCTATTAATAATGGCTTAGAACCACTAGCTAAAATGATTATGTCTTTTCCAACAACTGGAACTCTTGAGGATTTAGCTAAGAAATTTGTTACAGATAAAGTACTTACTACAGATGCTGCTTTAGAAGGAGCAGGATACATAATTGCTGAGTGGATCAGTGACAATGCAAACACACGTAAGTGGATTAGAAATTATGTTTTCAATAATGGAATACTTGTATCTAAAATAAAGAAAACTGCAAACGACGAAAAGAAATTATATGATATGTATTATGATTATTCGGAACCAATAAAACATATTAAGCATTATCGTTTGCTTGCTATAAACCGCGGAGAAAAAGAGAAAATATTAAGCGTATCAATTGATATGGATGAAGTATTTATTACTTCACATTTAGAAGAAAAAATGATAAAGAATCCAAATTCTTATTCTTGCGATTTAGTTAAATCTTGTATAAAAGATTCTTTAAAACGATTAATTTTACCTAGTATTGAAAGAGAAATTAGGAGTGATATAACAGAAAAAGCAGAACTAAAAGCCATTGAAACATTCAGTGTTAATTTAGAACATTTACTTTTAACTAGACCAATTAAAGGAATGACTGTTTTAGGTTTTGATCCAGGGTATGTTAATGGTTGTAAGTTAGCTGTAGTTGATTCCTCAGGTAAATATTTGGATTCTACTGTTATAAAACCATTTTTAAATAGTAACAAAGAACAAAATATTGAATCTAGTAAATTAATTGTTAAAAACTTAATTGAAAAATATAAAGTAGATATTATTTCTATTGGTAATGGTACTGCTAGTCGTGAATCAGAAAAGTTCTGTGCTGAATTAATTAAAGAATATAACTTTAATTGTAAGTATGTTATTACATCGGAAGCAGGAGCATCAATTTATTCTGCATCAAAACTTGCAATAGAAGAATTTCCTGATTTAGCAGTTGAAAAAAGAAGTGCTGTATCTATTGGAAGAAGAATTCAAGATCCATTATCTGAACTTGTTAAGATAGATCCTAAATCAATAGGCGTTGGAGAATATCAATACGATGTTAATCAAAAACAATTAGGTGAAGCTTTAGACTTTGTTACATCTAAAGTAGTAAATGAAGTTGGAGTTAATATTAACACAGCATCAACTAGCATTTTAAAATATGTATCGGGTTTAACAAAATCGGTTATTGATAAAATAATTGCTTATAAAGAAAATCATAAAATTGAAAATCGTGAAGATATTAAAAATATAAAAGGTGTAAGTGATAAAGTATATGAACAAGCAATAGGGTTCTTAAGAATACCTAATGGCTCAAATCCTTTAGACAATACTGGAATACATCCAGAAAGTTATTCTATTGCAAATAATTTATTAAATGAATTAAAACTGAGTATTAAAGATATTAATAAAGATGAATTTAAGGAAACCTTAAAAAGTGCAAATATAAACGAATTAGTGAATATTTTAAAAAGCAATGAATATACTATTACAGATATCATTAAAGAATTATTAAATCCTGGCTTAGACCCTCGTGATGAATTAGAATCCCCAATTTTAAAAAGTGATATATTACATATTGAAGACTTACGTATAGGAATGGAGCTTGAAGGAACTGTAAGAAATGTAGCTTCTTTTGGTGCCTTTGTAGACATAGGTCTTCATGACGATGGTTTAATACATATTTCTAAAATGAGTAAGTCATTTGTAAAAAATCCTAATGATATCCTTAACGTTGGTGACATTATAAAATGTTATGTTGATGGTATAGATCTTGAAAAACAAAAAGTTCAATTGAGTCTTATAAAACCATAGAAATTAACAAAAATATCAAAAAAAGTATTGCAATTAACATAAATCATAGGTATAATGTTAATTGTCTACTTGATGCGGGTGTAGTTTAATGGTAGAGCTTCAGCCTTCCAAGCTGATAACGTGGGTTCGATTCCCATCACCCGCTCCATTTTGATAAATGCCCAATTAGCTCAGTCGGTAGAGCGCACGGCTGTTAACCGTTAGGTCGTAGGTTCGAGTCCTACATTGGGCGCCATTTGATAATTACCTTAGAGAAATCTCAGGTTTTTTATTTTGCTCAAATCATAATAAAATTATTGAATAGAATGTTACAATTTGTTATAATGGGTCTAGGATAGGATGTGTAGTTATGGTAGATTTTAGTCGCGCAGAAAAAGCAAAAAACCATCGTGCTTCATTTTTTAAGGCATCAGACAACGTTATTCTATATATTGAACAATTAAAAAATGAATACCAAGCTACATGGGAAAAAAACGAGGTTATTAGAAAACAAAGAGCTGCAATAGTAGAAGATACAATTCAGTTTCTAAAAAGTAATAAAATAAAACTAACAAAACAACTTGGAAGATGCAATAACGAAGAGTTGAATAAAGAATTAGTTGATGCTATAAATTCTATAAGTGATAAAGAAGTAAGAGAAAAAATACAAATTAATTTAATTAAGATTAATAATAGATTCGAAGTAATTCAAGAATTTGGTTCAGAATTAGATAGATTAATGCAAACTTTATCTCATTATCGCGTTCCAGAAGACGATATTGAAGATGAAATAGTAATTACTATGCCAAAAAAAGAGACTTTGAACGCTACAACTGAAGAAACACCAGTTGAGTTAGTTGAATTACCTAAAGAACCTGAAGAAACAACACCTGAAAGTGAAATAAATGCATCTTTAGATACTGAAGGATTAGAAAAAGTTATAAATATAAAAGATGCAAGCAAGGAACTCGTAAGTGACTTATCTAAAGTATTAGATGATAAGAAGAGTAAACGTACTGAAGCAGTTCAAGATGATGATATTCATTATTTTAAAGAAGAAGATATATTTAATACTAATGAGTTATCATCAATTCAAGATGAAGTTGATTACATCACTAGTGATACACTAGAAACTGAAATTTATTCAAATGATAAAGTTGTGGAAACTAATGAAGAATTTATTCTTTTCACAATAGATGATAATATGACTTTAAAAGGAATAGCTCAAAATGTATATCAAGATGAAGAGAACTGGATTTATCTTTATAATTATGGAAATAATGCCAATAAGATTGACAGAAAAGTTGCTGAATTCAATGTATCAGTAGAAGAAATTGCTTCTTTACCTAAGTATTTAAGTGGTGTCACTCTAGAGTTTCCGACAGTCTTAGTTGCAAAAGAAAATGTTGAAGAAGCTCCAATGAGAAGAGCAGCATAAAAACTGGGGTGCTAGCATGATATTTGCAAAGAAAGAAGTCATTGAATTATCTGGCGGAGAAAAATATATTGTTGTAGATTCACTTAATGAAGATAATATTTGGTATTACTATATTTGTGAAGTAAATAAAGACGAAACAAAGTTAGAAGATAATTTTAAAATAATAACTACTGTTTCAGAAAACGGAAATTTATTTATTAAAACCATAAAAGGCGATAAATATACAACAATAGAAAAAATATTTAAAGAAAAACTACAAATTGACTAAATATTAGTCAATTTTTTAATTATTGTACAAAATATAGTATAAAAATAATAAACGATTATTAAAAAAAGAAATACTATAATTATGAGAAAATAATAATTTAAAACACACGATTTGTTGTTATTTTCTCAAATATTTTTATAAAATAAATCATAATATATAGTGTAATCTAAAAGAGTTGTAATTTGACAAAAACGTACTAATTTGCTAAAATAGTTTTCGTTCGACTGAAAGAGGAGGACCAGAAATGGAAACGAATAAAGCTTCTAGGGTTTCTTGGAAGCATATAATCTGCTGTTTAATACTTTTAGTAATATTTGTATTAACAGTAGGAGTTCATATTAATGCAGAAGGATATGCTGATGATGCGGTTGCAGATAGTTCATCAGATACAGTACCCCTCCGTATCAATTATAATGGAGTAATAAGGTACAACACTGAAGCAGTAAAAAATGAGGTTGAATTAGCTGGACCTAAAGAGGAAGTAACAGTTAACGCTAGAGAAGTTGACTCTTACATTACTACTTACGCCGACGAACTAGAATTCTTTGCTAAGACATTTGGCGTTGATTATGAAGATATACTTGCGGATCTTCATGAACGTTATGATTCTAGCGAATTAGAATTTGAAAGCACAAACATTGGTTTCTTACTTAATAGTGAAAATAAAGTAAAGACATACTCAAGTGTCGAATATGGAATAGTCGAATATTTCTACGATTATGTAGAAAAACACCCAGGAAAAGTCAACAAGAAAAGGGTAGCATATTCAGGTGATGCTTCGTATGTAGAAAATCTTATAATCTACTATACGACTCACATTTACACAAATGTCGATACAAAAGTAGCATTAAGCATAGGAGCGGCAGAATCGGGATATTATAAAGTTAAGTATATGCTTAGATGTAATAATATCTACGGAGGTATGAGTTCGAAAGGACTTATAAAATATCGTAACATTGAATATGGAGTTTTATCATATATAAGACTACTATCAAAAAACTATTATGGTAAAGGTATTAATACAGTTAGCAAAATAGGAAGGGTATATTGTCCGACATATGATAATTCTGGAAATAAGATTGCTAGTCCACATTGGATGAATTTAGTTAATACAGCTATTAAAAAATATTCAAAATATAATTTAACTAATACAATTCAGGATCTAGTAGAAAAAGATATAGTTGCAAACTTGTAATTATATCTTTTTTTTTATATAATCTATTTAGGATGATGGATATGAATTATATAGAGAATATAGATGTAAAAAACAAAAAAGTTATCTTAAGACTAGATCTAAATGTAACAATTAAAAATAATGTTATTCTTGATGATACAAAGATAAAAAAAAGTATTCCAACAATTAAATATCTATTAAATAATAATGCAAGAGTTTTAATAATGTCACATTTAGGAAAAGTAAATTGTGAAGAAGACAAGATAACTAATTCTTTAAAACCTGTTTGTGATTTATTAAGTAATTATTTAAATATGGATGTTAAATTTATACCTAATACAAGGTCTTCTGAATTAGAAACATGTCTTGATGAGCTTAATGTCTGTTTAATGGAAAATACAAGATTTGAAGATTTAGATGGTAAAAAAGAAAGTAATTGTGATGATGAGCTATCACGTTATTGGGCAAGTCTAGGAGATATATTTATAAATGATGCATTCGGTTCTACTCATAGAAGACATGCATCAACTTATGGTATATCAAAGCATTTACCAAGTGCTTATGGTTTTTTAGTTAATGAAGAAATAACGGGGTTAGATCCCATTATCAATAATATAGAAAGACCATTTGCAGTCATTATGGGCGGAGCTAAAGTTGATGATAAAATTGCATTAATTGAAACTCTAATTAAAGAAAGCGATTATTTACTAGTTGGTGGTGGAATTGCTAATACTTTTCTTGCGGCATCTGGCTATAATATAGGAAACAGTCTTTATAGTGCTGATTATGTTGATAAGATAAAAGAAATAATAGAAGAATATAAAGATAAGATATATATGCCAGTAGATTTAGTAGTAAAAGAAGATTCTGTTGTTAAAACATATAATATAGAAGATTTATCTGATAATTCATGTATATATGATATAGGTGAAAAGTCAATCACTTTATATAAGGATATACTTAATAATTCTAAAACTATATTTATTAATGGAACAGTAGGGATGTATGAAGATGAGAATTTTAGAAATGGTACTGAATCATTATATAAAACCCTTGCCAATAATGATGCTATTATCATAGCTGGTGGAGGAGATGCGGTGGCATCAGTTAATAAATTAGGATTTCAAGATAGCTTTGATTTTTTATCTACCGGCGGAGGCGCAACTTTAGAATATATTGCTAATAAGAAAATAGCATGTTTTGAGGATTAATATGATAGTACTTAATTTAAAAATGAATTTTTCTGCTGATTCAATTATACAATA
Source organism: Erysipelotrichales bacterium (assembly GCA_022508565.1). Classification (GTDB taxonomy): domain Bacteria; phylum Bacillota_I; class Bacilli_A; order RF39; family UBA660; genus CAG-582. The sequence continues at coordinate 1,732 of JAFLUY010000018.1, read as the reverse complement.
TGAAAAATATATTAAAGATAAAAATGTGGTTGTTTTGCCACAATATCCTTATCTTTTGTTTTTTAGAAATGGTGAATATTCGCTAGGCAGTCAAGATGTCTCAAAATTTTCAAATGGAAGTTATACTGGTGAAGTATGTGCAAAGGCTTTAAAGGGATTAGGTGTTAAATATTGTTTAGTAGGTCATTCTGAAAGAAAAGAACACTTTAATGAAACCGTTAATGACTTTAGAATGAAAATGAACAATTTAAATAAATATAATATTATTCCTATATATTGTATTAATCAAACAAAAGAAGAGTATGAAACTGATACTGATTTAAAGAATATAGAAAATCAATTAGAAGGTATTCCTGACTATACTAAGTATGTAGTCGTAGCATTTGAACCAACTTGGATGATTGGCAATCTAGATGAAACGTTAGATATAGAACATATCAATAAGGTATTAATTCGTATAAAATCATATTTGATGGAAAGAAACGTTAGTCATTCTATAATATATGGCGGTGGCGTTAATATAGATAATATTAATACTTTGAAAGAATTATCATGTATTGATGGATATATCATATCATCATCTGCATTAGATGTAGAAGAATTTGATAAACTATACAGCAAATTAAATAATAAATAAAATGCTTAGTAGTATTTTTCTCTTAGTTAGTGTATAATACTCATTAAGCGGTGATAAAATGAATGATATAAAAATAGGAGATAATTTAGAACTCCATTGTTATAAACACAATGGAAAGATAAATAGTATCTCAGATAAAATAACAGTTATAGATATTTTAGATGATTATATAGTATGTGGAGATTTTAAAACTACTATAACAGAAAGTGATGGTTCAACACATAAGACAAAAGAACCAGCAATAATGTTTTTTTACAAAAATAAATGGTTCAATATATTAGCTCAATTTAAAAAACAAGGTTTATTCTATTATTGTAATATAGCAACGCCTTTCTTAGTTGATGATCATATTATTAAATATATAGATTATGATTTAGACTTAAGAGTATTTCCGGATGGTGGATTTAGAATACTAGATAAGAATGAATATAATTATCATAAAAAGATAATGCATTATTCAGATGAACTTGATGAAATACTAAAAAGTGAATTAAACAACTTAATTGAGATGAAAAAAGAGGGAATTGGACCCTTTGATAAATCAGTTGTTGAAAAATATTATGATAAATATAAAGAAATTACAGGTATGATGTAATTTTTTTTATTTGTTTGAATATGTTATAAAGAAAGCAATAAATAATAAAAAATGTATTATTTTTGCTTTAAAATATAGGAATAAATAAAAAAATTAAAAAACTTTTAAAAAAAACTTGCATTTTTATTTATTTCATAGTATATTATAACCTGTGTTTGAGGGGTAATCCGTAAATAAGCAGTAAATGTAATTGTAAATTAATATATTTATCGTTATATTAAACTTATTTGTATGTTCTTTAAACACAAAATTAATGTGTAAATACTAAATTTGAAAAAAGTGTCAAAAAAGTGAAAAAATAAGTTGACATGTTATTCAAAATTTGGTATATTACTAATGCACTGGTCAAAAAAGGCCAATGTAAAACGATCTTTGAAAACTAAGTAAAATGTCAATATTTGAGTAGCAAGGAATAAACTTAAAATAAAAGTTATTTTTTTATGAGAGTTTGATCCTGGCTCAGGATGAACGCTGGCGGCATGCCTAAGACATGCAAGTCG
>JAFLUY010000017.1 GCA_022508565.1 Erysipelotrichales bacterium | reverse complement strand
ACATCAAAAACTTGCAAAACGGGGGGGGTATGTTATTTTAAATATAGATAAAATACGAAGGTGATATGAACAATGAAGAAGAAAAATATAATAGTTTTAATTGTGCTTTTAACTATCGGATTTGCAGCGGTAACAACAACATTACTAATAAATGGAACAACTAAAATTGGAGCAAATACAGAAGACTTTAATATTTTCTTTAGTAAAGCATTGTTAGATAAAGAAGATGTTTCAGATAAAGTAATAACCAATAATGGAGAAAAAATATCCTTTGAAACAAGAACATTAAAAACATTAGGAGAAGAAACAATTCTAGATTTTGAAGTAACAAATGCATCAAAGAACTATGACGCAATAGTTACAATGACATGTGATATAAATGAAGATGATAATGAATTTATATATGTTAATAATACAATGATAGATACAGAAATAAAAGCAAGAACAATTGGACAAGGGAAAATAACAATAACATTAAGAAAATCAGTAGTAGAAGATTTACAAGTAGAATTAAACTGTGAACTAAAAGTAGAAGCAGGAGAAAGAGAAGCACTAGGAACAAACGAGATAAATGAAATACGACCAAATACATTTAGCTTATATGGTTATTTTGTAGATGCAGAAGAAAATCCAGTAAGAAATGCAAGGCTAGTAATGTATTCAGAAGAACCAAAATATATAAAAACAGACTCAAGAGGATACTTCTACATATCAGGATTAGAAAAAGGAGAACATGAGTTATATTACATACAAAATAAAACATTAGAAGAATTAAAAGACTTATCAAAAGAAGAAGTAAAAACTACTTCAACAGCAAGTACAACAATATCTGCAAAAGATACAGAAGAAAAAGAAATAGATGTTGGAGAAGAATACAAGATAATAGATTCCATAATCGAAAAGACAGTAAATAGAACATATACGATCACACTAGATCCAAATGGAGGAGAATTAGAAAACAGAGAGTACCAAGTAAGTCAAAACAAAGAATATGGAGTATTACCAACACCAACAAGAGAAGGACACATATTTTTAGGTTGGTTCTTAGAAAATCAAAAGATAGAAGGAGACTATCTAGTAACAGAACATGAAACTCATACATTAACTGCTCAATGGACACACAATCTGGATTTCCCTTTTAACAATACGTTTAATGATATAAAAGTGTATAGAGCATATAATGGTGGAACAGCAAGTGCAACTCTTACACAAACGTTTACAGATACATTAGAAGGTAATAAAATATATGCTTATTATGTTATTTCACAATATACTGCTACAATAAATTTTACTGGTAATAATTTCTCTGTTTTTAGTACAGCTCTTGGGCCTGCTGATTATAGAACATATTTTATAAAAACATCAGCAACTACATCGATTACATGCACAATAAAAGCTAATGGAGGAAATACGGTATCGTATGGAACTGCTATTTATTCATTTGAGTAAATTTTTATAAAAATTATTTAATGACTAACATTTTATTTCTTGTATAAATACTTGATAATAAAACCATAATAATAATGGGTGATGATATGTCTTATCAAGAATTAGTCGATAGTGTAACTCCTAAAGAAAATAAATGGAAAAATTTAATTGTTGCCTTTTTATCTGGTGGAGTTGTTGGAGCAATAAGTCAAATATTTGTTAGTCTTTTTGATACAAATATAATGCTTATTATTTGGATAGTTATTGCATCCATTCTTACTGGGATGACTGTATTTGATGATATGGTTGATAAGTTTAAGATGGGAGTAATAATACCTATTACTGGTTTTTCCCATTCAGTAACTTCTGCATCCTTAGATTATAAACATGAAGGTTTGGTTACGGGAATAGGGTCAAACTATTTTAAACTTGCTGGTTCTGTAATACTTTACGGAATTGTTAGTGCAACTGTATTTGCATTACTAAGGAGCATAATATGATTACATTAAAATTTAATAATAGTTATATTAAAACTTGGTATAGTATAGCTGGTCAAGATGAACAAAATGGAAATATTAAGAATGCTAATGAATATATAAATGATTGTTATTATGGAGAAAAAACACTTGAAGATGCAGAAATAAAAATGCAAACTAATGTTATTCAAAATTTAAAAAAAGATAATAAAATAGATATAATTGTTGGTGGTAATTTATCTAACCAACTAGGTACTATGAATATTGCTCTTAGAGATATAAATACTTCATTCTTAGGCCTTTACAGTGCTTGTGCAACATTTACAGAAAGTGCAATAGTTGCAAGTTCCTTAATTCAAAATAAAGAAATTAAAAGTGCATTGCTCTTAACTAACTCACATGCATTAACAAGTGAAAAACAATTTAGATTTCCAATTGAATATGGTAGTTTAAAGAATTGTTATACAACCAGTACAATTACAGCATCAGTTGGTGTTGTTATTAGTAATACAAAAACACCTTATAAAATAAGTTCTGCTACCATAGGTGGAGTTGTTGACTATGGAATTAAGGATGTTGCAAACATGGGTGCAATTATGGCACCAGCTGCAGCTTTAGTAATCAAGGAACACTTATTTAATACTAATACAACAATGGATGATTATGACTATATTTTAACTGGGGATTTAGGTACTGTTGGTATCACACTACTCCAAAGTGTATTAAAAGATGATTATGGAATTGTAACTAATAAAATAATAGATGCTGGCGCAACTATATATAAGAAAAGTCAAAATAAATATTGTGGAGGCTCTGGCCCTACTTGTTTGCCTTTTGCATTCTTTAATAGATTTATTGAAGATAAAAAACTAAAAAGAGTCTTGCTTGTAGCAACAGGTGCTTTACATAATCCAACACTTGTTAATCAAAAAAATAGTATTCCAAGTATTGCACATTTAATAGAAATCGAGGTTAATCATGATAATTAAATCATTTATATTTAGTGGTATTGTTTGTTTAATTGCTCAAATAATTAAAGATAATACAAAACTTACTAGCGGTCACATTACATCAATATTTGTAAGTGTTGGTGCTTTTTTAGGTTTTTTAGGTATATATGATAAACTAGTAAAATGCTTTGGTGGTGGTGCGTCAGTTGTCATTATGTCATTTGGTAATACTTTATATAACGGAGCAGTTGAACTAGGTATTTTAAATATGTTAGCTAATGTTTCCGTTGGTATAATTACATCCGTATTAATGGCATTTATTATAACTCTGATATTTAAGGTTAAAAACTAATTAACTTGAAGTAAAGATAATTATTAATTATAATTATATTAGGTGATAGCATGAAGCATCAGTTAATGTATATTATAATTTTTTTTATTGTAATAGCTGTGTTAATTGCAAGCTTTTTAAGATTAGATTATGAAAAGAAAACTAATTCATCAGTTCAAGATATAAATGTAGTTACAAAAGTTGATGATGTAGAATTAAATGTTTTATATGTAGGTGGCAATATAATTGATGAAGTAGTAGAGTATGGAAATAAAGTAAGTAAAATAATTAATATTACTAATGATACAGAAACAAATATTTCATTTGCTGTTAATCTAAGTGAAGTATATATAAGTGATAATTATTTAACATATTCAGTTAGTTATAGTTTTGATGAGAAAACCTATACCGAAATAACAAAGAATATCACCATTAATAAAGATGATAATCTTGCTTATAATTTGGTAATTGCTGCTTCTACAAAACTTAGTATAAAAATAGAATTTTATGGTAATAATGAAAGCCAAGGTACAGAACTTAAGGGTAAGTTTGGAATAATCAGCAATTTGACTGCAAAAGATATATTTAGAAAAGATGTTCTTGCGATACATAGTAGTGTGCTATCTTCTATAAATAGTATAAATGATATAAATGAAAGTGGTTATTTCATATATGATTTAAGCAATATATCTAGTGAAGTATTAAAAAACTATAATGGTTATGTTATGATTGATGCTAATAACTATAGCGAACCAGTTTTCCATTATTTTATATATAATGATTTGTATATGTTAGATAACTACAATTTAAAAAATAATGATGTAGAGAAGAAATTTATAAAAGATATTGATGTAACCAAGAAGCCCGATTTTAATTTTGAAAATGTTTGTCGTGAATTTACCAAGAAGAATTGCCGGGACTTCAGTGAACTTAGGTATGATCCAAATGGTGGCAAAGATACTTTCTATAAAAATAGTATAGAAGTTATTAATAAAGTTAAAGGTTTACCTTTGCATGAAAAAAAGGTCTATATTTTTGATGTTAAGAAAGATATTGAAAATAATACAAATATAAGAGGTTACATTTTAGTTAATAATACGGTAACTAATCCTGAATATTATATTTATTTAACTAATGATATCTACATGATAAGTGGTTATAATTTAACTAAATTAGGTCAGTTTAATAAAGATTCTAAAACTATTAGAACATACAACCAATCTTCTTATAATTTATCAAGTGAAAATATGGATAAAGTGTGCAATTTTTCAGGCTTCACTGATTGTGTTTTAGCTAATGGAGAAAAAGTCAATTAAGACTTTTTTTTTGACGCTATTTATTATATAATGATTATAGTAAAGGGTAGGTAGTGATGAGGAATAAATTGTTAACATGCTTCACAATTATTATTGCATTAATACTTGATTCGATATTACTTTTTAATATAGCAAGTTATGATAAAGTTTTAATTAATGCAGTAAATATAATTAATGAACGTACAACTGAAATCAACCACTTTTTAACTAAGTATAAAATAGAAAAAAGTGGAACACTTGAAGTATCTGCTAATTATCGCGGAGCTCATGGAGAAAACTACCCATCTGAATATACTTATAATTATAGATTATTAGATAAACTATATTTAGAAGATAAAGAGTATGCTGAGATAAATTATGATAAGAAGATCTTAAGTTTATTTAATAAACTAACTAAATTAAAAGACATTGATTTAAGCAACTGTTCAAATACTAAAAGAAAAAATGGAAAACTTATAATTACTTGTGATAAAAATTATATAAACGATATTCTTGAAACTAATTTTAAAAATATAGAAGTTACTGTTTATACTGACGGTTTATTTAAAGAAATAAATCATATAACAATTAATTTAGATGATATTAATTTGACTTTAAATGGTAATGATTTAACAATTGAATATTTGGATAATTCAATTAAAATCAGTTTTAATGGCTCAAATTATTATGTTAATGTTAATGATTTACTTAAAGCTAATATAATAATAAATGATGTTTATTCTTGCAGCATTGTAATAAATGATAAAGTCTATTATGTCGAAGTAAGAGATAACGAATTATATATTAAGTTTAATTCTCAAGCTGCTATCTATAATAGTGTAAGTATTACAGCAAAATATGGAAGTGTAACACTAGAAAAAGAAAAGTTAATTGATAAATTAACCGATAATCCAATAGCTAATTATATAGAAAATAGTGACTTTAATATTTGGAGGTAATTATGAATAGAGAAATGCAAAAGAAAAGAAAAAAGAAAATAATCTTGATTGCATCTATAGTTTTAATTACATGTATTGGTTTAATATCATTAATATCATTTAATAAAAAAGAAACTAATTTAATAAGTGGTGATGTAACATCTGCTATACTTCCTATCGTTTCAGATCAAGAAGTTATTAATAAAAGATTAGAGGCAATTACAAAAGATTCTAAATATACCTTTGAATCTCCTTATGTAGAATTAAATCCATATAAGATTAGTCCTTTGTCTGCTATTGTAATTTTTAATACAGATGAAGAAAAAGAAGTAGATGTATACATTAATGATATATATTTTACTAAAATGGAAGCAAGTAAAAAACATATTATTCCTATCTATGGATTATTTGAAGACTATAATAATATTATTAAATTAGTAATGGATGATAGTGAACTAGAATATTTGATTACTACAGAAAAATCTAATATCGATTATCCTTTAGAAATCTTAGAAAAAAGTGAATATATAAAAAATGATGATTTATATTTTACAGTAGCATCTTATGCAACATGGCTAACTGGTTGGGATATTGACGGTAAATTGAGATTTTATCTTACTGAAGACTATCGCATGGATGTCGAATGGCTAGATAATGGACACTTTTTAATTGGCACAACACAAGGACAAAGTAGAGAACAATTCGTAGGTTTCTTTGAAATGGACTATCTAGGTAAAATTTATAATTATTATGTATTAGAGCATGGATATTCTTTTGAGTTTCAAATATTAAAGAATGGTAATTATATGCTAGCTGGTGGAAACGAACCAATATATATGACTGACCAATATATATATGAGTTAAATCCAAAAGATGGTGAGGTTGTTAGTGAAATTAATTTATCGGATATAATACGCACAATAGATTCAAATTTCCCAGAAAAATATTTAGGAGCATCTGCTATAAGAAATGGCTTTTATTTAGAAGAACAAACTCGTGAATTAGTTGTATCATTCCGTGAAATTAATACAATATTAAGTTTCGACTATGATAATAAAACTCTTAATTGGATATTTACTAATCCAAACCATGAATTATTTGCAGGTGAGGTATGGGACCAATATAAGGTTATAAGTGATACTGGACGCTATCCTCTTGGACAACATACACCAAGTATCACAAATGATGGATACTTAGCTTTCTATAATAATGGCTATGATCGTTATGCTATGAGCAATGGTATTGCTAGTGATAATGTAGCAGATTATAAAGATGCTTATACTAGTGTTGAAATATATGATATAAAAGATAATAAGGCTACTTTAAAATGGAGTTATGATTATAATAAATCTGTTTTAGCAATTAAGTATGGCTTATTTAGAGTATGTGCTAATAATCATAAGCTAATCAACAATGGTTATATTTTAAAAGATGAATATCGTGAAATTCCTGGCTCGAGTATAAGTCAAACTGAAAGCGGACCTGATAATATTTATGCTATGATATTAGAATTAGATGAAAATGATAATGTTGTATTTAAAGCAATATCTGAAGAAGGAAAATATCGAGTATTTAAACATAGTCTATATAATGATATAACGCCTAATATTGAAATTTCTAAATTAAATATTATTGAAACAATTAAAGAGGAAGCTTTAGAAAAAGTAGATATAGAGGAGTATGATTTAGATAATACATTTGAGTTTATTAATAGATTTGAATATACAAAAAACACTTTTACTACAGACTATAATGTTGAAGAAAGTGACTTAGTTGAATTCCTATTTATATCAAAAGATAATAGTTATAAGTTTACTTATAAAAATAAAGACAATATAAATATAAATAGAGTATTTAACTTGAATTTACCAAAGGGTACTTATCAATTCTATATTAAAATTAATGATAATATTTATAGTACAAATAAAGCCTATAAATATTAAGACATAAAAAAAGTAGCTTATTAAGCTGCTTTTTTCATTGTTTTCCATTCAGATGCTGCTAAAGTAACTTTAACACCATTGATTTTCTTAGTTTGTAAATTTGGCTTTTGAGTCATCTTTGTAGCTCTGTTTGAATGACTTCTTCTATTTCCAGTTAAAGGTTTTATATTACTTAAATTACTTTTTGTCATAGTTTTCCCTCCAATCACGAATTCCTTAAAATTATAGCATTCAATTTTATATTAGTCAATTCTTTTTGTATATTCTATAAGCTAAGTTTTTATCTAACGAATCTTTAAGATATTTAGTTACGGGTTTATTTTTTGTTTCTAATTCTTTTCTCGAATTTTCAATAACATTTTCAATGTGCTCACTTATATTCATTGAATAAATTGTTTTTAAATAAAAACTTTCTAAATAAGCATCAATTTGGTTATCAATACTATCAAAGTATTCATTTGGTAAAGACTCTAAATCATTTATAAATACAACTAGCAAGTGTTTTATGTATTCACCGTATTCGTCTGCTTCTTCTTCTGTTAATCCTCTATATATTAATGTATCTATATACTTAACTCTTTCAGAAAATGATTTAGGGTTATTTAAAAATGCTTCTTCAACACAAGTTGTAACACAGATTAAATTATATTTTGCTTTTATTAATCTTTCTCTAACTTTTTCATCTTGTTCTTGTTCTAAAGCTAGTTTTATATAATCCAGTAAAATGTGTGCTTGTATTTGTTCGCGAATATATTCTATATCTAAAAGATCATTGTCTCTTTTTAGATATTCTTCAAATGCTTCCTTTTGCTCTTCAGTTAAATCATCATCATAATCTATTTCGCCTACATGATTAATTAGGCAATAATAATATACAAGACTAGTTGATCTCTTTTCAGCAAATTGTTCGGTTTTATCTAGTAATGCATCTATAGTAAAATCACTGTCTTCAGTATATTGCATTTTATTTGCAAAAGCTTCTTCTTCTTCGATTAATTCATCATCAACTGCTTCAATGACTTCATCGGCTTGTTTTCTTAAGCCTTTTATTGCATCAACCATTTTGTAATATTGTTCACTATATGCATCTCCTAGCATTTCATAGTCTGCAAGTAATGCATATAACTGAGCAGCTCTTTTATTAATTTCAACTAATCTATTAAAAGTTTCCATACTATCACCTTTTTATTTGTTTTGTATGATAGCATAATAATTATTTCATTGTCAATTAAGGGTAGTTATGTTGTATAATATATTTAGGTGATAGAATGTTTACTCCTTTAGGTGTTAAAACTGATTATTCATTACTTAAAAGTCTTATTAAGATTGAAGACTTGGTTTTATATGCAAAAAATAATGGGTATTCATCTATTGGGATACTTGATGATAATTTAAATTCGTCTTATGCATTCTATAAAAAATGTAAGGCAAGTGATATTAAGCCAATAATTGGTTTAGATATAGAAATTAATAATTATCGTATATTTTTATATCCAACCAATAGGGATGGTTTAATTAATTTAAATAGATTAACAGCTAAAAAATTAACTAATGTTTTATCTATAAGTGATTTAGAAGAATATTCAGAAAATGTCATAATTGTCTTACCATATGAATCTATTAATTTATATGATACTGTTAAAAAAATATTTCAGTATGCTTTCTTAAGTTTTAAAAATGATGATGAATTAAAATCATGTTTATTAGTAACAGAAGATGTTATATATATTAATGATATATATAGTTTAAGTGCAAATTCATCTAAGTTTGTTAATTATTTATATATGATAGATAAAGGATTAAAACTTGGAGATATTGAACTAATTGACTATAAAGATAATGTTATAAAGAGCCTCGATTATGACACAGATAAATTAACTGACTTAATTAATATTGAATTTGATATAGATAAAAGATTTATACCTCATTATTCAAGTGATATAGATGACAGTGAAAAATACTTAAGAAATCTAGCAGAGAAAGGGTTAGCTAAAAGATTAAATGGGAAAGTTCCAGATAAGTATAAAGAAAGACTTAATTATGAATTAGGTATTATTTCTAATATGGGATTTACTGATTATTTCTTAATTGTTTTTGATTATGTTAGATTTTCGATAAAAAATAATATTGCAGTTGGAGCAGGCCGTGGTTCAGCTGTTGGCTCTTTAGTTTCTTATTCTTTAGGTATAACTTGGATAGACCCTTTAAAGTATGATTTATTATTTGAAAGATTTTTAAATCCTAGTCGTATCACTATGCCAGATATCGATATTGACTTTGAGGATGAAAGAAGAGAAGAAGTAGTAGATTATGTAAGAGAAAAATATGGTCATGATAAAGTAGCTAAGATTATTGCTTATGGAACAATGACAGCTAAAGAAGTATTAAGATGTGTTGCTAAGATTAATAAGGTTGATGATTTAGCTTTATCTAGTTTGCTTAAACATATTGATTCTAAAGTATCACTGCAAAAGAATTTAACTAAAGATGTAGAAGCAGTTTTAAATAGAAATTCACTTTTAAGAAAAGTATATGATGAAGCATTCTATTTAGAAGGTATAAAAAAACATGTTACAACTACTGCTGCGGGTGTTGTTGTTTGTAGTGAAACCCTAACTGATATTATGCCTTTAACTTTATCAGGTGATGAAGTTTTAACTGGATATGATAAAGATGAACTTGAGGAGTTAGGTGTTTTAAAAATGGACTTCTTATCAGTTAGAAACCTAACTGTTATGAATAATGTTTTAAAAGAAATAGAAGTAAATGAAAATAAAAAAATAAATATTAATAGCATTCCTTTAGATGATAAACAAGTATTTGATTTATTTTCAAAAGCTGATACTGTTGGAGTTTTTCAATTTGAATCTACTGGTATGATAAATTTCTTGAAAAAATTAAAACCGAATTGTTTTGATGATTTAGTTATGGCTTTAGCAATTTATCGACCAGGACCAATGGGATCAATTGATGAATATATTGCTAGAAAAAATAACAAATCACCTATAAAGTATGTTGATGATTCCCTAAAGAGTATATTAGAACCAACTTATGGAATTTTAATATATCAGGAACAAGTAATGGAAATCTTAAGAAGAATGGGTAAATTTAGCTATGCTGAGGCAGATATAATTAGAAGAGCTATTAGTAAAAGAAAGATGAAGGTTATTGAAGAAGCAAAAGAGAAGTTTATTACTAATGCAAAAGAATCCGGTTACAATGAAGAAAGTGCTTTAAAAGTTTATGATTTGATTGTTAAATTTGGTGACTTTGGTTTTAATAAATCACATTCAGTTGCATACGCGTTTATTGCATATCAAATGGCATATTTAAAAGTTCATTATAAAGATTATTATTATATTAATTTACTTAACATGAATATTGGTGGAGAAACTAAAACAAAAGAATATGTTGAAGAAGCAAAACAACTTGGTATAAGTATTTTAAAACCAGATATTAATTTATCGGGTATTAAATATAAACGTGAGGTCGATGGTATTCGTCTTCCTTTAAGAGTTATTAAAGGAGTAGGCGTTGCTGCAAGCGAAGCAATAGTTCGCATACGTGGCAATAAGGCTTTTACTGACTTTTATGATTTTATTGCCAGAGCGCAAGACTTTAGTATTAATAAAAAAGTCTTAGAATCGTTAATTATGGCTGGAGTATTTGATTCTTTTGGTTATAATCGCGCAACACTAATTAAGAATTTAGCTTCCGCACTTACATATGGAGAATTAATTAAAGATTTAGATTCATCTTTAGTTAATAAACCAATGATAGAGAAGTACGATGAGTATTCAGAAATTGAACTTATGTCAAAAGAACTTGAATTATTTGGCTATTATGTTTCAACTCATCCGGCAAGCAAATATCCTAAAATGTTTAAACTAATTAATATTGAAGCTAATTTTGATAAATATATTGAAACAGTTGTCTTAATTGAAAGTATTAAAACTATTAAGACAAAAAATAATAAAGATATGGCATTTCTAACTTGTAGTGATGAAACTATAAGAGGAGAATTTATCTGCTTTGAATCAGTTATTCCAAGTTTATATGCTTTAACTAAAGGAGATTTAGTTAAGATTAATGGTAGAGTTGAAAAAAGATATGATAAATATAGTATTATTGTCAATAAAATAGAAAAGATATAAACAATCCTAAATTATGGTCAAAAGTTGATGAATCGAAAGAAAGATTTGCATACTGGAATGATGTTATAGAATATGAGCTATACTTACATCGTGAATTAAATGAAATTATGATAGGACTTTATAAGATTTTTGAAATGTTAAAAACACGTGTGTTGAAACAAGTGAACGTGATTTTGTAAAGGAAAATGCAAGTCTCCTTTATTTAGTATCATCTAATAATCATTCAAAAGCTAATATTATAAGAGTGTCAGATGATAGTTTCTTTTTCTGTTGTCATTTTCATAATGAAGGAACTCCTTCAATGCGTATCAACAGTCATACTAACAAACTATATTGTTATGGGTGTGGTATGAGTGAAGATATATTTGGTTATGTTATGCAATATCATAACCTTAGTTATAAAAATGCAAAAAATTTAATAGCTGCTATTTCCAATATTGAGTTACCAAACAATCCATATTCTAATGATGCTGAGTTAGTTAAATATTATCAAAGCGCATATAATTTAAGAAGATTTAAAACAATATTGGATATTGGAGTAAAAAGAGCAAATCCCAAACCAAAAACATTATATAATTATTTGGCCTTAAAGAAATGTGAACAAGGATATAAAATTCTTGACAGAATTAAAGATAATAAAATACTTAAACAAACAAATAATATTTATAAAAGTTTAAGATTAGAAATAAATATGTAAGAACGACTATTAATAGTCTTTTTTTAATGAGAATTACTATAGTAAACTGCGCTGTAAATTATTACATAAATATTTACAAATTACGTATATTATTATATGTAAAGTATGATATACTATGGTAAAGAAACGAGGGAAATTATGAACGCAAAAATATTTACTAAGATTTATGCTAAAAAAATATTAGGTGTTTTTTTAGGTATTGCAATTTTGGCTATTCCATTTGGTATATATGGAATAAATAAAACTTATGCGGCAAGTTTTAAGCAAACTGTAGCAACAAAATACTTTTATGGCCAATTAAAAGATAAAAATAAACAAGTTTTTTATAAAGCTATGGAAGATATGCTTGAGAAAGGATTCTTTAAAGTTGGAAATGTTTCCGTTGAAGTTATTGGTTTAACTTCTACTGATCAACAAGTTTTAATGAAAGACATGGGAGCTGCAAGAGATGCATTTTTGTTAGATTATCCTGAATTATTCTATGTTGATTTTGATTATCTATCATTAAGAGGATCGACAGATGCAAAAGGTGAATTACACATCTATTTAGGAACAGGTAGAGGAGATACTTATATCAATCAAGAATTCTTAAATGAAAAAGATGGATCTATTAATTCATCAAAAATTAATACTGCAATAAAAACTGTAGACGCTAGAATTGATGCTATTGTAGACAAAGCATCTAAAAAGCCAAGTGTAAGAGAACAAATTACATTGGCACATGATGAAGTTATCAAAGCTGCAAAATATACTTTAGAGTATAAAACAAAGTATCCATATACAGTTAGAACAATCTATGGTGTATTTGGCTTAGGTAGTAGTGCAAATGGTGGTAATGCTGTTTGTGAAGGATATGCAAGAGCATTAAAATCTATACTTGATAGGTTAGGAATACCTGCTATTTTAGTTAGAGGAATATATGATGATAATGGTACACCACAAGAACATATGTGGGTTTATGTTCAAGTTGATGGCAAATGGTATGGAATAGATCCAACTTTTGACAATACTGATGATGATAAAGAAGCAAAAGACAATGTAAGTAATAAATACTTACTTGTAGACGCTGGAGAAATGAATAATCATTATCCAATTGGAATTATTTCATCTTCGGATTTTGAATTTACATATCCAGATTTAAATCTTGGTGTATCAGAAAATAATAATGACTATAGTAATGTTGATGCAAGCAAAATAGTTTATAAAGATGCTAATGGACTTCTTGTAGTAGATGCTGGTCAAGAAACATTAGGCAGTGCTAAACCAGAAAAAGTCTTCCATATTAGTTATAATGGAAAAGGATATGCTAAAGCTGCAGAAGAAGATGGCATCTATATTATAACTAACTCGTGGCAAGTAAAAGACAATGGTGCGACTGGAGAGGAAGACAAAATTCCTTCTGACTGGCTTTATCCTTCAGATGTAGGTTCTTATCAAAATATTTACCAAGATACTGATGAATATCTTGCTATAAGAGTGGATAATGTTACTGCTCTTCAAGTTGGTTTAACAGAAGTGCCTCAAGGTTCAAAAACTGAAGGAAATTATTATGGTGTTTTCTATGAGGGTGGAAAATCTGGAATAATTGCTATGTCAACTGATATTGAGACTGGAGTTGGCAAAATCGATTATGCGCAACCTTTCCCAGTGAAAACAACACCTTCCCAAACTATTGCATATAAAGTTGGTAAGAATAAGTCTTATGATATTGAAGTTACTTATGATCAAGATTTAATTTATGAAAATAATCAAAATCCAAAAATAGATATTGATCTTAAAATTTATGATATGATTTATGGATATAGAGATGAAGATAAAGAATATTTGAAATATGAAATATCAAAACCAGTACTTAAAGATAAGAGAACTATAGCTTTTACTATTAAGCCAAGTGAATTATGGACAATGGATAAAGTTAATTATATAGTTCAGTTTACTGGAGTAGTAGGGGAGCTTAGCAAAAAAGAACCTTACCCAGTTATCTATGGCTTTTCAAATGATACTACAGGATGTATATATGCCTTAAGAGCTATGGGCGTTGATATGGAGTCATATTCTAAGCCAACGTTGATAGATGATTTTGATTTAGAAGATATTCTTTCAGAAGATTTTATCAATTATGAAACATTACAAAAATATGGTGATTTCTTGAAAAACAGATTATCACTTATGGTTACTAACACAACAGATGAACAAGAAAAGAAAATGGAAAATGCTTTACTTGAAGAATTAGGAGACAAACATTTAGACAATACAAATGGTAAGACTAATGTTGAAATGTATAATATTACTCTTAGTCTTTGTACAGAACAATTAAAAAAATTGAAAGATGGAACTAAACTTAAGGTTATGCTTGCTTTCCCACGAGGTTATACTTATGAAGATTTCTTAGGTGGTAAAGATGGTAATTCACCTATAACATTTAAAGCATACCACTATAATCTTAAAGAAGATGGTTCTTATGCTATTGAAGAGATTGATTGTATAGTTACTGAACTTGGATTAATTATCTATGTAGATTCATTCAGTCCATTTGCAATTGCTGCAGTTAATGAAGAACCGGAGAATACTGATAGAAATGTTATATTTAATGTTACAGAGGGTGGAAGTGTTATTACAAATTCTTTAGCTGATTCAAGTAAAACTGAATATGCTAATGTTGCATCTAATTATTACTTTGATAAAAAAGGTGTAAAACATACTGTAGATGTAAATAAGAGAAGATTTACTGTTGTTCCTAATGATGGTTATTCAATAGAAAAAGTAGAAAGAGTAACTGAAATTACTAAAAATAGTAAAGGTGAAGTTACTAGTTATAAAACTGAAGTTGTAACTTTAGATGAAAATAATTCTTTTGAATTAGATTATAAAGATGAAGATTTATTTGATGAATTAGGAGTAGCAAGAATTACTGTTACATTTACTGCTGATGATACAGGTTACGTTGGAGATGTAGAAACTGGTGAAATTGTTGATCCAAAAACTGGTGAAGTAGTAGATCCGGGAAATGGTGAAACTGATGATCCAGAACCTGAAAATCCAGACGATAATTATGAATTTATCGAAGGTGCAAATTCTGAACTTGATCCAGCAGCTGGTTCTAAATTAACATTTAGAATAAATATTCCATATGATAAATTTATAAGTGAAGGTGGAAAAGTATATATTGATGGTAAATTAGTAGATAAAAAATTCTATGAAGTAACTGAAGGTAGTACAATTATTACATTTACTGATGAATATGTGGCATCTTTAGCATCTGGCAAACATACTATTAACCTTACATTGAATGATGGAACAGAAGTTACTACAACATTTAATATTAAAAGAAATGATTCTGATTCATTTGACGATTTAAAACCTAGTGAATCAGATGCAAAAGAAACAGATGAAGTAGAACAAACTAAATCAAGTGGTAGTAATTCAAACAATCCACAAACTTCAGTAATGAATTTAAAACTATATGTTATAGTTGCCATCGGTTCTTTAGCAGGAATAGTATATTTAATTAGAAAGAAAATAGCTTAATTGCTATTTTTTGTTTAGAAAATGAAAAAGAATATTAAAATTAATATTTTGTTAGTAATTCTCGTTTTTATATTTTTATTCTCAATAATAAAAATAACCTTATTTTACGTAGATGAGAATAGCAATAAAAACATACATGATGAATTGATTATGAATTCTGTTGATATAAAAAAAATTACTGATGGAGATGAAAAAATTGATAAGGTTTCTGTTGATTTTAAGTCTTTATTAGATATTAATAAAGATATTGTGGGCTGGATAAGATTTAATGATGATAAAATAAGCTATCCGATTGTTAAATCTACTGATAATAGCTATTATTTAAATCGCGCTTTTAATAAAAAGAAGAACTCGCTAGGATCTATATTTATGGACTACCGCAATAATACGATGAGAGATAAAAACATAGTAATATTTGGCCATAATAGTACAAATGGATCTATGTTTGGATCTTTAAAAGATGTATTAAAAGATAATTTCTTTGAAAATGAAAAAAATAAGACTATTGAAATAATAGATTTAAATAACAATGTGTATCACTATGAAATATTTTCTGTTTATGTAACTGTAAAAGAAGAATATTATATAACTACAGATTTTGAAACTAATAATGATTTCTTAGAATTTTTAAGAAATGCTTCTAGAAGAAGTATTATAAAGTTTAATACTAATTTATCAGAATCAGATAGAATACTAACTTTATCTACTTGTAATGGTGTTGCTGGTACTAATAAAAGGTTAGCAATTCATGCAAGATTAATATATTAAATTTAGAAAAATATCAATAATATACAAAAGAGCATAGCAATATGCTTTTTTATTTGATATTATATATTTACTTTTAAGTGTAATTTGAGTTTAGAATTATTTAATTATTCATGATTATTTGATATAATGATATATATTAGAAAAGAGCGTATATATGGAAGATAATAACGTTAATCAAAACGATTCAAGTAAAATAATTTTGTTAGTTACTTTAATTGTAGTTGTATCAATTTTATTAATTGGTTTTGTTTTTATCGCGGTTTTAGATCTTACTCATAAAGAGGCTGAAACTCATCTAAAGACAACAACGAGAAGAACTGTTTCAACAATAGAGAAAATCACAACAGAACAACTACATGAAAAAGATGAAGAAGAACCTACAACAACACAAACTACAGCTACTACAAAGCCAACATTAACAAACTCGCCTTCAACAACAAAAAAGGTGGTTACAACTACGCAACCAGTAGCAGATGAAGATGAAATTATAATACCAGCAAGTTCTTATGAAATTGCAACTTCTGCATCAACTTTTACAGATGCTGTCGATTCGTGGGAATGGGAAATAGTAAATTTAATTAATGCAGAAAGAAAGAAAAATGGATTAAATGAGTTAGCTGTTGCTAAAGAACTAAGAGATATTGCCGAATATGGAGCTTATCTATATTATGAAAATGGCGAAACAGCAGCTAAAGATTATTTAATTAATTATTCTAACTATCGTATGTATAGTAACTTAAATGTTAGTGCTAAAGATCTTTATACATCTACACTTAATTCAAATTATGCAAAGCAAGTAATAACTAATCAATATTTAAAATATCTTGGAGTAGGTGTAGTAAAGAAAAATACTGGATTAAATACATATTTCTATGTACTTATTTATGAATAACAGGAGGAATAGATATGTTTGAATATATGGGTGATAGATTATCTAATGCCATTAAGAATATTAAAGGCATGGGTAGAATCACAGAAGATAATATAAGTGATGCGATGCGTGAAATACGTATGGCTTTACTAGAAGCAGACGTTAACTATGAAGTAGTAAAAGAATTTATAAAAAATGTTAAAGAAAAAGCTTTAGGTTTAGATGTTGAAAAATCATTAAAACCAGAAGAGTTATTCATAAAGCTTGTAAAAGATGAATTGGTAATTTTATTAGGTGGAGATTATGTTGAACTTGAAACTAAAAAATCACCAACCATAGTAATGATGGTCGGTTTACAAGGTTCAGGTAAAACTACAACTAGTGGTAAAATAGCTAATTTAGTTAGAAAGAAAAATAAAAAGAATCCATTGTTAGTTGCATGTGATGTTTATCGTCCAGCTGCAATAGATCAATTATGTGAAATTGGCTCATCTTTAAATATACCTGTTTTTGAAAAAGGTAAAAGTAAACCATTAGATATAGTTAAAGAAGCTTTAGAATATGCTAAGACTAATAATCATGATTTTATTATCATCGATACTGCAGGTCGTTTGCATATTGATGAAGAATTAATGGATGAATTAGTTGGAATTGAAGAAGCTGTTAAACTAGATGAAGTGTTACTTGTAATTGATGCCATGATGGGACAAGACGCTATTAACGTTATCACGGGATTTAATGATAAATTAAAATTAACTGGTGCAATCCTAACAAAGATGGATGGTAATACTAAAGGTGGTGTTGCCTTATCTATAAGACATTTAACAAATGTTCCAATTAAGTTTATAGGTGACTCTGAAAAACTAGATGGTTTATCAGAATTCTATCCAGAAAGAATGGCAGAACGTATTTTAGATATGGGAGATATTCTTTCTATTGCCGAAAAAGTTGAGGGTATAGTATCTGAAGAGGAAGCAACTGATATGGCTCGTAAGATGAAGAAGGGTGACTATACATTAGAAGACTTTTTAACTAACCTAAAACAAATTAGAAAATTAGGTCCACTTGAGAACTTAATGAAAATGCTCCCTGGTGCTAGAAAGATGGGATTAAGTAATATCAGTGTAGATCCTAAAGATATGGCTCATGTAGAAGCAATAATACTTTCTATGACACCATATGAAAGAAGACATCCAGAAGTTCTAAAGAATGCTCGTAAACTTAGAATTAGCAAAGGTTCTGGAAGAAGTGTTGAAGAAATAAATAGACTATTAAAGCAATTTGAACAAATGAAAATGATGATGAAGCAAATGGCTAATGGTAATATGAATTTACCATTCTAAAATATTATCTTTAAATAAAATAAAGTGTTTTCTTAATACTTTATTTTTTTTCTCTCTTGTTTTATAATTTATTAGTGGTTAAATTAATAAATATAATATTGTGGAGGTATTTATGTTTAAAATAGCAAAGAATTTTACAAAAAAAGATATATTATTTATTGTTATTTGTATTTCATTTGTAGTATTTCAAGTTTTTTTAGATTTAAGATTACCTGATTATATGAGCGAAATAACAAGACTAATACAAAGTGAACGAAGTACCATGAGTGAAATACTTAAACAAGGCCTTTATATGGTTATGTGTGCTTTTGGAAGTTTAGCAACAGCAATCGTTGTTGGATATTTTGCAAGTCATTTATCGTCTAGTTTTACAAGAACTTTAAGAAAGAAAATATTTATCAAAGTTGAAAATTTTGGAATGGAAGAAATAAAGAAGTTTTCTACTAGTAGTTTAATTACTAGAACAACAAATGATGTTACTCAATTAGAGATGTTAATTGCAATGGGCTTACAAATGATGTGTAAGGCTCCTATTATGGCAGTTTGGGCTATACTTAAAATAGTTAATAAGAGTTTAGAGTGGAGTATTTTAACTGCTGTTTTAGTTTTTATTTTACTTATTACTATTGGTTCAATAATGATACTTGTTTTACCAAGATTTGAGATTGTTCAAAAATTAGTTGATAAAGTTAATGGTGTGACAAGAGAGAATTTAACTGGTATTCGTGTTATTAGAGCATTTAATGCAGAAAAGTTTCAAATTAATAGATTTGAAGATGTAAATGATGAATTAACTAAAACTCAATTATTTAATCAAAGATGCTTTTCTGTTTTAAATCCTGTAATGAATTTAATAATGCATGCATTAACTTTAGGTATATACTTTATTGGGGCTGTATTAATTGAAAGTGCTGGTATTATAGATAAGATTACTCTATTTAGTAATATGGTAGTGTTTTCAAGTTATGGTATGCAAGTTATCATGTCATTTCTAATGTTAGCGATGATATTTATGATGTGGCCACGTGCTCAAGTATCTGCAAGACGTATTAATGAAGTATTAGAAACTGATGAAACAATTAAAGATGGAAACTTTAATGGCAAAACTAAAATACATGGAGAAGTTGAATTTAAGAATGTAACATTTAAATATCCAGATGCAGATGAATATTTGCTTAAAAATATTAGTTTCAAAGTTAATCCTGGTGAGACAATTGCATTTATTGGATCTACTGGTTCTGGTAAATCAACTTTAATTAATTTAGTTCCAAGATTTTATGATGTTACTGCTGGCGAAATCTTAATTGATGGAGTTAATGTAAAAAATTATAAACTTGAAAGTCTTTATAATAAGTTAGGTTATGTTTCTCAAAAAGCAGTTATGTTTACTGGTACAGTAGAATCAAATGTTGCCTATGGAGAAAGTAATAATAAAAAGACAAAAGATGTTATTAAAGAAGCAATTAAAGTTGCCCAAGGAGAAGAATTCGTTTTAAAAATGGATGGAGGATATGGTGCTCACATTGCTCGTGGAGGAACTAATGTTAGTGGTGGTCAAAAACAAAGATTATCAATAGCTCGTGCTATAGCAAGAGATCCAGAAATATATATATTTGATGATTCATTTTCAGCACTAGATTATAAAACTGATGCAGTGTTAAGACGCGAACTTAAAAAACACACTAAAGATTCAACTATCATGATCGTTGCACAAAGAATTGGAACAATTATGAATGCTGATAAAATAGTTGTGTTAGATAAAGGCGAATGTGTTGGTATTGGAAAACACAAAGAGTTATTAAAAAACTGCCAAGTTTATAAGGAAATTGCTTTATCTCAATTATCAAAGGAGGAGTTAGAAAATGCCTAGACCAGCGGGACCAAGACAACCAGAAAAAGCTAAAGACTTTTCTGGCTCAATCAAAAGATTATTTAAAAGTTTAAATTATTTTCGCTATTTTTTAATAGTTGCTTTGTTATTAGCTGGAATAAGTGCTGTTCTTGCAATAGTTGCACCAAATATATTATCAGATTTAACTGATGCTATTACAGCAGGCATTACTCCAAAAAATGATAAATTTGAAGAAATCAGTAAAAATATTAGTTTATCTTTTACTGAAGAAAATATAAGTGCTACTATTGAAGAAATAATGAGTGATTTTAGTGCTACAGATGAAGAAAAAATGGTTCTTTATAATATGGCAGAAAGCGAAGATAAAATCGGTGCACTATATTCGCTCCCTGATAGCATATTAATTAGATTTTTTACATCATTCACAGTAAATGATGTAGTTATAAGTGAATCTGATCAGTTAGAATTTATTAAGTTAACATCAACACTTTCTAATTCAGAAAATGAAGCGGCACTACTTAGTGCAATGGATAAATTACCAGACTCAATTTATAAAGTTGTTAAACCAAGTATTGATATGAATAAAGTTAAAGAGATTGGTTTAATTTTAATTATTATTTATGTAGTGTCTGCATTATTTAGTTTTATTCAATCATTGATACTTACAACAACTTCTAATAATTTTGCTAAGAGTTTAAGAAGTAGTATTTCAGTTAAAATAAATAAATTACCTTTAAAGTATTTTGATACTCATGAAACAGGAAATGTTTTATCGATTGTGACAAATGATGTGGATACAATAGGTATGCAACTAAATCAAAGTTTAGCAACATTAGTTACAAGCATTACTTTATTTGTTGGGTCAGTAATAATGATGTTTATAACAAATTATATAATGGCCTTTACTGCTGTTATTGCTTCTATTTTTGGTTTTATGTTAATGTTTACTATTCTTGGAAAATCACAAAAATACTTTAGTGAAAGACAAAAAGAATTAGGAAATATGAATGGCTATATCGAAGAGATGTACAGTGGTGCTAGTATTGTTAAAACATATAATGGTACAAAAGAAGCAATTAAATCATTTGATGAAATAAATGATAGATTATGTATTTATAACAGAAAAAGTGCATTCTTAGCTGGTTTAATGCAACCTATTATGGGTTTTGTTGGAAACTTTGGATATGTTGCTGTATGTGTTGTTGGAGCACTACTTGCAATGAATGGTTATATTACATTTGGAGTAATTGTTGCATTTATGATTTATGTTCGACTATTTACAAATCCGCTTTCTCAAATTGCTCAGGCTTTTGCTAATCTACAATCAACAGTTGCTGCATCTGAGCGAGTATTTGGATTTTTAGATGAAGAAGAGTTAAGTGATGAAACGGAATTAACAAAAAAGGTAGAAAGTAAAAATATTAAGGGTAATATTGAATTTAAGAATGTTAAATTTGGTTATAATGATAATCGAATCATTATTAATGATTTTTCGGCTGTTGCTAGAAGTGGTAAGAAAATTGCCATTGTTGGACCAACTGGAGCTGGAAAAACAACTATGGTAAATCTTTTAATGAAGTTTTATGAAATTAATGATGGAGATATTATAATTGATGGTATCTCAACAAAAGAGTTAACAAGAGAAAATATTCATGATTTATTTATCATGGTTTTACAAGATACTTGGTTATTTGATGGTACTATCAGAGATAATATAAAGTTTAATAAAGAAAACGTTACTGATGAAGAAATATGGCAGGCTTTAAAGACTGTTGGTGTTGATCATTTTGTTAAGACACTTCCTGGAGGATTAGATGCAAAAATAAGTGATGCTGATTCAATTAGTCAAGGTCAAAAACAACTTTTAACTATTGCGCGTGGTATGATTAAAGATGCTCCATTCTTAATTTTAGATGAGGCGACATCAAATGTTGATACAAGAACTGAAGAATTAGTTCAAAAAGCTATGGATAAATTGACTGTTGGTAGAACTTCATTTATCATAGCTCATAGGTTATCAACTATTAAAAATGCTGATTTAATTTTAGTCATGAAAGATGGAAATATCATCGAAATGGGTAGCCATAATGAATTAATTAAACAAAATGGTTTTTATTCAGATTTGTATAGTTCACAATTCAAAAAACAATAAAATAGTAGCATATTGCAATTTAAGTGATATAATATAGTTATAAAAGGAGATAATTATGGCTATAGATTTAGAACAAAGAATAATCAAAAGCTATGATGAAATGTTATATGGACTCCCTCATATTTCGTCATTAAAGATTAATGTTCAAGGATTTGAGCATTGTTTGGAAAGCATTTATGCTAATAAAAAGTATAATGATGAAGCAATATCTAGTGCCCATAATAACATAATTGGAAATATTGTGTTCTCAAACGTTTTTCCAGATTATATTGAGGCTAAGACTTATATTGTCTACCCACATTTTCGTGTAAATACATATTATCCAAATCCGGCTTATATTCATAAAGAAAAAGATTCCATGGAAACGAGCGTTATTATCGGTAAAAGGCAAGAATTAAATATGCATATTCCTAATAATAAATATAACGGACCTTTAAGTTATAGATATATGCAAGTTTTAAATATGGAAAGAATCACAATTGAACCTGGGATAGGAATTTATAAATTACATATTAGAACTATTCCAAGTGATATGTTTTATACCTTTTATAATAAATTAATTGCCGGAAAAGATCCTAGATTATTTAGCGAACATGAATTTAATTGGTATAAAAATAAAGCTATACATGAAGCATTAATTGCTTCAAACGCGCCTATTGGAGAAAATACATTAGAAGGCGAATATACTTTATATGATGAAGATGATTATGCAATGTTAAAGATGATGCTTAAAAATACTTATAGTATTAGCTTCTCTGATACTTTTACAACTCAAGATGGTGAAGATAAATCAATGTGGCTTTCATTAGGAATTGCAAAATTTGATAATAGAGTTATTGCTAACTTTAATGGTAAAAATGATATAATTCCATTAAGTATGCAAAAACAATTAAATAGAAAAATCGACCAAGTTCGTTAGTCGATTTTTTTTATTTATTTAATAAATTATTAATGTATCTATTATATTGTTTTTCTAAAGTACTATCTTGGAAATCTACTCCAGCTTCTTTTCTTAATTCTACCATAGCGTTAACTTCTGTTTTTGTATCTTCATTTATAAGTTCTTCTGCTAGAGTATCAAGAATGCTATCTTTTAAATTATCTAATGTATCTTTTTCTTTTTCATCTAATTTTAGAATTAAATGATATCCATAAGATGTTTTTACTGGACTAGAAGAATAACCATTTTTCTTTAAAGCAAATGCTGCTTTTTCAAATTCTTCAACCATATCACCTTTATTAAAGTAATCTAAATCTTGATATTTAACTTCTTTATTATCTTTATATTTTTCAAATGCAGCAAGTGGTTTAGTTCCTGCTTTAATATCTTCTTTAATAGTTTTTAAAATGTTTTCAGCCTTCTCTTTAGCTTCAGCATCACTAGCATTATCAGTTCCAGCAGGTTCTACTAAAATATGAACACAGTGGATATCTCCTACAGATTCATTTTTATAATAATTTTTTATATCTTTTTCAGATATTTGGCTTTTAGCATAGTCTGTTACTGCCAAATCAGTTAAGTAAGAAATTCTTTGCTCTTTTAATAATGCATCAATTGATGAATAACCATATTGGGCTAAAGTAGCGTTCATTGCTTCTTCACTTTCATAATTACTTCTTAGATAAACTTCATAATTAGAAAGGTAAGTTTCTAATTCTTCTTTTTTATCTTTATATTTTTCTTCTAAGATTTTTTCATCAATTTTTTGTAATAATACAGATAATGCATATTGATCTTTAAAATCATTCCAAACCTCATCTACACTGTACATAGAACCATCTTTGAATGTAACTATAGCTTCTTCTCCATTAGATAGTTTTGGAATTTTACCACATCCAGTTAGTAATCCAATTGTAATAATACATAATATTAGTTTCTTTTTCATGTTTTCTCTCCCTTACAATTAGTAATTATATCACGAACAGGCAAAAATTAATAGTAAATCATGCACAAAAGTTAGATTTTAGCCATACAATAAAGTGAGTAATGAAAAGGAGGGAAAATATAATATGAATAAGTGTGGAAATAATGTTTCTAGTGCAGCATTCATCTTAGTATTATTTATATTATTAATTATCATAGTAGGGGCTTTTATTTAATTAGGAGGTGACTCGTATGAATTGTTGTAAATCCCAATCCTCAAATGATACTAATAATACATATGGAACTACTTTCTTTATAATATTAGTATTATTTATTCTACTTGCAATTATTGTTAGTTCAATATATGCATACTAAGAGGCTAATGTCCTCTTTTTTATTTGGTATAATATCTTAATTATATGTTATAATAGTCTTGATAGGATGTGAATTATGAAAAAGATTTTAAAAAGTGTAGTAGCCATTTTCTTTTTAGCTATAAGTATATTTTTATTTATTGTAGTAAAAGAAATTGATGTTTTGCCAACTAAATATTTCTTATTATTTGTAGGTGTTATACTATTCATTAATTTAATTGGGGCAATAACTTTACTAAATAAGAAGAAATGGACTAAAGTATTCTCTTTCTTCAGTTATGGCATTTTGCTCATTGGTACTTTAGTAGGTATTAGTTATGGACTTAGTACTTTAGATTTTTTAAATAAATCTTTTAATAATAATAAAATCGAAGTTTCAACTTATGATGTTTTAGTTTTAAAATCATCTAATATAAAAGATATTAAAGAGTTAAAAAGTAAAACTATTGGTTATTTAGAAGGAGATTCTAATAAAGATAAAGTTGTTGAAAATATTAATGATGCAGTAGATGCTGAATTATTATCTTATGATGATTTATATGAATTATATGATGTTTTAATAGATAAAATAGTTGCTTCAATTGTTATTAATGCAGCTTATTTAGATGAATTAGTAGATGAAACAGAAGAAGTAGAAGAAAATGTAGCTGTTATTTATTCTTTTGATATTGAAGAAGAAATAGAAGAGCCAGAGGAAAAAGAAGTAGAATTAAAACCAATGAATATTTATTTATCTGGATCTGATTCAAGAAGTAAAACTATTCAAAATAAAAGTAGAAGTGATGTTAATATGGTATTAACTATCAATCCTAATACTAAAACAGTTTTAATGACTTCGATTCCAAGAGACTATTATGTTCAAGTTCACGGCCAAACAGGTTTAAAAGATAAATTAACTCATGCAGGTATTTATGGTATTGATAGATCAAGAGAAACAGTTGAAGATTTATTTGATATTGAGATTGCATATTCAATTAAAGTAGGTATGAATGCTGTTGAAGAAATAGTTGATTTAGTTGGAGGAGTTGATATCAATTCCGATAAAACATTTAATAGTTACCATATTAAAGGGTGGACAGTAAAAAAAGGAATTAACCATATGAATGGTAAAGAAGCTCTTGCATATTCTCGCGAAAGATATGCTTACGCTTCAGGCGATAGACATCGTATTTTAAATCAACAACAAGTATTAGAAGCAGTATTAAAAAAAGTTTTAAGTGACAAAGCTATACTAACTAAATATGATAAATTATTAGCATCATTATCTAATCTTTATAGAACAGACATTCCTAAAATCCTTATAACTGACTTAGTCAAGATGCAAATAGATGATATGTCTGGCTGGACATTTATTAGTAATTCGGTTAGTGGAAGTGATGCATCAAGTGCAACTTACACTGCACCTAATTCAAAAAGATATGTAATGGTGCCATATGAAAAAGACGTTAAAGACGCTCATGATAAAATTATTTCGGTATTAAACGGAACTAATTAATATAATTAAAACGATAAATTAAAGATTACCATTAACACTTTAAAATGGTAATCTTTTGTTTTATAATAGGTTTAGGCGATTTTTATGGAAAAATTAAATGAGGAATTAATAAAAGAAATATCTAAGAAAAAGGGCGAACCAAAATGGATGTTAGATTTTAGATTAAAAAGTTTCAAAAAATTTTTAGAACTAGAAAATCCAACATTTGGCCCAAAAATTGATATTGATTTTGAAAGTATTAATTATTATAAAAAAGCAGGAAATAATGAAACTGAATGGAAAAAAGTTTCTTGTGATATAAGAAATAAATTTAAAGCTTTAGGAGTAATTGATGCTGAAGAAAAATATTTAAGTGGTGTAACTAACCAATATGAAAGTGAAGTAATTTATCATAAAGGCAAAGATGAGCTTCAAGATAAAGGAGTAATATTTTTATCAACTGATGATGCTTTAAAAAATTATCCTGAGTTATTTAAAGAGTATTTTAATAATTTAGTTAAGTATGATGAAAATAAATATACGGCATTAAATGGAGCTTTATGGAGTGGTGGTTCATTTATTTATATTCCACCTCATACTAAACTTGATAGACCACTTCAAAGTTACTTTAGAATTGATTCTATTGCTTTAGGTCAATTTGAAAGAACTATTATTATCGTAGATGAAGGAGCGGAACTATCCTATATTGAAGGATGTACAGCCGAAAGTTATTCAGCTAATTCACTTCATGCTGGTGTTGTTGAAATCTATGTAAAAAAAGATGCTAAATGTAAGTATTCAACCATTCAAAACTGGAGTAACGATGTATACAACTTAGTTACTAAAAGAGCAATTGTTGATGAGAATGGTTTAATGGAATGGGTTGATGGTAATGTTGGCTCGAAAGTTACTATGAAATATCCATCATGTATTTTAAAGGGTGATAATGCAGTTGGAAATTCAATATCAATTGCATATGCAAAAGAAAATCAAATTTTAGATGCTGGTGCTAAAATGATACATATTGGTAAAAATACAAAGAGTAATATTGTATCCAAATCAATTTCATCGATGGGAGGAACTGCAAACTATCGTGGCACTACAAAGATATGTGAAAGTGCAGTAGGTGCATCGGCTATAATTAAATGTGATACAATCATGCTGGATGATGATTCTATAAGCGATACAATTCCAACTAATATAGTTTTAAATGATTCAAGTACTTTAGAACATGAAGCAACCGTTTCAAAAATAAGTGAAGAAAAATTATTCTATTTAATGAGTAAGGGCATAGATGAAGCACATGCTAAAGAATTATTAGTTATGGGGTTTATTGATGATTTTAAAAGAGAATTACCGATGGAATATGCTGTTGAATTAAATAGATTATTAAAAGAAATTTAAAATTAGTTAAAAAAATTTTTAAAATATACAAAATTATAATATTTTGTATATTTTTTTATTAGATAATAAAAATTTGTCATGAATTTATCAAAGAAAATAAAAATTTGTATATCAAATCTTGCTTTTTTGAACTTTGCTTTCTTCTTTTTATTTATGTTAATTTTATTTCAGAAAGGAGGAAACAAATGCATAACTTAGTCTATTTAATTGGAAGACTATCTGAAGATCCTGTGGTTAAAGAATACGATGACGGGAAAAGTATGTTAACAATTAATTTAGCAGTTCAAAGAAGTTTTAAAAATGAAGATGGGATTTACGAAGTAGATTTCATTAGATGTATTCTTTGGAATGGTATTGCTAGTCACACCAGTGAATACTGCAAAAAAGGTGATTTAGTTGGAGTCAAAGGAAGAATCCAAACACGTAGTTATGAAGACAATGATGAAAAGAAATATATAACTGAAGTAATAGTTGATAAAGTTTCTTTTCTAGCTAGCAAAAAAGAAGAAGTTTAAAGTTGTTCCCCTAAGTAAGTTAAAATTATATTTGCTCATTATTAAGGATACTAACAAGTATCCTTTTTATAAAATTTAAATTAGATATACATAATGGAAAGGAGTAATAAATGAATTATTATAATGAAATAAAAGAACAAATTATTAATAATGAAATAACAAAAA
>JAFLUY010000016.1 GCA_022508565.1 Erysipelotrichales bacterium | reverse complement strand
AAAATGGGCTTGTAGCTCAGCTGGTTAGAGCGCACGCCTGATAAGCGTGAGGTCGGAGGTTCAAGTCCCCCCAGGCCCACCATTTTGAATGGCCCGTTGGTGAAGTGGTTTAACACACATGCCTTTCACGCATGCATTCATGGGTTCAAATCCCGTACGGGTCACCAATTAAAAATAACAACGAATTGCTCGTTGTTTTTTTATATGCATAAATTATATTTTTTCTTATAACTATAGAGATTTAATGAATATATCTCTTCTGTTTTACTTAATTTTTTTTCATTTTTATCATAATAATGTTCAATAGCTATATTTGCAGTAAAGTCATCTTTTTCAATTTCACATATATCGATATTGTTTTTTAAATATTTATTATCTTTAATGTAACTATAATTGATAATTACTCCCTCATCTTCAAAAATTAAGCCATCAGTTGAATCAATTATCATATTATTATAATCTGATATAACTTTATAATCATCTATATTATAGTTATACGTAATAACATAAGCTTTATTACCTTGATAATATGCCATTACTAATAAAGAATCATCATATGTTGCAAAATAATCATATAAATTTTGAATATTAGGTATCTCATGATCGTTTACTAATAGAGTTTTGTTTTGAAAAACTATTTTTACTCCATCAATCAAATTGTCAATTCTATCCTTATTCCCAATTGAGTAAGTTTTAAAATGATCTCCATAATTAAATAAACTATAATCTTTAAAAGATTTAGTTGTTGGTGGTTCTGTCTCCTTTAAACTATCAGGATTAAGTAAATAATTAATAGAATAAACACCTATAACAATCACTAAAACGCAAATTAAAAATATCAATAATTTTCTCATAAAATCATCCACTTTTCTAAAAAAAAATAATTGAAATAATAATCAATTATTTTTTAGATATTGAAACTAGCCTATAGCCATTTTCTGCTTTTGTAAATCTATACTCAACACTTGTTAGTCTATTTTGAATTTTTGATAAATCCATATCTTCATCAGCACTCATAAGACGAGAATTTAAATTATTAGCACTATAAACATAATTATTTTTTATAACATATGCTTTTGCATCAAAAACAATTGTTTCGCCTTCTTCTCTAATATCAATAACAATATTATTAACATAGCTTACTGTTGCATCTTCATTACCAACTGCCATATAACTATTAGTTACACTAGAATATGCATAATTTAAACCACGTACAACAAAACTTTCTAAATTATAGCCATCAAGAGTTCCAAATAAAGTTTGATATGTTTCACGCATTTTGTCTTCAGAAACACTATGAATAATTCCGTCTAAGATAATATCTTCGTCATTTAAACTTCCATAAGCTAAAGTTAAGCGATCAGTTAAACTAATTTCTTCAAAATTATAATTTCCTCTTACTAATTCAACATTACTTATTTTTAAATTTTCTAAAAGATAGCCATAATTTCTAGTATAATATTCTAAATCTTTAACTTCTTCTGTTACTTTTTCATTAGCATTTACTGTAATAGTTGTATTTGTTGGTCTTATAATTTTTTTATTAATAATAGTTAAATTATCAGTTGTATATAATCTATATAGTATAAATAGTAGACATGCAACAACAACTAGTAGATATAAATATAATCTAAATATTTTAAATGTTTTTGATCTACTCAATTTCTTTTGTTCTTTTTGTATATCTTTTTTAATATCGTCAATTATTTCTGTTCTAATCTCATTTTTAATTTCATCTTTATATTCTCTATCAATACTTTTCTTTATTTCATGAACAATATCTTGAGTTATTTCCTCTTTCATAGAATTATTAATTTCTTCTATAATTTCTATTTCTAATTCTTTTCTTGTTTTTTTATTATTCTTTACAGTCTTTGTTTTTTCACTTTTACTTGGCATACTACGACCTCCGTAAAACTATTATATACGATAAATTGTCAGTTGGCAATTAATTATTTACATGATGATGTACAGTTGGAGAATCACTGGATAAAGTTTTAAATGTGTAACCATTGTCTAATGCATAAACAATAATTTTTTCTATAGTATCTATAGTTGGTCTTTTAATGTCATGCATTAATATAATTGAATAATTTCTATCACTAATACCAGTAATTACATTGTTATAGATTTTTTTGCTATTGGCGCCAGCAGCATCGCCAGAATCTATATTCCAATCATAATAAACATAACCTGCTTCACTCATTTTTGAAACATTATATTTCATAATACCTAAAGATCTGCTTTTACTTATAGTATTAGAGCCTCCACCAGGGAATCTGAAAATATTTGTTTCACTTCCAGTATATTTTTTAATAATCGCATTCATATCAGAAAAATCTTTATAATAATTTTCAAAACTACGATATATATTCCACTCATGTGTCTTTGTATGTAAACCAACAGCATGTCCTTCTTTAGCTTCCCTTTCAATTAAAGGAATATACTTATTAAATTGTGCTGTTACAAAGAATGTTGCTTTAACATTATATTTATTTAAAATATCTAAAAGCTCTTCTGTATAAGCACCCGGACCATCATCAAAAGTTAAATAAATTACTTTTTCATCACTATTTCCAATAACTGGAGATGCATATTTATCATAAACTATGACTTTTCTTTCTTGGAATGAATCTACTCCATCAATATAATATCTAATTGTGTAAGTTCCAGTTTTACTTGTATCAACACTTCCTTCAGTACTGTAAGACACATTAACTTCTTTACCACAAATATCAGTTACTGTAACACCTTTTTCAACATATTCCGAATCTTTTTCTACATAATTAAATAAAGTACCATTTAAAGTTAATACATAATTATTAGTTATTGAAGCTTTATCGACAGTAACAACCGTTTCATTATTAGCACTATCACTTACTCTAAGTTCATATGAATTGTTTAGATCACTTACTTTAACTTTATCAGTTAAAACACCATCATAATTATCAAAGGCATAATAAAGTAAATTATTGCCACATTTATTTTGTGAAACTTTACTAGTTAAAACAATTATACTTGGTTTTTCATTATCAACAACTGAAACATTTCTTGTAATATCATAAGTTTTATTGTTATACATGATATGATAAGTAACTGTGTATTCTCCAATTG
This sequence comes from Erysipelotrichales bacterium, assembly GCA_022508565.1. Classification (GTDB taxonomy): domain Bacteria; phylum Bacillota_I; class Bacilli_A; order RF39; family UBA660; genus CAG-582. The sequence goes on along the minus strand of JAFLUY010000016.1, from coordinate 26,963 downwards.
CGTTAGTATTAACATTATTTTCTACAGTATAATCGATATCATCTTTTGTTAATTCTTCATCGTTTAATGTAACTTTAACCCCTTCATCAATATATTCTTCATTTATAGTTAACACTTGGTTTGTATCACCAACTAAATCTAACTTTATGTCTTCTTTATTGATATTAGCATAACTAATCATATTAAAAAGATTTGATATTAATAAATAGTCAAGTATAACAACCAATAAGATAAAATAACAATAATCTTTTAATTTTTTCTTTTTTAAAGAATTTGACATACTAATTACCTCTAAATGTATTATAACACATATTTAGGCATTTATTATAGATAATATCAATTTAATAAATTAACACACAATACTATTGTGCAAATTCTATAGATGAATTAGATAAGATAAAAAGATAACTAATTATTTAGTTATCTTTGTTATATCTACCTTATAATCTAGATTAATGTCTGCTTCATCAGAATCTTTTTTTGTACTTGCTTTAATAATAAAGTGTAAGTTATTTAAATTATCAATAACATCTCTTGTAAAGAAATAAGTGTTAACATTAGATTCGGCAAAACTCCATCCACTTAATTCATCTACTATATCTGATAATTTAGCAGAAGTATCAGCTTCCTTACTACGACTAGCAAATTCAATATAATTTCCATTGCCATCTACTACAAAATAACCAAGTTGATATGAATATACTTCTTTATTAGCGAATTTACCTGCAAACAAAGCATTTGATGCATAAAAATAATTCATATCATTATTTGTAAAATAATGGATATTTGGAACTTGTATTTCACTTTCATTTATTTCTCCAACATATATTGTGCTTCTTGTATTTAATTTAGAAATAAATATTAGTAAGAAACAGATTATTGCAATTAATAAAATAATTATAGGTTTAGGATCATTGAAAAAGTTCTTAATTTTTTCTAATACTAAATCTTTTTTTGTATTCTTATTTTTCCTTTTTGTTTCTTTTTTTGTCATTACTCTTCTACCTCACTTACTAATGAACCTGCATCAATATTAACAAGTTCTACTATCAATGTACTTGATGTATCTATTATAGCACCCGGAATGATATTTGTCGATTGAACATAACCATAACCATTGATACTAATTGGTATATTAGTTAATTTAGCAAAACTTGTAACTTCACTACTACTCCATCCAGTCATATCTGGCATAGTAATTTCACTACCATTTGTAATTAAGAATACTTTAGCTTTTTGACTAATCTTCGTATTCTTCTTAGGATATTGATCAATTACAACATCACCATTACCAATAACAACTGGAGTTACACCTGTATTTATAATTTTGGTTTGACTAGATATAACTGAGTTATTTAAATAATTACCGACAGTAACAATCTTAGTCTCGTCCTTATCACTAGGTCTTTCGTCTAAGTTACGATACTTAGCAACGCTTTCTACTAAAGCTTTAATTTCCTTAGCAATACTAGCTGTTGCTCCTTGGAAATCTTTAGTAGCAATATAAATTATATATTCTGGGCTTTCTTTAGGGAATACTCCAGCAAATGATCTAATGTTATTGTAAGTACCTGTGACATATTTGCCACCAGGGCCAACATAGTTAGCTGTTCCAGTTTTACCAATCAATCTTACTGCATCAGTTGAATAAGACTTACCAGTTGCAACTGGGTCAGTAGAGTTAACGGTATTATCCATAAGTTCAATCATTTTATTTACTGTTGATGTAGAATATACTTTATTAAGTTCCGTTCTTTTGCCAGTATAAACTGTTTTTCCTGTATTAGGATCAACTATTTTATCAATTATATAAGGTTTTAAGACTGTACCATCATTAGTTAATGTAGTTAATGCTTGAATCATTTGAATTGGTGTAATTGTTACACCTTGTCCATAAGATGCAGAAGCAACTTCAACATCATAGTCAAAACTAATATCACCAGCTAATTCGTTAGAAAGCTCAATACCAGTTTTTTTACCAAATCCTAAAGACGAATAATAATTCATTAATTTTTTTCTGCCTAATCTCTGAGCAAGTCTTACAGCAGCAACGTTTGATGAATATGTAAAACCTACATCAAAAGGTATATTACCCCAACCATACGTATTCCAGTCTTTAATTTTATAATCAGCTACTTCAATTGTTCCTGATTTATAAAGTTCAGCACCATTATATTTTCCGTCTGGATCTTCAATGGCTGACATAAACGAAAATATTTTCATTGTAGATCCAGGTTCATATGTAAAACTTATTAATGGATTATTATAGTTTTCAATATTTAAAGTATTTGGATTAAATGAAGGGCTTGTAGACGAGCCTATAATTGCTCCAGTTTTAGCATTAGCAACTGTCAAAGTAATCCATTCTGGATTAAATTTCTTTAATTCTTCAACAGTATTATCCAAGAATATTTGTACTTGTTTATCTAAAGTAAGATAAACATCATAACCATCTAAAGCTTCTTCAACATAAGTTATTTTATCGTCTCCCGCCATTTGATAGCCATAAGCATCTTTTTGATAAGTTATTGTTCCATCTTTACCTTTTAAATATCTATTGCAATATCCTTCAATACCAAGTTCGCCAATTGTTTCTGAACCATCTTCGTTTTCATACGTTTTAGCATATCCAACTATGTACGAAGCAAAGTTACCATTTTGGTAATATCTTTTACTGGTTTTAATAAAATCTATTCCCGGTAAATCTAAAGCTTCTATTTGCCTTTTAATATTTTCAGTTAACCCTTTTCCGGCTACGCCAAATTCTGTTTGATATAAACCAGTTTGATTAAGTAAAGTATAAATATAGCCTTCTGTTACTTCTACATTATTTTTAGTTAAAACATCAGCTAACATTCTTGCGGTATATTCTTTATCGACAACATGTTTAGGATATCTTTCATCAGTCGTTCTAGTTTCATTTAAATATGCTATTAGTTTATAACTATTTACGTTTTGAGCAAGTAATTCACCAGCATTATCATAAATACGCCCACGCTCAGCTCTAATAGTTCTTGTTGCTATACTTCTATTTTTTGCAAGCAATGCAAGATCTGTTCCCTCAACTTCCGTATTTAATGCAACATATGCTAATTTTACAAAAAAAAGGCCAAATAAAAGAACAATACTAAAAATAAATATTAAGTTTATTCTTATCGTATTGTTCGTATATTTCATGTTATAACCTTCTTACTTTATTACTATAATATTATCATTATTATAACTTAAACCATAGGCTTTTGCAATATCTTGAATATTTGAAAGAGAAGCTAATTCGTCAACTTGCATTGATAAACCAGCATTAACATTTTCTTGTTTTTCGATTTCTTTTTTAAGTTTTTCTACTTCAATATTTGAACTAGATAAACTTGCATATGAGTAAACTATCGAAATAGGAGTTAATAGTGCGAATATTGCTATAAACAACAATATTGATTTTTCTCCTTTTCTAAATTTACTTTTTGGACTAGTTGTTTTTTTCATGTTATCAAACCCTTTCGACTATTCTTAATTTTGCACTTTTACTTCTACTATTTTCCATACATTCTTTTTCCGTAGGTAAAATAGGTTTTTTATTTATTAATTTTAACTTTGGTTTATATTCTTCTGGAATTTCAGGTAACCCTTTAACCAAAGGTGATATTTCACTATTTAATTTAAATGTTTGCTTTACTATTCTATCTTCTAAAGAATGAAAAGTTATAACTGATATTCGTGCTCCCTGATTTAACATATCTATTGCATCAGGTAACACACTTTCTAAAGCATTCAATTCATTATTAACTTCAATTCTTATTGCTTGAAATATCACTCTTTCAGGATGTCTGGTCATTGCGTATTTGGTGGGGACACTTTTAACTATGACGTCTACTAGTTCTAAAGTAGACTCAATAGGTCTATTCTTTACAATATTTCTAGCTATAATGCGCGAATATTTTTCTTCAGCATATTTATAGAATATATTAGTTAATTCACTTTCTTTATAACTATTTACAACATCGTATGCACTTAACTTATTTTCTTTATTCATTCGCATATCAAGTTTAGCATCTTTCATGAACGAAAAGCCTCGATTTGGGTCATCTATTTGTGGGGAAGAAAACCCTAAATCAAATATTATTCCGTCAATACCATCAATACCTAACTCATCTAACCTTGTTTTTAGATTAACGAAATTATCATGAATAATTGTCAAATTATCTTTTGCATACTCTGCTAATCTATGAGAACTATATTTGATTGCTTCACTATCTTGTTCAAAAGCATATAAGTGGCCAGATTTATTTAATCTTTTTAAGATTTCTTCTGAATGTCCACCATATCCTAATGTGCAATCAACATAGATTCCATCACTTTTAATATTAAGCCCTTCTATTGACTCAGATAATAATACACTATAATGCATTGTAATCACCAGGTGTAAATAAATTTTCTGCAATACTTGCAAATTCATCTTCATTAACTTCCATGAAGTTATCCCAAGATTCTTTTGACCAAATCTCGATACGATCGTTTGCGCCGATAATAACGCATTCCTTTGTTATATCGGCGTATTCGATCAATGGGGAGGTAATGCCTACTCGACCAGATTTGTCAAGTTCGGCTTCGATAGCGCCAGATAATAGGAATCTTGTGAATTTACGGACATTCGCTTGCGTGAATGGTAAAGTCTTTAGTTTTTCTGTTATTTTGTTCCACTCAATTATAGAGTAAACAAATAAACAGCCATCCAAACCGCGAGTAACAATAAACTTGTCACCTAGTTCTGCCCTGAACTTGCTTGGAATAACTAATCTGTTTTTTTCATCAATATTATGATGAAACTCTCCCATTAGCATTGGAATTCCCCACTTTCTTCCACTTATCTCCACTGTCTACATCTAATATACTACTAATTACCATTTTCTTCAATAAAAAAGTAAAGGTATTTACTACCTTTACACTAGTTTACAAAATAAAAGAGTTATGACTAATTCATAACTCTTTTAAACATTCTTTCTAACTCGTATTTTGTAAAAGTTATTATTGTTGGTCTACCATGTGGACAGTTATAAGGGTTATCACATAATACTAAGTCCTCAAGTAATTTTTCCGCTTGTTCTAAAGTAATTGCTTCATTTCCTTTAACGCTCATCTTACATGCCATAGTTGCTGCAATATGATCTTGAAATTTAACTCGATCAAATAAGTGTTTACCCTCAATAATAATATCAAATATTTTTTTAGTACTTTCAGTTTCTAGACCAACTCTTAACCACGTTGGATGTTCCTTTACAATATAAGTATTAACGCCAAACTCTTCTACTTTAAATCCTAATTCTTCTAAAATATTTATATTTTCTTTAATTTTTAAATATTCAGACGATGAAAGCTCAATTGTTATTGGAATTAATAAGGTTGTTGTAAAGACTTTATCAGATGCAAGAGCATGTAATACACGCTCATAATTAATTCTTTCTTGGGCTGCATGTTGATCAATTAAATACATACCATCATCATTTTGAGCAATTATATATGTTCCGAAAACGACACCAGCCGGATATAATTCTAACTTTTTTATTAATTCATTTTGTTCTAAACTTGCATCACTTGAAGTTTCTACTTCTTTAACTGCGCTTTCAAAACTTTTATCTTCTCTAAAGTCAATTGATGTTTGTTCTATTTCACTATAAGGTATTTCTTCTTCATGAACTTCTGGCATTACAATCTCATTGTAATATGGTTCACTAGTTTTAACTTCAATTTTTGGAATTAATAAAGCTTTTTTTAATGACTCATTTATAGCTTCAGTTAAAAGTTCTTTTAAACTTTCTATTTTTGAAAACTTAATATCCTGTTTAGTTGGATGAATATTAACATCAATTAATGTTGGATCAGTCTCGATTTTTAAAACAACAACCGGATACTTGATATCTGGTTTAAATGTAAAGTAGCCATCGTTAATAGCCTTATTTACTTCAGCATTTTTTACACATCTACCATTAACTATCGTCGTCATCTGATTTCTATTACTTTTTAAAATACTTGGTTTGGAAATAAAACCAAAGATATCATAATCATCATTTGAAACATTTATTTCAATCATATTGGAACTTACTGAATAACCATAAATTTCATGAATAGTTTTAAGTAAATCATCAGAGCCTGATGTAAAAACAATTTTTTTGCTATTATTAGTTAACGAAAAAGAAATATCAGGATGTGATAGAGCAAGGCGTTCAATATATAAAGTTACATTAGCTAGTTCTGTAGTATCACTTTTCAAATACTTTAATCTTGCTGGTGTATTATAAAATAAATCACTTACTTCTATAATTGTCCCGGTACGCGCAGCATATGGTTCTAATGTAACCTGAGTACCGCCATGAATAACTAAATGTGTACCAACACTACCTTGACTAGTTTTTAAATCAACTTTAGAAACTGATGCAATACTTGGTAATGCTTCACCTCGAAATCCTAAAGTATTAATAAAGAATAAATCATCTTCTTTTAATAACTTCGATGTAGCATGTCTTAAAAAACACATTTCAGCATCTTCTTTATCCATACCTATACCATCATCAGTTACTCTAATGCTTTTTGTACCAGAATCTAATAAGTCTATATTTATACATTTGCTTTTTGCATCAATTGAGTTTTCAACTAATTCTTTAACAACGGAAGAAATTCTTTCAACAACTTCTCCAGCTGCAATCTTATTAGCTAGATTTTCACTCATTACTTGAATTTTACTCATGTAACCCTCCGAACATGCTCTTTCTTATCTCAATGTATTTTAAATCAACATTGGTTGTAATTGTTGCGCACTTTTTAACTGTAATAAATCCAATACCATATATAACAATATCAGTATTAGGTTCATCTATCTTAATTGTATTTACTAAATTAGGTGCTGCTCTAAAATATTTCTTAATGGCTTTTTTCGATATAGAATTTGTATAAAAAGTTATAGGTGTTGCAGCATCAAATTTAAAGAAATATTCATTATCAATTAAACCAACAGTTTCACATTCTTTCATATTAAAACTATAAGCAGTAATTGATTTTGAAGTTGTATCATTATTTAGTGAATTATCTAAAATAAAACCTGGCGAATCAATTAATGTTAAATCATCATTAATTTTAACTCTTATAAAATCTTGGGTTGTATTAGCACTATTATTAACAGTTGTTTTTGCTATTTTAGAATCACATATATCTATTAAATCGTTAATTAATGTTGATTTTCCAGAATTTGATATTCCTAGTATATAAGCTTCTTTAATGTTTTCTTGCACCAAAAATCTTAAAATACTAGCTGCACCGTGAGTAGTAGTTCCACCCTTTAACTTTATATAATCACTTACACCATAATAATCTCTTATAAATGTTCGAATATTTTCGCGATTAATATGTCTTGGAATTAATTCGCATTTATTAACAACTAACATCTTTTCTTTTTTTATTGATTTAAAAATCTTAATAACTTCATCATTTAAATTTAAGAAATCAACCAAAAATATAACAAATCTTACGTCTTTATTAATCTTATTAATTATTTCTTTTGCCTCTTTTGGAGTAACTGTATTATTAATTTCTCCATAATGAATCATTCTAAAACAACGCATACAATATTCTGCATCGCTTGCTTTACTTGCAGGTATATATCCTAAAGCATTTTTATTAATTGTCTGGAGTTTAGCACCACACCCATAACATATTTTATTCATAATATCTTCCCCTTTTAAAATAATCCTTACTTGTTAACTTCTTTATGACTAAATTTTCTATTTTTCTATTTATTTTTGCAACAGCAAACTCATCAGCACTGATGGGATTAACTAAAATCGAAGTAAAGTGCATTCTATTAGCACCTAATATATCAAAAAATAATTGATCGCCTATACAAGCAACTTCATAATCTGAATAATGAAATAAATGAATTATTTTTTTATATTTTCTTTTTAATGGTTTAAATGAAAGATAACAAGAATCAACACATAATAATTCTTTAAAGGGAGTTACTTCCTTTCTAAAGTTATTACTCATAATAATTACTTTAAAATCCATATCTTTTAAATCTTCAAATAAATCTTTTAATCTTCTTGATGGAGTACTCACATTTTCTGCTTCTAAAGTATTAGATAAATCAAAGATTAAACATTTTATGCCACTTTTCTTTAATACTTTATAATTAATATCATAAATACTTTTAAAATATTTATCAGGAACTAGTTTTTCTAACATTTTTATACCTCCATATATAATAATTTTAGCATAAACGGATGAAAAAAAATAGTTTAATTAAAATTAAAGTTTTTATAATAAATAGTCTTAATTGTCTTACTTGTAAACACTGAAAAAGAGTCTAATTCACTTATAAATAATTAAAAATAATTTTAATTTAGTAAATAGATCAGTTTCTTAATAAACATTAAAAAAATGTGCATTATAAAAGGATGATTTTTATCATCCTCTGAAACGATTACATTTAGGATCTTGGAAGACATTTATTAGCATTAGAGTCCCATTGACATTTAAGATTAAGTGAACATGTTAAATCATCAAACTCACTACAAAGTTGTGAAACACTTGTCGTTGTAGGAAGTGTTAATAACGATGTTGTTGTTGTAGTTATAGTTGTTTGATTTTTTGGTACACACTTATTAGTACTAGAGTCCCACTGACAAAAAATGTTTGCTACTGAACATACATTACTATCAAGAGTAAGACAATATTGTTCCATATTTACTGAAGTTCTAGTTGTGGTAGTTGTTTTGTTAGTGTTATTAGAATTACTGCTACTTTCACTAGAAGCATCAATATCGTTAGATTCGGAAGCTGTTAAATCACAAGTTCCATTAACCCCCCAAACATCAGCTATTTGCATTATTTGATCAACTAACACTGGTAAAAAGAATAAAAGAAGAGTATATATTACACGTTTGCCAAATTTACCTGCTACCTTTTTCATTTCGGCATCAGCATCTCCCCTAGTAATTGTCTTTATTACATCAAATACTGAAAGAGCTATACATAAAAGCGGAGCTAATATTTGAAATATCTTTAATGCTCCATAAAGGTCTTTAGTTACATCTTCACCTAATGGACACCATGCAAATACATCAGGCATCAAAACTAGCGAGAAAAGAATAATTGTTGCTATATAATAAATAATATTTTTATTTTTCATATAATTCACCTAATAAAATTATATATTAAAATTTACTTTCTTACAAGAAAAAAAGCGAGTCTTAAAAATCATAACTTTCTAAAATCAATTTTTTTACTTCTTCTTGTTCTTCATCTGCTCTATCTAAAGTTCTTGCAAGATTATGAACTTTATTACCATTTTCAACAAATTGGTATTTTTTCTCACCCTTCTTTGTATAATCAGAAGAATTAGATGCTTTAAATTCTACATAGTCATTATTTCTAATTCCATTATATAAAGCATCTACTAGTGCATTATAAACATTTGGATTAATCTCTTTATTAGGATTATTCGCAAAATTTTCTGCTTGAACTTCATCCCATACTTCAAATTGACCTTCAACTTTAATAACTTCTAGTGGCGAATTCAATTCAAAGCGATAATCTTCACAACGATTTAAAATAATGGAAATAACGGTTAAAGCATCTTCATATGTTCCATTACATTCATGTTGAGCAACATATAATAAATAATAAAACTCTTTTTCAGACACATAATAAGTTGTATTGTTATAAGTTAAGTGGTAGTCACTCACTATTTCGTTATTGCCTTCATTTAATTCTTTAACATCCAAATCTATATTACATAACATATCATCATAAAAAACAATATTCTTAATTTCTGATGCACTAAATGTTAAAACATCTGTCTCTTCTTGTTCTTCTAGTGTTTCTTCATAACTCATAAGTTGAGAAGTTTGATTATCATCAACTACAACTACTGATATTGGTTCCATAGAAAACATATCATCTTCTTCTCTTTCGACCACCTCAGTATTTTTAGTCGTTTTACTAAATAATCTTGAAAACTTTAAATTATCAATAGTTTCAGAAGCATTATCAAAAGTGTTAACTAACAAATCACAATCAAATATGTTATTATCAGTAATATCAGTAGAATCATTATCTTTATTACAAAATGCAAATCCAAGTGTCATCGTAAATAACAATGAGGCAGTTGCAAAATTTTTCTTAAAATTTGGATTTATAGAATCTATTCTTTCTTTGATACTGGTAATAAAATTACTAATTCGAACTTTATTACTGTTCTTTAATTTTCCATATTTTAAAGATGCAAAATGACATTTTTTAAACAAATCTATTCTATTTCTACTAACCTTATATTCTCCACCAATATTAACTATACGAGGATTAACTAAATCTTCGCATAGTAATATAATACCCAAATTATTAAAATATCTATACTTATCTTCAAGCGATAAAGTTTTAACATAAGACCAATTAATCTTAAATTGTTCGCGTTTAATATGTTTAACATTCCTTAATATCGCGTCAATTGCTTTTAACTCATTTAATAAGCTATTATATAAAGCATATTCTTTTGCAGGAATTTGTAAACCTTTCCTAAATTCTTTGTAAGTTCTTTTTTGTAATCTTTTCTTTCCTGACTTGTTTTCAATTATCTTAAGATCATTTAAAATTGTTCTTTTTTCTAATTCTAATTCATTAATATATAAATCAAACTTTTTATTTAATAAATTGATTTCACTATCAAAATCATGTATTTGATCTAACTTATTTTTTAATTCATTAAATAATTCCAAATTATTATCATTTGCAAAGAAAGGTATGTCTACATTCGAATATGTATCAACAACACTACTCTTTTTTAAGAATATTTTTTCTTGAAGTCTATTTTTCTCATCTCTTAATTCTTCAATTCTTTTTGTTAAAACTTCATTTTTAGACATAATAAAACCCTCCTTTTTTTATACTATTTATGAATATAGTTTTTTTACACACACTTAGACAAGATACCATAATAAAAATATCGTGTCAACCCTAAATGTATAATTAACAAAAAGAAAATACTTACAATATAAGACATAAAAAGACAATATATTTTATATATTATATTAGGTGAGACAATGTTATTTTTTATTCATATTGCAAATCTTTTATCTTTTTTCTTAGGATCTTATTCAATTAATGTTTTCCCAAATCCATTACCAAAAGAGGAAGAGGAAGAACTTTTAATAAAAATGCAAGAAGGAGATAAAGATGCACGTTCAAAATTAATTGAACACAATTTAAGATTAGTTGCACACATTGTAAAGAAATTTGACTGTATTGAAAAAATGAATGACGATTTAATTAGTATTGGAACTATTGGTTTAATAAAGGGAATTGATTCATTTAAAATAAATAAAAACAATAAATTGACAACTTATGTAGCAAGATGCATTGAAAACGAAATATTAATGTACTTCCGCAGTAATAAAAAGAATAATAACAATATTTCATTAAACGATTCTATTGGTTATGATAAAGACGGCAATGAGATAAATTTAATAGATGTTATAAAATCTAATAATGTCGAGTTAACTGAATTTATACACAATAAAAATAATATAAATAAATTGAATAAATATTTATCTATATTAACAAAAAGAGAACGAGAAATAATAATAAAAAGATATGGACTATTTGAGAGTGATGAATACACGCAAAAAGAAATATCTGAATACTTGGGTATATCACGTTCTTATGTTTCAAGAATAGAAAAAAGAGCTATAACTAAGCTCTATCGTGAATTCAAAAAAGAAGGTCAAGAATTATGAGTTTCATCTAAAGGTTCAAAGAATTCTCTAATATCACAATCTAAGACTTTAGCAAATTGCCATAATGTCCCAATTGAAAATGTTTGAACATATTTATTACTTTCAATATTCATAATAAAACCAACAGAGTATGTTGAAGCCTCAGCTAATTGTTCTTGAGTTATTCCTTTAGATTTTCTAATTCTCTTCAAGTTTTGGCTAATTAAATAATAAACATAAATTTCATCATCTTTATTCAATCTAACCACCACCTATCACTAAAATAATTATTTCATAATTATAATATTTTATACTTCAGTAATTAAATGAGGTTATAAAAAAACAAAATTATAAAAATTTTGTTTTTATTTTTTTTAAAATAAGCATTTCTAAAAGTATAATAGAAGCTCCTAAATAATAATTATTAAATGTTTTTATGACTTCATTAATTATAAAATTATCAATATTCAAATAAACTTTAATTAAACCAAAAATAATAATAGACATAATAAAGTTTGTTAAAACTACTGTATTTATATTGTGAATATTTTTTGTCTTATTAAAAAGAATTCCCGTAAGTATAATGAGTATAATATCCACTATATAGATAAAAGAAATAATCATATAAATATCACAATCTATAAAGAAGTCATCAAATTTAATATATTTATTATAAACATCTCTAAACTCTTTATTATCAATATTTGAAGGAACTTTGATATAAGTATTTTTATATCTAGAATTAATATATTTGTCGATATCTTTTTTAATATCACTTTTATCAATAATAATATTAAAATCATTGTCATTAATTTTTTCTGATACTATTTCATAATAATTATTTTTTTTCATAACCATTTTAACAAAGTTTTTTGATAATGTAGTTAAAGAAAAAACTGTTGCTAAAAAAGAAACAGAGAAAAGAATTCCTAAAGCAATACTAATTATTCTTCTTTCCATATTTACCTCTGATAACATATAGTTTACTTAATAGAAAACTACTTATTATTCCCGCGCTCGAATCTAATAAGACATCACTTATCTGTCCACTTCTATTATCGATGAAAAGTTGGTGACATTCATCAGTTATCGCATAGAAAATACAAAATAAACTAGCGTATATAAATAAATGTTTATACTTACCAAAACTTATTAAAACATTAATAACTAATATTCCCAAAACAAAATATTCAAAAAAATGAGCAGACTTTCTAACAACAAAAGAATACTTATCTATAATATTTTCAATTCTTTCTTCATCTTTAATATCAGTAAATACTAAAACTACTCCTCTTATCAATTTAGCACTCATACTTCCTGACTCTTCACCATTTTTATTTGAGAAAGAAAATATAAGACTCATCCATGAGATAAGAAGAATAATAGAGATGATTTTTTTCATTATAAATTCATCCTTGAATCTATATAATTGTTTGCTGTCTTAATAAACTCTTTAATATATTTGATTTCAAAATCAACGTTTACATCAATTGGCGTATTAAAATCATATTGAATTAATAAATCCTTAAAGTCAGATGAATCAGTAATAAATCTTTCCCAACAGTTAATTGTTCCATACTTATTTTCTAATGCTTTATACCAACTTAAATTAAATTCTTTAATTCCCTCAACGTTTTCAATTTTTAAGAACTTATCTTGGACTTTTTTTATAAATTGCGGAGCCAAGAAAATACTTGAAATATACCCAATTCTAAAGAACTTACATTTAAATTCTTCAAAAGCATCAACTATATCAAAAATAATAGTTGCAAGCCTATCAAAATAAACATGATTAATTACAAAGTTAAGTGATACTCTACTTATTTGAATTTGAAAATCAGGATTTGAATTAAATAGTAGTAATGGTGATTTTGTATTTCCATTATCAGGTAAAAGAGTTGGTTCGCCTAATTCATGATAACGGTTCATTAATTCTTTTGAGACATCAACAAGACTAAAACTATTAGCATCATCTTTAAAAAACAAAACAATTTCTTTTGTATCATTCATAAATATACAACTCCTTATTTATTGATTCCATAATAATTTGTTAATAATATTGATTTATTCTTAGAAATATTATAGTTAACTTTAGTTAATATTGCTTCGTTAGACAATTGACAATTTTTATCAGCTATATATGTTCCATCAGCAAACCATACAAAATTATCATGTGAATCTGAGAAAACATCTTCTCCTAAATAACTACTTGGATTATAACTAATCCCTAACATATTAAGTAATGTTGGCAAAATATCTGCTGTATCCAATATAGTATCTATTTCTTCATGTCTAATATCTTTAGACCAAATTACAAATGGTGTATTTTGTAATTCTTTTCGATTGTTTATAGTGTCTTTTTTAAGCGCTACATATTCAGGGTCTGAATATCCATATACATAATGATCAGTCGCTAAAACTATAATAACATCATCGAGTTTTCGTGTTTCTGCTAATTTGTCTAATAAAATACTTAAAAATTTATCTGTATCACTAGCAAGTGTTCTATAAATATATTCTTCTTGTCCATATTTTTTGCTATCAAGGTTATGTTCAATCGCATTAAATACTCTATTATGTTCTGTATATTCTAAATGTGCTGAATATGTTGTAAAGAATGTTAAAAACTTCTCATCTCTTACAAATAAATTATATAAATAATCATTACTAATAAATTCTGAATCAGAATAATAATTTATATTATTATCTAAAACACCCTCTTTTTGCATATCTAGAGCTGCATAATGGTTTTGATAACCCAATCTTTGATGAAATAATGTTCTATTGTAGAATTTTCCCGAGTTAGCATGGAACGAGTTAACATTATAACCGGCATTTTTTAAAGTATTGGCTAAACTATAAGGATATTCTACATCATCAATATCATAAATAGTTGTTTTATCACTAACTGCATACATTCCGGTATTTAATGCAAATTCCGAATTTATTGTTTGCCCGCCATTAAAGAAAGGAGAATATCTATTAGTAAAATTCATGCCTGTTGACATTAAATATTTTAATGTTGGCATTGTTTCATCATCAATAATCCATGAATCAATGCTTTCCATCATAATAAATATGACACTTTTATCTTTAAATATACCAGTATAATCATTGTTTGTATTATTTGTGCTATATATACTATTATACTTATCGACATTAATCTTTAATGCTGTTTTATCTAATGTTAATAAATTATAAAAGTACTTATATATTGCACGAACATGGTATTCATAAAAACCGGAAACAAACATCGCCGAATTAGGATTAGTATAATTATTATAAATATTTTTTGTATTATAATTCTCTTGCCAATTATTTGAATCAACTACTCTGCCTAACATTAAATAAGAAAAACATCTGGTAGTAATAATAATAAATGCAAATAATAAAACAATATATTTATTGACATTCTTTTCTTTAGTTTCTATTTCGCCACGATTTATATAGTTTAATAAAGCTATTAGTACAATATTAATAATAACAACTATAAGCATACCAAGATTTAAGTTTAAGAAAACGCTTTTAACATATTGTAATCCTTCACCTGCTAAAAACAAATCAGAAACTATCATAAATTTACCAAGTTGTTGGGCATAACATATTTGCGCAAAGAAAACAACATTCATAACTAGATCTATGATTGTAAAAATTTTGATACGTTTTTCACTTTTTAATAAATATATTATTAATAATATCAAAAATATCCACGATATGGAAAATCCAAGCCATAAAGTTCGATATTTAAGTGCATTAAACCCAAATAAAGTAATATCAAAGATACTGCGACAATAAATATCAATATATAACGCAATTAAAAATAAAGAAATAAACATAATTATAAAATTTAAAAATTTTTTACTTACCTTTTTCATTATTATCACAATCTCATTATAGCATAAAACATATTTTTTGACATTAGAAAACATAACCTAAGGTTATGTTATTTAATCTATTACTTTTACAGATTCAATTACTGGTTGTTTATCTTCTGCTATTAAACCGTTATTATCAATAGGTTCTGCAGTCTCCGCTATTTTGTCTACTACTTCCATTCCTTTAGTAACATGACCAAATGCTGCATAATCTCCATCTAAGAATGTTGAATCTTGATGAACAATAAAGAATTGGCTACTTGCAGAATCATAATCAGTTGAATTTCTTGCCATAGAAATAGTTCCTCTTGTATGGCTTATACTATTTTCAATACCATTTGCCGCAAATTCACCTTTAATAGTTGTGCCACTTCCATTATAACCAGTACCCGTTGGATCTCCGCCTTGAATCATAAATCCTTCAATTATACGATGGAAAGTAATACCATCATAAAAGTTCTTATTTGCTAAATAGATAAAATTGGTAACAGTTATAGGCGCTACATCTGCATCTAATTCTAAATATATCTCGCCATAATCTTTAACATTAATTACTACATTGTGTTTTCCATCCATAATTTCCACCTCATCTATTTTTTCATTATCATCTTTATTTGATAAGGATAATGATATACCAATTATTATAATAATAAGTATAGGTATTATCCAACCTATTTTTATATTCATTTTAATCACCTTAACCAATTATATTGAATATTTATCTTTAAGTCAAACTATTTTAAATATTCAATAATCTCATGAGCTGCTTTTTTACCAGCTTCCATAGCAAGAATTACTGTAGCAGCCCCAGTGACAGCATCTCCTCCTGCAAATATAGAGTCTTCACTTGTTTTAGTCCCATCTACTATTATTAAATTATCTTTAGTTTTTATTTTACTTGTTTTTAATAAAGTAGGATTTGGAGTTGTTCCCAAAGCCATAACAACCATATCGCATGAAATATCATGAACTGATCCATTTATTTCTCTAACACTTTTTCTAGATTCTCCTGTATCAATTAATTCCATATCAACAACTTTAATTCCAGTTACTTTGTTATCTTCAACAATTATTTCTTTTGGATTTACTAAATAAGTGAAGTTTATACCTTCTTCATAAGCATGATTAACTTCTTCTAAACGGGCTGGCATTTCATCCCTACTACGTCTATAACAAATTGTTACATTCATACCTAGTCTTCTTAAAGAACGTGCTGCATCCATAGCTACGTTTCCTCCACCAACAACAATTGCATTTTTAGCTTCATATATAGGTGTTTTACTGTTTTTATTGTATGCACCCATTAAATTAATTCGTGTTAAGATTTCATTTGCTGAGAATACTCCATTAGCACATTCATTTCTAATACCCATGAATTTTGGTAATCCTGCTCCAGTTGCAATATATATAGCATCATGCCTTTCCTTAAGTTCATCTATAGTTATAGATTTGCCAACAACTACATTGTATTCTATCTTAACCCCTAGTTCCTCTAGGTTTTTAATTTCAGAACTTATTATATCTTCAGGTAATCTAAAATTAGGAATACCATAAGTTAAAACGCCGCCAGCTTTATGAAATGCTTCAAATACTGTTGTGTCATAGCCGTTGCTTTGTAATAATGCTGCACAAGCAAGTCCTGAAGGGCCAGAACCGATAACAGCAACACTTTTACCTATACTGTCTTTTTTAACTGCTTTTCTAAAATTATTCCGTCTTGCTTCATCTGCAACATATCTTTCTAAAGAGCCAATTGAGATAGCATCTCCTTTAAATCCTTTAACACACTTACTTTCGCATTGTTTTTCTTGAGGACATACTCTTCCGCATATCCCCGGAAATAAGTTATCTTCACTGATTATTTCATATGCAAGCTCTAAATTATTTTCTTTAATAGCGTTAATAAACTTTGGTATTTGAATATTTATTGGACACCCAGTAACACAACGAGGATTTGGACAATTTAAACATCTTTCTGCTTCAAGTTTTGCTTCTTCATGATTATATCCTAAATTTACTTCTTCAAAATTATTAACTCTTATATCTTTATCAAGAGAACGCATAACAACTTTATTCATGATTACACTCCCCACATCCACCATGATGTGTATCTCCTTCAAGCATTTCTAAATATTTTTGTCCTTCAATTGTCTTATATGTTTTTAATCTCTCAATTGCTAAATCAAAGTCTACTTTATGTCCATCAAATTCTGGACCATCTACACAAGCAAATTTAATCTCATCACCAACGATTAATCTACATGCCCCACACATGCCAGTTCCATCTATCATGATGGGATTCATACTAACTATTGTTTTTATTCCCATATTTTTTGTTTCAAGCGAAACAAATTTCATCATTACAAGCGGACCAATTGCAACACAATAATCATATTTTTTTGTTTGCATTTTTAATATGTCAGTAACTAAACCTTTTTCTCCATATGATCCGTCATCTGTTGTAATAGTTAATTTGTCACATATACTTTTTAATTCATCTTCTAAAATAACTGAATCTTTATTTTTAGCACCATATATTATATCTACATTGATATCATGTTTTTTTAAATATTCTGCTTGAGGAGCAATTGGTGCAATACCGATTCCGCCAGCGACAAATAGAATACTTGCATATTTTAAATTATCAACATTTTTTATTAACTCTGATGGATTACCTAATGGTCCAACTATGGAATATAGTTCATTAGTAATTCTTGATAATTCTAAAGTTGATGCTCCCACAACTTGATATATCATACTTAAAATATTTGTTCTATCATCACACTTATAAATTGTTAATGGGATTTTCTCTCCTGTTTCACTCGCCATAACAATTACAAACTGTCCTGGTAAACATGATTTAACAATTAACGGAGCTTCCACTTCTAACAAATATATATCGTTTTTTATACATTCATTTTTTACGACTTTATACATAATATCACCGACTAAATTATAGCACATTATTGTCAATTTTACATTGAAAAATAGCAGATAATTAATATCTGTATGCCTTTATAATATTTATTTAATAAATCGTTTGAAATTTCTTGAGTTCTTCATTTTTATTACGTAAAATTTAGTTAGGGAACCTCAGGTGTTGGGTGTCTACCTCCTTATCTTATAAAGAAGGAAGGTTTGATAGATTGAAAACTAAAACTTTTATACTAAAAGTTCTTAGGGAACTCTCCATCGTTTTATTTCTTATTATCACTTTGATAATAGTAATAAAAAAATGACACTTAAGCAATTAGCTTAAATGTCCAACCTAAATATATGAGGTAGACATTCAACAAAATCAAACTGAATGTTCCCTCTTTTTATTTTATGCAAGTTTTCTTGCTAAATACATAATAACATAAAAACACACTTTCAGCAAGTGTGTTACTTATTAATCTATATCTATTTTATCTAAATCATCAACTATTTCTGCTTGTTGTTCAATTAGATTTCTCATTCTTCTTTTATATGTAATGATATTACGACGAAGTCTTGCTGAATCTTCTTCGATTTTTTCGGCTTTAATTAATGCATCATTAATAATACGATTTGCATTCTTTTTAGCTTCAGTGACAATTAAATCACTTTCATTTAAAGCTGCTGTTTGATACTTAGATGCCGCTTCTTCTGCTACTACAACAGCACGATTAAGTGTTGCATCCATATTCTTGTAATGTTCAAGTTCTTTATTCAAACGATCTATCTCTAAATCTTTTTGTTTCATCTTTGTAATCATATCATCAACTTTATCAACAACATCATCAACAAAGGCATTAACTTGCATTACATTATATCCGTTTAAACTCCTATCAAATTTTTTCATTACATATCACCTTAAATACTAAAGTGTTAGAAATCCATTTCGTCTTCTATTTTTGACTTAGCTTTCTTTTCACTTTCTTCATCACTTATTCTTCCTTCAACATTAACGTTTTTAGGAGTACATAAGTATATACCATATCCTAATCTTTGTAATTCTCCACCAATTGCATATAAAGTACCACTTAAGAAATCAATAATTCTTCTTGCTTGATCGTTTGTAACTCTTTTTAAATTTACTACAACAGAATTTCTTCTTTTTAAGTGATCTGCGATTTGTTGAGATTCAGAAAATGCTCTTGGTTCAACTAAAATCATCTTTGCACCAGTTTTTGAACTAGATACATCAGACCCTTTTTCATAAGCTTCTTCTTCAGTATCAACTACATCGACACCATTGTCTTTTGGAAATAAAGCATTAGTAAAATCTTTAAATGCCATACAATCACCTCTATTTATTTACTCTATTAATATAATAACATATTTTAAATACTCTAGTAAATATTTTTTTAAAGAAAAAGAATAGTTCTTAAAAAACTATTCTTTCCATTACATAATCTTTTACTTCATCTATTTTTAAAGTAATTTGTTCCATTGTATCTCTATCTCTTAGAGTAACTGTTCCATTATTTAGTGTTTCATCATCAACAGTTATACACCATGGTGTACCAATTGCATCAGCTCTTCTATAACGTTTACCGATATTGGCTGTTTCATCATAACTAGTCATGAAATATTTACTTAGATTTTCATATATTTCTAAGGCTTTTTCAGCATGATTTTTCTTAATTAAGGGTAAAACATTAACTTTATATGGAGCTAGAACTGGATTTAATCTCAATACTTCACGAGTTTCTCCGTTTTCTAGTTCTTCAACAGTATGTGCTTCATCAAGCAAAGCTAAGACTGTTCTATCAAGACCATATGTTGATTCAATGATGTATGGAACAAACTTTTCATTTGTATCAGGATCAAGATAAGTTTGTGGAGTACTAGAATATTCTTGATGACGAGATAAATCATAATCAGTTCTATTATGAGTACCATTTATTTCTCCCCAACCAAAGTTAAATTTGTATTCAATATCACAAGCTGATTTAGCATAATGTGCTAATTTTTCATGATCATGATATCTTAACTTATCCTCAGGCAATCCTAAATCCATAAAGAACTTTTTTCCAAATTCTTTAAAATAATCATATAATTGAGAATCTTCACCTTCCTTGCAGAAAGTTTGATATTCCATTTGTTCAAATTCAATTGTTCTAAATGTAAAATTACCGGGAGTTATTTCATTTCTGAATGCTTTACCAATTTGTCCAATTGAGAACGGAAGTTTTGCACGCATTGTTCTTTGAACATTTAAAAAGTTAACATATTCACCTTGAGCATTTTCTGGTCTTAAATAAACGATATTTTTGGAATCATTTGTAACTCCTCTTTGAGTTTGAAACATTAAATTAAATTGACGAATATCAGTAAAATTAGATTTACCACATTTTGGGCATGGAACTTTGTTTGTTTTTATGTACTCCATCATCTCTTCTTGAGTCATTGCATCTCCAATTGATGAGTTAGAGTAATCATTAATTAAATTATCAACTCTATGTCTTGTTTTACATTCCTTACAATCAGCAAGCGGATCAGAGAAAGATTGAACATGACCAGAAGCTTCCCACACTCTTGGGTGCATTAAAATATCTGCATCAACTTCATAGGCGTTTTTTCTTTCTTGAATAAATCTTTTTCTCCAACAATCTTTAACTGTATTTTTAAGTCTTGAGCCTAAAGGGCCATAGTCCCAAGTATTTGCAAGACCTCCATATATTTCACTACCTTGAAATATAAAACCATATTGTTTACAAAAATTAACTAATTCTTCCATATTTTTTGCCATATATCATCTCTCCTTATTTAAATTATGCAAAAATGCATCTAAACTTTCTAAATCATTTACTATACTAAATGACTTTATTTCACTTTTTAATATAAATCCTTCTTTGTATGAATTTTCAATTAATTTTAGAAGTGGTGTATAAAAATTATTATAATTAAATAATATTATTGGTTTGTTTTCGCCCTTTGTATTAATTTCTTCAAGTATGCTCATAAATTCTGCTAGAGTTTCAATATCCCCTGGCAAAACAAGAACTAAGTCACTTGATTGATAAAGTATTTTTGTGCGTTCAAACGTTGATGCCTCTACTTCATAAGCATCAACCTCGACATTATCAAGGTAATCAGTATCATGAACATCTAATACTGCTTTTGTTTTTCCTTCTTCATACTTGTAAGTAACAAAACATTTACCCATCATACCAGTGTCTTTTCCAGCAAATACCAACTTATATTTGTGTCTAACTAACATAGTTGCAACATCACTTGCAAGATTCAAATACTCACTTGAGACACTGTCTTTACTTGAACATGCTATAAATACTTTCATATTCCCTCCTATAAACAAAAAAGAACAAAGCTATATGGGCAAGTTTCCTCGCTGTTCCACCATACTTTGTTCTCATTAGTCTATATAGCTCTGGGTTTTCCACGCCCGTCATCACTTCATATAAGTAATTATAATACTACTCTAATTATTTGTAAATATTATAGTGTGATTTTTGGAATAATTTCTAACTTATATCCATTCATCGATCTATTTGCATCATTTGCTCTTTTAAATTCATCTAAACTTTCTGGTGCAAATATCTCAACATTTTCTGTTGCTAGTTTTAAAAATCTGTCATAATCCTTTTGTAATATTAAACCTTCTTCTAAATCTTTTTTCAAACATAAATTAACTTCTTGAAGTAGAGGTATAGAAATATCACCATATCCTATCATTAAATGTGAAAATTTATAGGCATCATTTAAATATAAATCGCCATTTGAAAAATAAACCATTAAATCTATCATATCAAAACAGGAGAATACACTATCAGTACCATTCATTATAAATTTAGCAGGACTTATAGCATCATTCTCATCTACTACACCTAGATAAGCATTCGCATAAAAATAAACTAATATACGATCTTCACGATTATTATAGTCAAGTTCTTCTTTCGAATATACTAAGTCACATAGTTTTTTAAAGTAAATATCATAGCTGATGCCTTCTCTTGTTTCTTTAGCAAAATAGAAATAACATCCAAGCATTTCTTCATATGCTTTTATATATGGTTCAAAAATATTCGAAGCTAAATGTGTAGTTGAAGTTATACCTTCAAGTGTATTATTTTCTACTTCTTCTATATATTTTTGTACCTCTAGTCCATCTCCATCTTCAACAAATTCATTGTTAATATCAATATTATCATCTATTTCATAAATGTCTTTTAATAGGTTATTAATACTATTGCCTTCTAACAGCATATTAGTAGATGGCTCGTATAATGAAATTAAATTAGCAATTAAACTATATTTTTTATTATATGAAAGAGATATTCCATTCTTATAATTATATAATTGTTCAGCAAGAAATTTTTTGTTTTCATTTCCTTTAAATAATTCTTCTAAATCTTCAGCGCTTATTTTATCGCTTTTTGAAAAATTAGCATATGCTAAACAAGTAAGGATATTTTTATAACACTCATCAGATAACTCACGTTCAAGTAAAATATTAATATATTCCATAATTTCTACTCTTTGAGTATCACTAAGAGTCTTATTTATATTAGCAATTATTCGAAAAGCCTCAGATAAATCAGATGTTTCATAAATCTTATTTATATTGTTTTTTAATTTCTTATCTTTAATAGCATGTATAGATAAACCGCCAACTAAAGTTATAGTTAATAAACCTAATAATGCTGTTATTAACAATTTTTTTCTTTTCTGTTCAGATTTTCTAAATTTTTCAATTCTATATGCACGGATCTCTTCTTGTCTACGTTTTTTTGCTTCTTTAATAGCAAAGTCTAATATTGGAACATTTAAGTATATTTTTGCATCTTCCGCACTTAACTTTTCTATTTTATCTGTTTCTAAATTTCTTTTATAAAAAACTTCACCTGATTTTATAATAACATAATAGTCTTTTCCATCTATAGACGCTGCAATCTCTTTTGGATAATAGAAATCTTCTTCATCTAAAGGTAATTCTTCTAAAGTTTCATTATTTACTTTATAAAAATAGTCATGAATTCTTATTACTGTATATTGAATACCTTCTTCTATATAAGTTGCTACTTCATCTTTCATAGTAAGTCCCCTTCATTCAAACGAGGTTATTATACATTATATTATTTTCAATTGCAATACTTATATTCTAATTGGATCAACATCAATATCCATAGAAACTAACTTGTTATAAACATATTCTTTATCAATAAAATCTAAGGCTTCACTTATTCTTTCATCTTTCTTATATTTAATTATAATTTGGAAGCGAAAAACATTGTTAATCTTGAATGGAGATGCTGTTGTTGGACCTAAAACATCAGTCTTTTCATCTAATGTTCTTCTTAAATAAGTAACTATCTTATTAGATTCACTTCTTGCATCTTCATAACTTTTAGATGTTACTTTTATACTAATTAAATAGCAATAAGGTGGATAGTTTAACATATGTCTAACATTCATCTCATAATTATAATTACCTAAATAATCATTGTTTTTAACATAATTTAAAGTTTTATTATCAGGATTGAATGTTTGAATAACTACTTTACCTGGTAATTCACTTCTTCCGGCTCTTCCTGAAACTTGTGTAAGTAAACTAAACGTGTTTTCTCCACTTCTAAAATCTGGTATATTTAATGATTCATCAGCATTTACTACACCAACTAATGTAACTTTAGGAAAATCAAGACCTTTTGCAATCATTTGCGTTCCAATTATAATGTCATACTCATGTTTTTCAATAGCTTTAATAATTTTAGAATGTGCACCCTTCCTTGAAGTCGTATCAGTGTCCATACGAATTACGTTGTATGACGGATATAAATTTTTAACAAACTCTTCAACTTTTTCAGTTCCCAGTCCATAATCACCAATAGCTCTTTCATGACATGTTGGGCAGTAATCATTTTTTATTACTGTATAACCACAATAATGGCATCTTAAATGATTACTAGTTTTATGGTATGTAAGAGTTATATCACAGTGAGGACATTTATAAGTAAATCCACAACTAAGACATGTCATAATAGTTGAATAACCTCTTCTATTAATTAGAAGCATCACTTGTTCATGACGTTCTAAAGTATTCATTATATCTACTTGTAAGTCTTCACTTAATATCATGTTTCTTTTTTTAAATTCTGGCGCCATATCAATTATCTTTATTTCAGGTAATACAGACTCACCAATTCTTTTATTTAAAGAAAGATAAGTATAGACATTCTTTTTAGCTCTAGCCATAGTTTCTAATGATGGTGTTGCACTTCCTAAAACTAACGGGCATGAATGATAATTGCTTCGCCACTTAGCAATATCTAAAGCATGATATCTTGGATTATTTTCTTGTTTATAGTTAGATGAATGTTCTTCATCAATAATAATTATTCCTAAATCTTTTACTGGTGTAAATATTGCTGAACGAGTACCAACTACAACATGAACTTCCCCATTCATGATTTTTTTGTACTCATCATACTTTTCGCCATCTGATAAACTTGAATGGAAGATTGCTACATCACTACCAAAACGGGAATAAAATCTTTCAACTATTTGAGTAGTTAAAGATATTTCTGGAACTAACATAATTGCGCATTTACCTGTCTTAATTACCTCACTTATTAAATGCATATAAACTTCTGTCTTACCAGAACCAGTAATACCATGAAGTAAAAATGTAGAGGTACTTCCAAATGATGAAACTATTTTATTATAAGCCTCTTCTTGTTCATCATTTAACTTTTTTTCATCACTCAATATATCAACTGGATTAATTCGATATTCTAATTTAGTAACTTCTTTTACTAAATCAAGTTCTAATAATTTTTTTAAACTAGAAGAATTAATATCTTTTTTTAATACTTCCTCACCACTTAATAATAATTCTAATATTTCTATTTGTTTTTTAGCTTTAGTATTTGTACTTATATAGTTTTCGACTGTTGTTTCACTAGCATTTAATTCTACATAAGTTTTCTTTAAATTATAATCTTCTTTAGAATTAGATACTTTCATACTTGTAGGTAACATAGTTTGATAAGCATTTATTAAACTACATAATGTTTTTTCTTTAATGTATTTACCTAATTCTAATAATTCATCATTTAATTTTAATTCTTTTGTAACAACATCTATTATATCTTTAACTTCTGTATCTACTTTCTCATTGCTTATGCTTACAACAAAGCCATTAATTTTTTGACTACCAAAAGGCACATGTACTTTTCTACCTACTTCTACTACACCAACTAATTCCTCTGGTATACGATAAGTAAATGTATGATCTAAAGATTTTGCACCATATTGAACTAATACATTTGCATACATAAGCATCACCATCTATATTGTATCACATAAAAAATATCTTTCTTCATATAAAAAGTTAAAATTATATATTTATTATAATTTATCTATTTATATGAAAAAAGATGATATACATAGTTACATTATCTTTTTTTGTTTATTTTTATAGTTCATTATTCAATATATTATTAATATTGAAGCTTTTAAAAGTCTCTAACTACGGTTGCTGATGAACTGCTTTGAACAACTGAATCAGGTAAACTTCCTTTATAGTAGATAGTTTTTAAGTTTATACAACCCACCCAAGAATTATTTTCAATAGAAATAACACTACTTGGAATAGTAATTTCAGTTAATGCTGTACAACCTGAAAAAGCAGCATTACCAATAGAAGTAAGTCCATCCATTAAATTGATTGTTGTTAAGTTTGTGCAGCCACTAAAATTCGTTCCTGTTCCCCAATCAGTAACAGTATTAGGAATAGTAATACTAGTTAAGCCTGAATTAGCAAAAGCTTGTTTTCCAATTTTAGTAAGTTTATCAGGTAAAATAATGTTCTTTAAACTAGTACAATTAACAAATGCTTGTTCTCCGATAGAAGTAACACTTTCTGGAATATTAACTTCAGCTAAGTTATTACATCCCCAAAAATCCATATCGCCAATAGAAGTAACACCATTTTTAATGGTAACCTTAATTAAACTTTTGGAATCAGTAAAAACAGTGGAACCGATAGAAATAACAGTACTTGGTATAGTTACGCTGATTAATCCTGAAGAAACAAAAGCTTGGTTTCCAATAGAAATAACCCCTTCTGGAATATTAATTTCTGTTAAACTAGAGCAGTTTGCAAAAGCACCGTTACCGATTTTGGTAACTCCTTTAGGAATTACTACTTTAGTAAAATTCTTACTTGCAAATGCTCCATCTGCTATCTCTTTAACTGTAGAGGGAATTGCAATCACAGTTTCAGTACCATGATAGCCAGTTACTATTGTCTTTGTATCTGGGTCTTTATAGTCAAAATCATCTGGATTTGTTACTATCACCTCATCTGGCTCATCAATTAATTCGTTTCCTATTTCATCTCTTT
>JAFLUY010000015.1 GCA_022508565.1 Erysipelotrichales bacterium | reverse complement strand
AATAAAATAAATACGTCATAGCAGGAAACATTAAAAAGAATAATAATTGTCTTTTGTTTCTTACCATATCTTTGAGTGTTTTCTTAAAAATTGCTGTGGTATGATGAATTCTCATTTATACCAACTCCTTTCCTGTTAATTTAATAAATACAGATTCTAAAGTTGGCTCAGAGGAATGTATTGATAATATATCCTCTTCTTGAAACATTTTTGAAATTTTACTAGCATTTGCTTTTGAGTTTTTCAAGATTATCTCTTTATGTTGTTTATTGATTATTTTTATATCATTATCTTCATTATGCCTCATGCATATATCTTTTGGTGTGCCAAATTCCACTATTTTTCCTAAGTGGAGAAGCGCTACAGTATCACACATTTTAGTTGCTTCTTCCATATTATGAGTAGTTAAAAATATTGTTGTGCCTGATGTTTTTAATTCAAATAATAAATTATGTATTTTTAAAGAAGTAGCTGGATCTAATCCACTTGTAGGTTCATCTAAAAATAAGAGTTTAGGATTGTTTACTAATGCTCTTGCAAGTAATAATCTTTGCTTCATACCTTTAGACAATTTACTTACAACTTTATTTTTAGAATCAAAAAGTTCAACTTTTTTTAAAATAGAATTTATTTCGCTTTTAGGAGTTTTATAGATATTTGCAAAAACTTCTAAATTTTCATATACAGTTAGTCTTTCATATAATCCAAAATTATCCATAACTGCACTTATCCCGTTTGTTATTTCATCATTATAGTCTTTAGGTTCTTTATCGAAAACTTTTACTAATCCTTTAGTGCTAGTATACTCTCCTATAAGAATTTTTATAAGCGTAGTTTTTCCGGCACCAGATGGTCCTAAAAAGCCAAAAATTTTTCCGGCTTCAACATCGAAACTAATATTATCAATTACTTTTTTACTATCAAATTTTTTAATCAAGTTTTTTACTTCAATAACATTCATTTTATCACAACTCCTACTCTACAAATTATTATTTCTCTTTCAGTTCTAATTATATCACAAAAAAACAAATCATAAGATTTGCTTTTTTGTACCTATTTTTATTTACATTTTAATACTGCTGGAGCAGCAATTGCAAAACCATCTAAATCAAAATATAAAGTTTGTGTACCTAATGTACAAACAAATTTCTCATTATCAAATGTTACACTATCATATATTACATCTATACAGTTATTTCCTTTGTTAGTTTCTTTTACTCCATATTTGATATTTCCGTTTTCATCTTTTATTGAAACAATAGCACGATTAATAGTTAATAATATTTCAACGCTTGCATAAATTGGTTCTAAAATCTTTACTAAGCCATCTTTAGTTAATCTATTTAATCCACAACCAGATTCTTGTTCATACATCATAAACTCATCAATTATATCTATATAAGTAAATTCTCCGTCTACAACTTTCTCTCGACTTAAATCAACTATATAAACTCTTCCATCAACATTAACGTATACTGAGTAAGTTTTATCAGAATATGAATATGTGATATCGTTTCCTTTGAATTCATGAATAAATTCACATGATTTATTATAAACAGATAGTGAATTGATTGGTGGTTCACCATCTTCTTCGATTGTCTTTTTACTTATGCAGAAATATTCTTCTTTTTTGAATGAATCAACGCGATTACATTTTTGTTTCATTTCATAGTGAGTAAAAACATCAACTTTGTCATCTTCGTATTCACCAATTAATAAGTAAGTATTACTATTAGTACTATTTATATAAGCTTTCTTATATTTTGGAGTTAGTTTAAGTTGGTATTTTGTTGGTTGCCATGACTTAACTGTTTCAGGAATTGCTTCATAAGTTGCAAACTGCTTATATCCTGCTTCATCTGTTAATATATAATTTGCATGATAATGATTGTCATCGTGTATGTATACATCTTTATAATCACATTCTGTTTTAACATAATCGTCATTTATATCTTTTTTATCAAATATTAATAATGATTTTTCACCTTTAGTAGCTTCGAAGGACTCAGTAAAATATCTTCTTTCGTAATTTTTAAGTCTTAATTTAGAAACTACTGATTCAATCGAATCATATTCACAATCAAGCATTTTTTCAATTAATGGACCATAAGGGCGATGGTTATCACAAGTATCAAAATTACCTCTAGCCTTCATTGTTCTAGCTTTATATAAACCGAATTTCCCATTCTTTTTAACGATATAGTATATGTAGTCACTTTCAGTTTTGAATTCAGCATTATTTTCTGCCAATCTTTTGATTTCATCAAATTGAGGTTCTAATTCAAATTCTTTTTGTAATCTAGCTTCTCCATATATATTAGAACCTTTAGTATACATATCATAATATGTTGTCATATGAATTATACCTTTTTGTGTTTTTTTATTCTTTTTATTGATAGTTATAAAGTCACCATTATCTTGAGGTATTATGTCATCATATTTGCATGGGATTAATTCTTCCCATTTATCTCTATACTCACCTTTTGTTCTTATAATTATTCCCTTTTTTAATTTTCCTCTAACCATTTTAGTTACTATAGCATATCTAGATTCCCAATCTTTTTCAGCCCAAGTTGTATAGTATTCATCTTCATTAAATTTAGGTATATAAGGTTTCACTGTTTCGTATGAATAACTTTTTACATCTACATATTTTGGTTCAAGATGACCAAGAATCTTATGTCCAAAATAACCTTTTAGTTTCCCCTCTTCTGTGTTGGAATATATGCATACTCCATCACTTTCTAATCTTATATCATCAATCTTAACTTTAGAATTTGAACCAAATATTTTCTTAGAGTCAAAAATATAAAGTTCTAACTCTTCTTTCATATATTTTTTATGTATGGAAAATAAATCAACACTTTTACTATTTCTACCAATAAACATGCCGCTATAGCCACATATTTCTGAAGGAATAGGTGTTATTTCTGTATACTTAGTATTAATAACACAACCTTCTTCAAAAAAACTTTTTCTACCGTTAAATGAAGTAAGTATAAATTCATTTTGACTTCCTTCTATAGGAGAAATATCTTTATATTTAAATTCTGCTAGTACTGTTAAATTATCATCAATTATTCCAAATTTTTCTTTTCCATCAATTATCTTAGATTTGATCTTATACATAAAAACACTCCTTTTTAATTAAGAATATATTATAAACACACTTACATTAAATGTAAATAACAATTTACATAAGCCAAAATTTATTTTTAAATAAAAAAATCAGATCATAAGATTTGATTTTTTTCTATTTTTTGTGGTTTTTTAGTTCTTCATCTTCTAATAATTTGTAATCTACTTTATTGTATAGTGTTAGAGGTAATTTATCTCTAAACTCAATATCCTTTGGAATAGAATAAAGTGCTAGTTCACTCTTACATAATTTTATTAATTCTTTTTCTAAAGCAGCAGAGGGTTTTATTCCATCTTTTAACTCTATAAATGCTTTAGGTACATGCATCTTATATGGATGAGGAACTCCTATAACACATACTTTTTTTACACTTTCATGTTTTGAAATTACTTTTTCAATCATAGCTGGATAAACATTGAAACCTGATACTACGATCATTCTTTTTAATCTTTGAGTAAAATATACTATACCGTTTGGTGAAATATAACCCAAATCTCCAGTATGGAGCCACTTCTTTTTATCTTTATGTACTCTTAATATCTCATTTGTTTCTTCTAAATTATTTAAATATCCCATCATGACAGTTGGACCATTAACACATATCTCACCAACTTCACCAAAAGGAAGTTCTTCCATAGTTTCTGGATCACAAATTTTATAAGTATTTCCTATCATTGGTATACCAATACTTCCTTGTTCATTTGTTCCAGGAAAAGTATAACATGTTGCAGCTACACTTTCTGTCATTCCATATCCTTTTAAAATATCGACATTTGCTCCATGTTTATGTAAAAAATTATTTATTTTAATTTCTGATGCAACCGAAAGATAATCTCCTCCACTTATAATGTACTTTAGTTGAGACATATCAACATTATCGAAATCTTTATTAGACATCATACCTTCCCATAATGTTGGAACTCCTAATATTACATGAGGTTTATCATTCTTCCAAATTTTATAGAATCTTTTTGCATCATATTCTGGCATAAGTATAGCTTCTACTTTTAAACAAAGTGGTGTGTGAACACAAACACCTAAACCAAAACCATGGAATATGGGCAAAATAGTAACTATTTTATCTTTAGGTCTTACATCAATAACATTAACTCCACATTGTTGAGCCATAGCATTAAAGTTATAGTTAGATATCATAATTCCTTTTGGAGTACCTGTTGTTCCTCCACTATGAAGAATTAATGCTAAATCTTTACTTTTAACATTTGCATGATACTCTTTGGAGTTAGTATTAACATTTTTCATGAAGCTTCTCCAACTTATATAAGATGTATCGCTCCATTTTGGTTTTTTATTTTTAATTTCTCTAGTTAATGTATAACCAATAGAAAGAGCTATTTTCATACTTTCTTTTGGAGAAACTAATATTGTTTTATCTAGTAAAGAACTAGAGATAACATCTTTATATTTTTCATAATTAAAGTCTACTAAAAATAAATAACGTGATTTTGATTCACTCAAATAATATTTAACTTGTTCGGCGCTTGATAAGGGATGAATAATATCTGCAACTGCTCCAATTTTATTACATGCATAAAAGACATATATAGCTTCAGGCATATTAGGTAAACATATAGTTACAATATCACCTTGTTTAACTCCAAATTCTTTTAAAGAACTTGCACATGTATTAATTGCTTTAAAGAAATCATTATAACTTATTCTATTTTCAAAATAATTTAAAGCAATATAATCTAAATCGTTTCCTACTTCTGATACCATATATTCATATATAGATTTATTTGTAAATTTGATAGATCTTTCTTCCCTGGAATAATAATCTAACCATGGTTTATCATTTTCACTCTTTTTAAATAATTTATATAATAAGTTGCTTATTCTTCCCATAGCACCATCCTATCATATTAAGTTTTATGATTAGATATTAATTTTTATCTTAATTTAACTTCTATTTTTTTATCAGCATTTTCTTCTAACATTTTTGGATTATCAAAAATGTGTTGTAGTAATTGAATTGATTTTGCAAAGTAATAGCCGTCAGCTATTCTTTCATCTAAATTTATACCAAACTCACATATTTTTCTAATTTCTTTTTTACCATTAATTATAACTTCTTCATCTTTAATTTCGCCCATTGTTGCAAGTCCACTAGCAGTACCAAAATTAGTAATATTATGAAGTATTGCTCCACAATGAATACTTCCTAAATTTGAAACTATTAAACTACTATAGTATAAATTATCTTCAACTAAGGATGCTGGTAAAATTCCCATCTTATCACACCACTTAAATATTCCAACAATAGGAATTCTTATTATATTAGGAAGTTTGCCTAAAAAATCGATGGCATTATTAGCACCTTTTTTATCTTCTTTTTTATTTCTAATTGAATCTACTTTATCGGCTATTTTTTTACTAATAGAATCAAGATTGTCATCAGGGTCTATTTTTGTTAGAATCATCATTTCTTCTGCTTTATCATCAAATGCAACTTTTGCAACAAAAGAAATGACTACATCATTATGTTCATAAACATGTCGATTTGCAACAAATCTATTTAAATAAGGTCTGTTGTAATAAACTTTTCCTATTCCGGTCATAAAAGCATGGAATATTGTTATATGATCTCCCTTTTCTTTTCTTTTTTCTATATATTTACAAAGTTCAGTAACATCCATTTTTTGATTAATATAAACATCACTAACAGATCTTTGTGGTTTTAAATCCATCATTATTTGAAACATACCTGATATTTCTCTAACTCTCTTAGCATCTTTTCTGTCTCCAAATTTTCTCATTCTTTACCTCACAATTAATTTCTTATATATTAATTATAAAAAATTAAACTTAACATTTCAACTTACTATCTATATTCTTTAAAGTATTAATAAAAATTTTGAATTATAAATACATTTTGTGACCAAGTATGTTGCCGTTCTTTTAATTTTAGAATAAACTCCTAGATGAAAAGGAGGCAGTGAGTTGAAAAATTATCAGATCATCATGAATAATGTTGAGAAGGTAACACAGTATGTTGATCTACATAAAGATGTTAAAACAATCTATATGAATAACATATTCGCGCAAAAGAAATTAAAGGAACTTGCTAAAAAAGTGCCAAAAGAATTTGATGTTGAAAGCATAGAAAAATTTGAAAAGGAGACAGGTTTAATTTTAAAGTACTATGTATTTAATGATAAATATGAATTCTTTGAATATACTCACTTAGGGATATTTCCAAATAACGATAGATTGATTAAAGAATTTGGTATTGGAAAATATCCTTATGATGAATTGATGCGCGACCATCTTGAAAACTTTGATATATTAGTAATTGATAAAATAACAAATTTAAAAAGAAATTAGCTTAAACTAATTTCTTTTTTATTAACTGTTTTCCATATCAATTGGTATCATTATATTAGTAATATACTTATTTTCATCTTCTTGATTCCAACTACCAAATATATATTGTTCTATTGGTATACCAGCTATTTTAATATGATTATAATTTATCATTTCTAATATTTCTTTATACGCTTTCTTTCGATCACTATATTTTCCATGATGTTCTAAACATAAATATGTTTTATAATTTAATACTCCCTTGCTTAATTCATCAAATGTTTCATCTAAATATTTTTCAACATCAGATTTACTTAGATATTTATAATTACCTATATAATAATAGTTATCTTTTAGCTTTAATGAAGTTACATTATCACATAAGTACCTCACTTCTGATAACATTAGTTTTTCACAATTGATACATTCAGAAAAATCTACCATTACACCTTTATTACAATCTAAGAAATAGTTAATACCAACTTTAATTTTTGGAGCTTTGTATAGATATATACCCATTTTATTTTTCCTCAAATTTTACTAAAAATTTGTTTTTTTCTAGTTTAGTTAAACTACCGTCTTTATAAGTTAAGCCTGCTAGAAAGTCTACTACCCTTATAAAATTCCTTGATGATAGTGCACTTAGATCAACTATTGTATTATTAATCACCTTTCTTAAATCATTGTAATTCATAATTTTCATTTTACCAATCCTTCTTTCTGATTAGAATATATTATAATTAAAAAGTTATGAAAAGGGTGGCGGTCATGTAATGCATTAAAAAGGACTGAAACTAATTTGTTTCAATCCTGCTTGCCAATTTCTTAATCATAGATTCCCCTCTTTTAGAAATCATTTCACTTGCATTTTTAAAATATTCTATACACTCATGATAATCTTGAGGTTTAACAATATCACTTGTAAAGTGACCAGCCCATAATTCTTTTGGAAAGTATTTCTCATCTTCAATATTTACAAATGGTTCTAAATAATTGATTTTAACAAAATTATGCCAGCCTTTTAAATTTGCACCAAAAGTATCTAACCACTCTTTATAAACCTTTGCATTTTTAGATTTAACTATATCTACCACATCTTGATAAGTTCCATCTATATAATAATTATAAATATGTAATAAAGTTAAGTCCCAATAATCTTCTATTTTGTTATTTTGGTATCCTCTTGGTGAATTACACCCAGTTGGTACAGGCATAAAATTTCCAATTGTATGATAACTTCTTAAAAATGTTGTAAGTTCATCACTTTCTATTAACTCTTTTATTATCTTAGAATTATTTTTTTCAATTAAATATTTAGATAAAATAAAGAATATAGAAACACGCTGTATTCCATTTTCATTAATAATTGATTCACGTTTATCTTTTTCTTCTTTATTTTCTTTTTTATCTTCAATAGAGCTATAAAATTCATTTAATGTTGTGTTTGCTGAATTCAAAGTTTCTCCCTGAATACTTATGCAATTTTTCATATTAGGTTTTATATCCCATAATACTTTATAAATCTCTTGAAGAAGTTTACTATTGCTATCAGGATCACTTACTCTATATTTTGAAACTTCATTTAATACTGTTTTAGAAGCACTTCTAAATAACTCTTCTTTCCCTTGATAATCCATAAATGTCTCTTTTTTCATAACCATCATGTAAGCAAAGAACTTTTCTATACCATCTAATTTTTTATAATCATCGGATGCACCATCATTGGAAAAATCATATTCTTGTGGATTATCTAGTTTTAAAAATTCTTCAAGTGTCATATTATTTAACCCACCTTTTATATATTATCTTTCATTACTTTCTTTATGTCTTTAATTAAACTTTGTGGCGATAAAACTTTAACTGTTTCAATATTTCTTAAACACCAATATCTAAACCCTTTAATTGTTGTATAAAAAGAGGCATAGAATTTGTTATCATCAATTTTACTCACTTTAATATCTTTACCATATAATTCAATTACATTATCAAGAAGCGACATATCGCATTCAATTTCCACTTTTTCGGTATCACCTGATAACATACTTACATTACTTTTAATGAAGAAATCAATTTCATTTTCATCAAATTTATTAGATATTTTTTCATTAGTAATACTAATATTTTTCATTCTATCTAATCTACGGCTAAATAACTCTTTTTTTTCTTCGTCTAAACATATTAAATAGAATTTTTGTAATGCGTAAACTAACTTATAAGGTGTTGTTTTAGTCTTCCCTTCAAACACATATTCTAATCTTTCATTTAATTCATATTTATAATAGTCAAATGTTATTTTCTTTTTATTAAATATTGCCTCATTAACATCTTCAATATTCTTTATGATTTCTAAATTATCAGTTCTCGTATTTTTAATAGAAGCTTTGTAGTTTTTATATTTATCTTTTTCATAAATATCCATCATATTAAGACATTTATCAATTATAGAATAAGACATTTTTTCAGGTATAAAATTTGAATAAGCGAAAGTATTTAGTATTGCTGATAATTCACCATTTTCAAATTCGCTTTCTGGATCTCTTCTAATAAAATATCCTTTATTATTTTCTTCGTATTTTTCAATATCATAGTTAAACTTTTCTATAAGCAAATTAATATTTCTTCTAACAGTTCTAGAATCAATTAAAACATTATATTCTTCTTTAATTAAATCTCTTATTTTATTAGAAGATAATATATGATCTTCATTACTATATTTTTTTAAAATATTTAAAACATATAGAATATTACCGTTTTTTTCATAAAGTTCCATAGCACACCTCTTTAATAATTATATCATGACTCTTAAATTATACATTTTCAATTACTTCTTCTTTTTCATTGATTAAAGTATCGCAAGAATCATAATCTTCACCAATTAAAAATCTATTATAACTTCTTATTTTTAAATGTTTATATTTTGGTTTTATAATTTCGCTTCCTAATTTTAGATCATATACACCATATAAATCTTTTTTGCAAACCTTTACTTGATAAATATTATCAGGATAACGGTAACAATTTTTAGATTTTTTCATTAATTCTAAATCTGGGGAAGCATATATAAAATCATACTCAAAAGGTATAACAATATTATTATTCTTATCTAGAACACCAGATTTATATGTTTCGCTATCAACTACTCTAAAATACTTTCCAATATTATCCATTACTTCCATATATAAATATTTAATAGGTATAACAATATTTCCTTTTTTATCTATTAAACCATGTTTTAAAGTTAATATTTTTTCTTCACCTTCAATATTTTTATAATCATGTGGCAACATCACTTGATAGTTATCACCACATTCTATAAAGGGGTAAATATATTTAGGTTCGATTATCGTGTTGCCATTTTTATCAATCATTCCCCAGTAGCCTTCCATACCATATACTTCATCAATATTTGTATGAGCATAATATTCAACATCTCTAACTTCATTTTGACTTTTCGTACTAACTAGGAAACTGCCATCATTTAACTCATATACTTGTTTATATATATTCTTTAATTCTTTGATTTTCATAACTACTCCTTCTTTTTTATAAGAATAGCATATAAATAATAAATCAAAAAGTTAGTTGGACACAAAATGCATTGCCTAAATATTTATTAGTTAAATAATAAAAGCAAACCACTTCAAAATGATTTGCTCTTGCTAATTAATCTTGACTCTTAAATGGATGTTTTAGTTTTTCTTTTATTTCACTTGTAATTATACTAACTGAAGCATTATAGATATTATCTGCTTCATTAATATCAACATCTAATTGACTAATTAATTCATTTATTATTGCATCTTTACTTTTTCTACTTATAATGAAATTGTTTTCTAATATTTCATTTATAAGAGTACATTGTTTTAAAGAATAATTTAATTCTTTAGATAACTTTTCAACAAATTTTTCTTTATTCATTTTCATCACCATACATCTTTCCATTAGAATCTAATTGTAATTCATATCCATATTCAAATATATAAGACATACTGAATAAGAATAGTATTTCTATTATATCATACATTTCAAATCCCATATCAATATCTGTTCTCATTATTATTCCAAACATAGCTCCAGATATATTAGGTAAAATTATAGTTATAATCATTAAGTAAGCCATTCTTTTTATATGATTAATATTAACGAGTGTAAATGGTGTATCACCATTATTTATATTTTTAAACAATTCTTCTAAATGCTTAAGAATTGCTCTGCATAAAATTACAGTAATAACTAAGATAATAAATGCAACCTCAACATAACCAACTAATAAGGGTTTAGAATGGTTATCTAATATTTCCTTATATTTAACTACTAATTCCTTAAATTCCTCATCATCTATTTCTTTATTATTATATTTTAAAACTAAATCAGAATTATCAGATAAAATTTCTATTTTTTCTTTTGTCCCTTTTATTATTAATTCATCATTTTTAATATCTACATTATAGATGAAGAAAGGTACTGATGCCATAACTAGTATAATGATAGGAAGCACAATTGTAAGAATAATCTTTCCAATTCTAGCTAAAACCATTATAGCTTTACTTAGTCCTTTCATCTTTTTTTGTTGTCCCTTTTTTAATTTAACAACATTAATTCTTACTTCTTCACCAAGTGAATCTAAATCAAGAATGCTATCATTAACTAAATCATTAATATTACAATGAAATATTTTACAAAGTTCTAGTATATTATTCATTTCAGGATAGGCTTCTCCTGTTTCCCATTTACTTACACTTTGTCTTGATACTTTAACCTTCTCTGCTAATTCCTCTTGTGAAAGTTTATTCCCCTTTCTTAATTTTTTTAAATTATCTCCAAATTTCAATTTATTTCCTCCTTTTCTAAGACGATTATATGTCTTAAAATTGTTTTAAACTATCAACTTTGAGTTGCATAAGTAGAAATGCAAATAGAAGTTTACATTTATATAATATTTTATTTATTATATCACTACTTTTTATAATGTATATTATTTACAATAAATATTAAATATAATTAATTATATTGTTTCCTTATGCTATAATAATTTTAGAGGTATGTTATGAAAAAGGTCAAATATACAGAAATCTTTTTATCTAGAAAAAATATAGAGACCAAAGATTGGCAAAATTTATTAACATTATTACAAAAATATATTGGTAATTTTAAGCATTGGAAGATTATCATTACTATAAACATGAATGAAATCAGATATTATGCCATTACACCAGTAGAATTACCAACAATGTTATATGACTTAAACGCATTTACTTTTAAAACATCAGAATTAGAAAATGTTGAGAATCTATATGTAACATTACCTAAAGTCGGAAACTTTGATTATTCTTTAATTGATATCTTAGATAAAGAATTAGTTAAGAATCGTGAAATAAAAAAGATTGAAATAGATTTCTTTTCATACAATAATAAATTAAAATCAAAATCATTTATCTTTCATGAAAAAAATGGACATATGTATAGAAGAAGATTATTATTTGCAAATCCAAATAATTTATTAAGTATTGATTTTGATAAGAACAAAAGATTTTTTTATAAGAAAACACCAAATTATTTAGATATTCAAAAAGTATTGCACTTACTTAAAAGTGATGAGCAAAACTCTTTATTTAAAATTGATGCATTTCCTTACCTTTCTGGGAATTATTACTTAAATCAAAGTAACTATAATTTTGCTAAACACTCTTTAGTTGTTGGATCATCAGGAAGTGGTAAATCAAAACTTTTAAGTTTAATGGTTAATAACTTAAATAATAATATTGATTATAAATTAAAATATAAAGTTGTAATAATTGATCCACATGCATCATTAGAAAATGATATTGGTGGATTAGAAGATACTAAAATCATTGATTTTAAAAGTAATGATGGAATGGTTGATCTATTTTTAAATGATAAAAATAATATTGTCTCTTCTAGCGAGTTATTACTTGATTTATTTAAATCGCTTATAGCTAATCAATATAACGCAAAACTAGAAAGGCTTTTAAGACATTCAATAAACTTGCTTTTGAGTATAGAAAGTTTTTCGTTTACTAATTTAAGAAAGTTACTTTTAGAATTAGAATATAGAAATGAAGTAGTTACAAATAATAAAAAAATTATTCCACCAAGTGTTTATGATTTTTTCTTAACAGAATTTAATGAAGTAAGAACAAAATCTTATAATGAAACAATAGCGCCAATTATTGCATTTATAGATGAAATGGAATTATTACCAGTATTTAATCAAGATGTGTCAAACTGTAATAATATTGCTGATACAATCAACAATAATTTCTTAACAATATTTTCTCTTGATAATACTGCTTTAGGTAATAAGATTACCAAAACATTATCTGGCTTAGTAATGCAACAAATAATGCAAATAATTCAATCAAGAAAGATTGACGAACAAATTATTTTAATTGTCGATGAAGTTTCGGTTGTTGAAACCCCAATACTTTTAAAGTTCTTAGCTGAATCTAGAAAATATGGTTTATCTTTAATCCTTGCTCAACAATATTTTGATCAAATTAGCGAAGGATTAAAAAATGCAATATTTGCAAATGTCATTAACTATTATATTTTTAGAGTTGCAAAAAAAGATGCAATTACTTTAGCTCAAAATATAACTATTAAACTTAGTAACGACACAACTGATGAGGCAAAGCAAAAACTACTTACTGATTTAAATGATCGAGAATGTGTAGTAAGAATTAATGCAAATGATATTTTACTTCCAGCATTCAAAGCGAAGACAGTTAACTTTGCAAGCATACCAAGAAAGAAAGTAGTTGTTGAACCAGCAACAATAAAATTAAACCAAGAAGATTTAGAAATTGTTGAGAAGAAAAAATTTTCAATTAATAATGATATAAATTTAACTGAACTACTATTAGAACAATCTTCAGGTAGAAAAAATATGAGAGGTGATAATGATGAAAGAAATTGAAATATCCAATGCTATTGAAAAAATATTTACTGCAGTCTTTAACTGTAAAAATCCATTTACTTTAGAGGAAATTTATGATAAGTTTGCCTTTGATATAAAACTCCCTCAAAAAGTAACTGATACTACTACAGGAGAAGATACATGGGCATCAAGTATTAATCCAACAAAGTTTATAACAAATGAAAATTCTAATAAACGTGAGAACTGGATGTTAGAAAAAAAAGATATTAGTAGTTTAAAGGAATTAATAGATATATGGCAAACTATTAATTATAGAACAACTGAAAGAGTTTTTAACTGTGTTAATGTATCATGTAGTGATGCTGTTTATAATTCAGAAAACGTCTACCGATCAACTGATTGTAACGAATGTAAAAATTTAATACTATCTGATGGGTGTCATCATTGCGAGTATACTCTTGCATCACAAAGATCAGGTAACTGTGCATTTTGTATTAGAGTAGACGATTCATCTAATTGTACAAACAGTTACAATGTTGCCTGCTCAGGTAATATAAGTAATTCAATGTTTATTGAAGATTGCGGATCATTAGATGAATGTATGTTCTGTGCACACATTTCTAATCATAAATTCTGTATTGCAAATATGCAATTTGAAGAAGAAGAATATTACGAGATAAAAAAAGAAATAATTAACTGGATTATGAATTCTTAAAATGACTATATTGTATAGTCATTTTTTTTATGTTATACTCAAGGTACAATAATAATAGAGGAGGAAATATGGGAAAGAAAGTTATTATTTGTTTAATAGGGGTTATAGGTTTATTAATTTGCCCTTTTGTGGTAAAAGCAGATCAAGGGTATGATGTGTTTGCTGATATATTTGAAAAGCTTGCACCAAATGGCGAAATTACAATTAAAACTATGAAACCAGAAAGTATGTGGCAAGCAGCTTGGTTTGCTAGTATGGAAATTGGAAAAACTTACAAAAACTTTGGTACAGATTTAAATAATTGTAATGAAGATTTTACTGAGTGTGTTTTTTCACTTTATGAGATTAACGACGATGGTACAGTAGAAAGACATAGTGAAACAAAACAACTAAAAATTAAATGGCAAGAAGAATATAGTAGTTTATTTCAAAAAATTGCACCTAATAACGAACTGAAAATGAAATCAATTAAACCTTCAAATGATGATGATTTAGAGTTCTATTCAGTTGCTACTTTTGCAAAGAATTATAATAATATATCAGGCTATTTATGGGATTGTAATTCAGACTATTCAATTTGTAATTTAGAAATATCAGAACTAGTTGAAAAAGATGATGAAGAAGTTTCGGTAAATACAGAAATACATAAAGTAAAAGTATCTTGGGAAAAAGAGAATAAAACAGTTAAGGCTTTAATTGATGCTTCTATCAAAGCAATCGAACTTGGAAAAAAAGATGTTTATACTGATGATTTTGATGGAGAACATTATGAATATATAAATTACTATTATTCTTTAGAGGATTTAACTGTTATTAACTATTTAAATAATACTACTACAAAATATACTATAGGACGTGACAATTCTATTAATTATGTACCAGAACTTAAACTACTTTTTGATTACTCAAACATCACATATAATTTAGATACTAGAATGGGTGATGGAGATTTATTTTATGAAATGGGCGGTGGCGAACTTACACTATTTTATAAAGGTGTATTGTATGCTAGAATAGGCACTGGAACTGTTTCAGTATATAAAAATAAAGTGTTATATATTCCAACTAATACAGAAAATACTCCTGAGGCTTACATTAAAGCTGCAAAAAAAAGATTAGATGAATACTTAGGACAAGATGTAAAAGTTGAATTAGCTGGAAAAAGAAGCGAAATTGAAGGCGGCTTTTATTTACCACCTAAAATGAATGTTACAGACAAACAAATGGGAGATTATTATTACAAAATAACTATTAATGGTGTAACTTATGATTTCCTAATTGTACGTGATTCAACTAAAATGATTATTAACAACGTAGTAAAAAATATAGATGTTGATACAAATGTAAAAGTAGAGACAACTGCATCAGATGTTCCAAGTGATGCTGTCTTAACTGTTTCAATAGTTGAAAATAAAAGCGAAGAACATAAAAAAATTACTAAAACAATTAAAACTGAATTATTCCAAGCATTTGATATAAGTTTATACTCAGAAACTTTAGGTTCAAACATAACTAAAACTGAAAAAGGTGAATTTAAAATCACTATTCCAGTTATGGACGAATTAAAAGGAAAGAATCTAATGGTTTATTATATTAAAGATGATGGTTCTTTAGAAGAACATCCTGTAACATTAGATGCAGATGGTAATGCAACATTTGTTACAACACACTTTAGCACTTATATTTTAGCGGAGGCTATCAATATAAATGTTCCTAAAACTTCAGATAACATAATTTTCTATATCACATTATTATCAATTGGTATTGGCGGTATTGCTATACTAAGAGAAAAAATGGGATGCTAAAAAGAAACAAGGTTAATTACCTTGTTTCTTTTTTTATTAATTTAGCATGTAATACTACTTTAGTATCATTATCTCCACAAGTTGATAAAGTTAATATATGGTCATTCTTGCTAACTGTAGTTTTAAAATTATGTGAACTTCTTTTTAGT
This sequence comes from Erysipelotrichales bacterium, assembly GCA_022508565.1. Taxonomy (GTDB): domain Bacteria; phylum Bacillota_I; class Bacilli_A; order RF39; family UBA660; genus CAG-582. The sequence continues at coordinate 14,410 of JAFLUY010000015.1, read as the reverse complement.
ATCATATTTGTCCACTCTATAAATTGATTATCATCATTAAATACAACGCGAATATAATCATTTGTTGAAGGTATTCTATAAACACTAAATACTTGCCATAAAGTATTTTCATACTCTGTTGAAAGCTTTATAACATAATTATCTTTGTTATTTAGCCAACCACTTGTAAAAATGTTTTTAAGTGATCCAAACATTGTTTTATTTAATCTGCTGTGAGCATAAAGAATCGTATTCTTATCTAGATTACTTATATCATTTCTGTAATCCATAAATACCCAACCTGCTCCATTATACTTTCTATCAAATGAATGGTTTAAATAAAAATCATTATCTGTTGTTTGTACAAATGGATAATTAATGTTAGTCCCGTTTACTTGAATCCATCCAACTGTTTCTTTATTTTGTTTTTTTAAATCTTGAAAATCAACATTTATTAAATCCATTTTTATATAATCCCAATATGGATCATCTTTACTGATTTTTGTTTCTTGTTCAATTAATTCTGCTTCTCCAGCACTTTTATCTACATCAACAATGTTTGATAAATTATCTATTACTTTATTTGTATTATTATTATCTATTGCCCATTTAATTACATTTAATGAACCAATAGTGATACAAATTACTGATGGAATTAAAAGCAGTAAATTAGTTTTACTAATGTTAATACGCTTTCTTAATTTCATAACTATATTCACCGCTTTTATTTTAACAAATTATATGATAACAGTAAATCTATTTCATTGTTTTTTTATTCCAACTTCTCTCATGACACTTTGGGCACTTTAAATATCTAGTTGTTCCAAAGTGCATTGCAAAATATACAGATGAATATTTTGGGACATACTTATGATGACATTTATCACATTCATAGTATCCTGTTTCTGTCTCAATTTTTAAAGCAAAAGAAATGCCAGTTATAAATAGAACAAAAGCAAGAACAAATAAAATAATTTGAGCAGTTGTGTTTTCAATAAGATATGCTGATACAAATATTATTGTAAGAAATGTTATAGTAGACATTAATCCGATAACGATTTCATACATCATCATTTTTTTATTTGCTTGTTCCTCTCTTAATGCCATTTCATATAAATTCTCTTCTGCTTTTTTGTCATAATCTTTATTGCTTATCATTTCACCACTTAAAAGTTCATTAACGTTTATTCCTAAAATTTCACATAGAGGAATCATTATACTTGCATCTGGTAAACATAACCCTCTTTCCCATTTACTTATTGCGCGATCAGATATTCCTAACTTTTCTGCTAATTGCTCTTGAGTTAAACTTTTATCTTTTCGACGTTCAGAAATAAACTTACCTATTTTTTCTAAGTTCATAAACTTTTATCTCCTTTCTGATTAAATCATATAATACTCTATTAAAATTTTAAACAAACCGGTGGTTGAGTTACATTTATTTCTTATTAATTATATTATACACAACTTAAATAAAAAAAGAAGAATCTTCACTTTGAAGATTTCTTAATATCCTAGTTTCTTCATATCTTCTAATAATTTTCTTTCTTCATATTCATGGTACAACTTAGATAACCAATCTAACTCTTCTAAATCAACAACTTGTTCAATAAATTCAGTTTCATGATCCGAATACTTTAATACTGTAAGTCCAATCATTGATACATATATTGAATTTTTTGCATTTGCATTAAATAATACTTTTATAGCGTCCCATGGCTCTTCAAAAAAAATCATCTTTATTATCTCTGCAGCAATACTATAGCATTCTTTTTTCATTTGAAAAACTTCTGGATTATAGGATGCTTCATTCATAGCAAAACTTTCTAAATCCATAATCCATCTTGCTTTGGCAGGTTGTCTACAATACATTGAATAAGTTACTATATTATCTATCCAGTCATTTAATTCTTTTGTAATTGCCATAGTAGTACTCCTTATATGGCTTTATATTTTAATATAGAAAAAGCTGTTTTGCAATATTTTTATTTCACTTATATTTAATCTGTGTTATAATATCCAACTGTATAGAGGTGATTTTATGCCAATTAATTTTGAAGATGAAGTAAAATTATTTATGGTGTTTGATATTTTAGGTGATACTCTAAGAAGTGGACCACTACAATGGTGTGTTAAAAGAGAAAGGCTAGAAGATGTTAAAAACCATATTCTAGATTTAATTTTAATATATAAAATTATAAAGAAATATTTACCAGATAAACTTGATAGTGAAAAAATAATCGATTATATTATTTGTCATGATTTACCTGAGGCAATTACTGGTGACATAACAAAATTTCAAGGTGTCTCTCAAGAAGAAATTGATCGTGTTACACAAAGTGCAATTGATTATTTAGTTTCTCGTTTTAATGGAGTTATGGATTTAAGAAGTATTTTATCAAGATTTGAAGATAAGGAAGATATTGAAGCAAAAGTAGTTACTTTAATTGATAAAGTTCACTCAGCTACAACTTTCTTAAAATATCAAACTGAGAGCGAAATAGATATTGATGATCCGGGCATAATTCCCGAACTTGCTCCATATGTTAACATGGCAAAAGACCAAGGTATTGATGTAGGAGATATATTCTATAATTATCATAGCAAGTCATTAAAAATCACTGATGATGAATGTATTAAATATGGAATAAGTTTTCAAGAACGTGATACAATAGTTAACGCAGTTAGAGGTTTTATTGGAGAGTTTTATAAACAAAAACTTGATAAAACATTGTTAGATGTTAGTAGTACTTTTCCAGCAGAGGCAATAATATATAAACGCAGTTAATTAAATTACTAATTTTAGTAATTTTTTTCTTTATTTAAGAATATTTTATTGATAAAATATTAATATAAGAAGAGAGTTGAAATGTAGTGAGGGAAAGAATTAAATTAATTGTTACATTAATTTTAATTGTGTTTTTAGATTCTATTGTATTATTCATATTCACTTTTAATGGTAATCCTAGAATTAAAAGTATAAGATTACTAAATTATAATGAAAAAACGGATGTAATCACAATTGAAGTTACAAAAAGAGAGAGTATTATATATGGATACGATTTCTATTGTGTTGCAACAAGTGACAATGCTGATTATATAGAAAAAGGCACTAAGAATAAATGTGAATTAGAATTGCCAATAAAAAAAGATTATAAAATTCATTTGGAAAATAAATATAATAAAACTGAAACTCTTACATTAATGGATCATATAGACAATATGCTTGAATTTAGTTTTGATAAAGATGTGATTTATTTAGCTGTTGAGCAAGAAACAAATATTAGTTATAAAGATAAATATATCTTGCCTGTAGATATGGTTTATGATTTTTATTCATTAGATGAAAATGTCGCAGCTATAGTTGATAACAAGATTGTTGGAAAAAACCCTGGTACTACATATATTAAAGTTAAAGGTAGCGAAGTATCTTTAAAAGTAGTTGTAACTGATCTAATTTCTAAACCTACATTAGCTACTACTAAAAAAGAAATTGTTCCTTGTAAGGCATATACTGAAGAAGAGGCTACTTTATTAGATGATTTGTTAGAATACTATATTAGGGAAGCTGGATATGGTACTAGAGCTGGTGCTGTTGCGGCAGGAAGATTCTTAACATTACAATTCAAATATCGTATTCCTTACTTTTATGAAAATGGAAGAGTTAATAACTCTGGTGTTCACTTAGCTGATGGTGAAGGAAGATATTATAAAAAAGGTTTATATTTAAGTGAAAGTAAATATGAAAATATTTTATATACATATGCCGATAAAAAAATGTGGGGATGTCCATTAAAGAATGGTAATAGTAATCCTAGATATGGATTTATACCCGGTAAATTAATGCCTAATGGATTAGATTGTTCTGGATTTGTTTCTTGGGCTTTAGTTAATGGAGGGTTTGATCCAGGTGATGTTGGTGCTGGGCAAAATGAAGGTATTTATCAATTAACAGATACTGGAGAATTTACACCATTAACTAGAGACTTAGCTTTATCTGGAAAAATTAAAACAGGAGATTTATTTAACTTCTGGGGTCATATAGCATTAATTATTGGTCAAGATGAAGACAATTATTATGTTGCTGAGTCTTTACCTCATCTTGGAGGGGTTATAGCTAAAACATATCCAAAGAAGACAGTAGCAAATACATTTGAATTTGTAGTATTTATGGATGTATTCTATAAAAAAGATGGAAATCTTACAGATTATTGGGAATAAAAAAAGCAAGCTAATTAAGCTTGTTTTTTTCATAGTATTCAAGAAGTAGTCTTGCAACTCTTGAATATTCATATTCAACATTACTATAAGATATATTAAATATTATATGCTCATCTTTATCTTTAAAGGGTGCTAAATAATATTTAGTTGAATCTTCTTTTTTATCACTTGATTCTTTATCTTCTTTATTTTTTTGATATATTGATAAATATAAACTTTTGTCTTTAATCGCATCTTTTATTTTATTAAATACTTTTTCATTTAATTCAACTTCTATCCCTACTCTTGCTTCAGAATTATCATCAACTAACTTTAATATTTGATCAATTGATAGTTCTTCATTTAAAACTGTTATTCGTGCATTGTTTTCTTTTAATAAGGTTAAAGATTCTTTCAGTTCTTCTTTATGCTCTTGATAGTTTTTTAATCTATAACTTGCTACTTTTAAAACTGTGCTTCCTTTTATGTATTCCTCATTATTTTTTGTATATGAATCACATAGTTCTTTATAATCATTAGTTAAACATTTTGAAAGTATTTGATCTTCTATTTGATCTGCTGTTTCATAATCAATTTCTAAAAGTGCTGCGCTAGACCATGAGAATGCATCAAGGTAAGCTGCATAATTAGAAAGTTGATTATCACTTTTAATGCCTGCCAAGAATGAACAATAAACCGTCTCATTTTCTCTTAATATACCTTTAGTATGACAAAACTCATGAGTGATAGTGCTTATTATACTTGTTTTACTTGCATCATAATCAAAGTAAGTATTATAAGGTGTAGTAAAGCCTACAACTTTAGAACCAAGTATACCTCTCATTAAATTATTTATCTTACTACTCTTCTTTGGATACAACCCTTTAAGTAAAGCAATCTCATTAGATATGTTTTTTAAATCTTTTATAGCTTGTTTATTATAGTTAATGTCTATAGCGATTTCATTATTCTTATCTCTTTTTATTGTTGAACTAATGTCATCAATAATATCTTTTAGATATAAGTTTAACTCAATTAAATCTTCTTTAGTGTACGTTTTATCTTTTGTTTCTTTAAAATATAGCCTATCAAAATTAGGAAGGTGATTTGAAAACTGACTTAATAAACTTGGTATTAAAATACATAAAGTAAGAATTACAAATATTCTATATATTTTATTAACTATTTTACTTCTACTTTCATATTCGGCTTTACTAATTAATTCATAATAGATGTCTATTACAATATAAATAATTAGAGATATAAAATAAAACCCATAAACAATAAAAGAAAAATAATTAATATGGCTATTAAAATAATAGAAAAAACCATTTATATTATTAATAACAAATAAAGTAAAATAATACGCATAAGTATTACTAAGATACATGATGAAATTATTAATTAAATAAAACACAAGCATACCAATTATAATAATATTTAATCTTTTATTAAACTTATCTAACTTTATTTCTTGTCTTTTAACTTTTTCCTTCTTCGTAAGTATTCACCTCCATAAATAAATTAAAAAATAAGTATATTACTACTTATTTTTCTTTGGCTTATTCTTCTTTGAAGGACCTTTAGCAATGTATTTAACTTTAACACCTTTTTCAAGTGCATACATCTTTTTAACTCCTTCAGGTAAATTCTTTTTATAAACTTTCATAATTAACCTCCATTACTAATACTTCATTATTATAGCATATATAATAGAAAATTGTTAATATTTTTGATATAATTTGTTTAAGGTGATGCTATGTTAAATATTGTCATAGGAGATAAAAGATACACTTATCTCAATAGTGCTAAAATTGATGATAATTGTTATATAGCTTATTCAGATGGAGAAACTACATACATCAGTGGTTTTCATTTTGAAGGAGATACAATTATTATCGAAGAAATTGATGATGAGACTTTTTTAGAAGTTAAGGAGGTATTATCATGAAAAGAGGATATATTTTCTCAATAAAAAACAATGAATTAATCTGCACCAGATTAGTAGATGGCAAAACAACTCAATTTATTGGAGAAAGTGCAGTTAATCTTTTAAAGAAAAAAGATAAAATTAAGTTTACTAAAGCTCAAGCTTCAGATAACAGCGTTCTTTTAGAAAGCAAAAATACTAGAGTTTATGTAAATAAAGAGGTTTTATTTGGGGAACATAACTATAGCAGTTGCTTATACCACAATATGGTGAGAATCACTAAAGCTATTAATAAATATGATAAAGGAAACAAAGGAATAATTGTAAAAGGCATTGGTGGTGGTATTTTATCAGCTGGTATATTAGTTGCCATTGCTTTAGCAGTATCTTCTGGTAAAACAAAAGATAACACAGTTCTCGATAATATACAATTTGATGAAATTGAAGATTTTGATAATAATGAAGAAGAATTAATTACCGAAAATGATCGATATGACGCTATTAAAGATGTTCAATTTGTACAAGATATTGAAATCCCAGGATATGAAGACTATTATTTTAAAATTGATGATAATGAATTAGATGTTCAGCCTAAATATGAAGATTATTACGATACTGATAAATTGATTGAAGAGTTAGAAAAGAATTCAGAAGTAGTTAACTTAACTTACGATGACACATATGATCAAGTAAAATTTCAACATGTATATGATAACTACATTGAAATGATTAATGAACGCGCAACAAGATGGGGAGTATCTCCCGAATTAATGATTTGTTTTCTTGCACAAGAAAGTGGAGGATACGAATCTAACTTAATGCAAATCCAATTTAATTCATGGAAGGATCAGCCAATTACTTTATATAATTTTGAAAAAGGAGATTATGAAACAATTGTCTTAACAAATAATCCAGAAAACTATCAAAATAGAGCTAGTACTCAGTTAATATCAGAAGAAGACCTAATGAATCCAAAAACTAATATATCAATTGCTTGTATTATTCTTAGATATTCATTTGATAGAATGGATCATAATATGATGGCTTCTATTCAAGCTTACAATTTTGGTGTTAATAATATGATGAAGGTATTAGAAGAAACAGCAAGACAAAACAATACAACAGTAGAAGCTTTATTAAGCGATCAAAACAATACTGAGTTCTTAAATTATAGAAATATAATTAGTGTCGGAGATCCTAAATATGTTGAAAATGTTTTAAGATACCTACAAAATCCTGAAGAAGGTATTTCTATTAGATACATGGATAGTAATGGAGAAATGCAAGAAACATTTGTAACTATTCAAAATGAGTCAAAGCGAAAGGTATAAATTATTTATCGCCTATAACATATAATGTTATAGGTGATTTTTTTATGTTAGTAAATTATACAACAAAAGAATTAGACTTAATGGCAAGACTAATGAGGGCTGAAGCGTTAAGTGATGGCGATTTAGCTATGCTTATGGTTGGAAATGTTATAGTTAATCGAGCACTTGGTACTTGTGATGTCTTTAGAAATATTAGATCTATTTATGATGTTGTTTATCAAAACCCAGGTGGCTTTGTTGGCACTTCTTCTCCTTTATTTCAATCATCTTCTACAACAACAGAGAAAAATCTTGCAAAGAGATGTTTAAGAGGAGAATATTTTTACCCAGCAACACATGCTTTATGGTTCTATGCTCCTGGCAGCAATAATAGTTGTAAGTCAACTTGGTACAATCAAGAATTAGCTGGTCGTTTTAAAAGTCATTGCTTTTATATACCAGAGCCTGGAATGTGCCCAGAACTTAGATAACAAAAAAGGCGCTTAATTTTAAGCGTCTTTCCATTGCCATTCTGTTACTTCTTTTAAGTCTCTTCCTGTATCTCTAATTAATTGATGATGTTCATTTAATTTATCTTCACAATAAGCTTTTAAATCATCAGCTCTATTTAAAGCGTTAAGTGCAGATATAGTTAAATTATATCTATCAATCTTATTTATAACACGCATATCAAATGGTGTTGTAATTGATCCTTCTTCTTGATATCCGTGAACAATAAACTTTCTCTTACGATTATATATTAAACCTTCTACTGCACTCTTATATCCGTGGAATGCAAATATTACAGGTATATTTTCTGGGAATAGTAAATCAAATTCTTCATCACTAATTCTTTCAAGAGTTAGTAGATCTACAACATTTACTACTCTTACTTTTATATCAGATCTTTCTTTAATTATACTTGTTGCAGCCATTACTTCTAATGTTGGAGTATCCCCAGCGCATGCGAATATAACATCAGGATTTTCATCGCTTGCAAAATCCCAAATACCAATACCCTTATCACAATGTTTAATGGTTTCTTCATAGTTTAACCATTGAGGTCTTTCATGTTTAGATGCAACAATGGTATTTATTTTATTTTTTGATTTAAATGCTTTATTTGCGTAATATAAAAGTGAATTCGTATCATAAGGTAGATATATTTCTGTTATATCTCTTTTTTTATTTAAAATATGATTTATGAATCCTGGTTCTTGATGGGTGTAACCATTATGATCTTGTTGCCAAATATGACTTGTTTCAATTATATTTAATGAAGATATTGGTGCTCTCCATGGAATCTCTTTAGTTATTTTTAACCACTTTGCATGAAGACCAATCATTGAGTCTATTACTCTAATAAATGCTTCATATGAATGAATAAAACCATGCCTTCCAGTTAGTAGATATCCCTCTAAGGCGCCCTCAGCTAAATGTTCAGAAAGATATGAATCTATTACTCTACCGTAAGGTGCAGTAAATTCATCTTTATCAGTGATTGGAAGTAACCATTGACGGGATGTCTCTTCAAATACATGATTTAATCTATTAGACATTGCTTCATCTGGGCCAAATATTCTAAAGTTATGATTAACTTCATTTAATTTAACAATATCTCTTACATATTTACCAAAGTCAAACATATCTTTATTGATTATATCTCCATGGTGACAGTCTAACATATAATCTTTTATTTCTGGTAATTTAAGTTCTTCTAGAATAAGACCGCCATTAACAATTTTATTAGCGCTCATTCTTTGATTGCCTTTTGGTAAGAATGTACAAAGTTCATCTTTTACTTTACCGTTATCATCAAATATTTCTTCAATTTTATATTTTCTTAACCATTCTTCAAGAACTGGGATATTTTCTAAATGATTTTCATCAATTTCTAAAGGAACTTGATGCGCTTTAAAACTTCCTTCCACATTTGTTGGACCGGTCCAGCCTTTAGGTGTTCTAAATACTATCATTGGCCATTTATAGGCTTCCAACATTTCAGTTGATTTAGCTTTTTCTTTTAAAGAAAGAATCTCAGATATAACTTTATCCATTGTTGATGCCATCTTTTCTTGCATCTCGTCTATATCAGAACCTTCAACAAAATAAGGATTCCAACCGTAACCTTTAAATAAAGACTCAACTTCCTTATTAGGCATTCTTGATAATACAGTTGCATTGGATATTTTAAATCCATTTAAATGCAGAATTGGTAAGACAACTCCATCAGTTAAAGGGTTAATAAATTTATTTATATGCCACGATGTTGCAAGTGGTCCGGTTTCTGCCTCACCATCTCCAACAATACATGTTGCAATTAAAGATGGATTATCTAAAACTGCGCCAAAACCATGAGCAAGTGTGTAACCTAATTCTCCGCCTTCATGAATACTTCCAGGAGTTTCTGGTGCAACATGACTTGAAATTCCTCCGGGGAAAGAAAATTGTTTAAATAATTTCTTTAAACCTGCTTCATCTTTTGTAATTTCTGGATATACTTCTGTATAAGTTCCATCTAAATAAGCGTTAGTTACTGCTGTTTGTCCACCATGACCTGGGCCAACTAAATATATCATATTTAAATTGTATTTTGTAATTACACGGTTTAAATGCATGAAAATAAAATTTTGACCTGGTATTGTCCCCCAATGACCAACTAAACGAGGTTTTATATGTTCTAACTTTAATTCTTCTTTTAATAGTGGATTATCAAGCAAATATAATTGACCTACTGCTAAATAGTTTGCAGCGTTAAAGTACTTATTTAATTGTGATAATTCACTTTCTGTTAATGTACTCATAACATCAACCCCTATTCTCTTTTTTATTATAGCATAATTACTATTCTTTTATAAAAAAAGATGAACTATTGTCCATCTTCTTTACTTATATTTTGACTATCTTGAAAAAAGTATTCTTGACTTTTTGCACGTAGGCTAAAATCAGCAAAATCTCCTCTTAAATATTGAGGATAGGCTGCACATGCTATCATGGTTGCATTATCTGTGCAATACCTCATTGGTGGAATACATAAATCCACTTCTAAACTATCACATAGTTTTTTCATTTCTTCTCTTAAGAATGCACTTGCACTTACGCCGCCAGCAACTATCACTCTTTTAATATTATATCTTTCTATAGCTAGTTTTGTTTTTCTAGTTATTTGATCAAATGCCACATGTTGAAACGATGAAGCTAAGTCGCTTTTTCTTACTTCATTGCCTCTTTGTATTTCATTATGATTAAGATTAATAATTGCACTTTTTAAACCACTGAAAGAAAAATCTAATTCATCATTATCCATAGGTTTTGGTAATTCATAAGTCGGTTTTCCATCTTTAGCACACTTTTCAACATTTGGTCCACCCGGATACGGAAGCCCAAGTACACGAGCTACCTTATCAAAACATTCACCAATAGCATCATCTTTTGTTGTTCCTAATACTTTGAACTTATAATCATCTTCCATAAGTACAAGTTCTGTATGACCTCCACTTACGACTAGTGCAAGTAACGGGAATTCCATCTTTTTAACTAATTGGTTAGAGTAAATATGACCAGCTATATGATGAGTTGCAATTAGCGGCTTATCATATACTAATGCTAAAACTTTAGCAAATTCAACTCCAACAAGTAAGCTACCTAAAAGCCCTGGTGCATAAGTTACAGCTATAGCATCAACATCACTTACATCCATGTTAGCTTTACTTAATAAATCTTCTAAAACCATAGTAATATTTTCTGTATGCATACGTGATGCTATTTCTGGTACTACACCACCATAAAGCGCATGAGTGTCCATTTGGGTTAATACTGTAGTTGCGATTTCTTCACAACCATTTTTAACAATAGATATACTAGTTTCATCGCAACTTGATTCAATGCCAAGTATATATACATCTTTCATACTATACTCCTTTCCATTATTATTGCATCTTTATCGCCATAATATTTTTCTCTTCTATTTATTTCAATAAAGTTATGTTTTTTATAAAAATTAAGTGCTTTTTCATTATCTTCTTTTACTTCAAGTAAAATTCTTTCGCATTTAAAATTATCAATAACATACTTTAGCAACTTTGATGCTACACCTTGTTTTTGATAAGATTCATCTACTGCAATATTAATAATCTCAACAACCTCAAAATGTACTTCTAATTCAATAAATCCTTTAATTATATTATCTTCTTCATAAACAAAGATCTTAACATAATCTAATTTAGATCTATGCTCTATCTTGTTTTTACTTACAAAGTTATCGCTTATTAGAGAACCAATCATATTAAGATTTTTTAAAGCGTTAAGAGCAAATTCCCTAATCATTTTTTAAGACCTCGATTATTTTAATATAAATTGGATTTACTTTATGCGGATTAGTTTCTTTTAGATTTTTACTATACTCATAAATGGTCTCAAAATTATATTCAACATCCTCAATTACATCAGATTCTTTGAAATTATTTTCTTCTAAAAAATCTTTAAATTCATCATTTGATTTATAATATGGCTCTGTTATAGAATTTTTTTCAAAAACTTGCCCAAATACACCTTTAATATCTCTTATAATGGTAACTTTTTTATCTTTAGTAGTATCACTTATGGCTAGACATTCTAAGGATGTTATAGTTTTAATTGGTATATTTAAAGTGTAAGCTAAAGTTTTAGCTATAGTAACTCCAATTCTTACACCAGTAAAAGACCCAGGTCCATTAACTACTATAATTTCGTTTAAATCATGAACTGTTAAACTATTTCTTTTTAATAAATCATTTAGCATTGGAACCGTATAGTCAGAATGATTTCTTTCTGATAAACGTATTTCTTTATCTAGTAAACTTCCATCTTTATATAGTACTTCAACTATGTTTTTATTATGAGTATCTAAAAATAGACTTAACATATTACCACTTCCGAGCCATATTATAACACAAAAAAAGCACTTAAAGTGCTTTTATAGTACATAATTTACAAGATCTTCATATTTTTGACCATATGGTTGTAAAACTATAACTCTTGTATTTTCATCTATTACTTTAAATTTGATTTCTAATCTTTCATCAGGAAGTTTATCTTTAATCATTTCTGACCATTCAATAATTGTTACAGAATCGCTGTTGAAATAATCGTTGAATGCTATTGTAGATGCCGAATCAGATTCTTCTAAACGATAAACATCCATATGATTTAATTTCATTTCGCCATTTTCATATTCTTTTACAATATTAAATGTGGGACTAGTAATGTTTTCGCTAATTCCTAAAGACTTAGCAAAACCTTTTACAAAGACAGTCTTTCCACTTCCTAATTCTCCGTCTAAACAGATCACCATACCAGAAAATTTTTCAGATTCAATATTTTCTGCTAATTCCATTGTATCATTTTCACTTCTTGATGTATATTTGTAATCCATTCTTATCACCTAAAATAATTATAGCAATAATAAAATATATATATCAATATAAATATACATATTTTGTATATTATTTTACTACTGTTGGAATTAAATAACCAAAATATGGGATATTTCTTATTATTCCAAAACCAATTGTAAGTATTAATAAAAATATATAAATATAGTTGTTTAATTTAATTTTTTTTGTTGAAAAGTTGTTAATTATAAACTTTATAATATTATATATAATAGATAATATTAACAATATAAATAAGAGAGGGTTATATCTAAAAGCTTGATAAAAATTCAATTTTAAAAGACTTATAATCATTCTTGTTAAACCGCATCCTGGACAGTAAAGATGAGTTATCTTTTTAATGATACAGGGTATAAATGCGCCAGTTATTAGATAATATACTACATATAACCCTAGTAATACTAAAACTGCTGATATAAATGATTTATCAAGTTTTTTCATAAACAACACCTTGAATGTATTATATCATGGTTGTTTTCTTTATAAAACATATTAATAGAGATTTTTATACCTATTTCTTATATGGTGGAATACATCGATAATTAATATTATTAATATCAAAAATGACAAAAAAAAACACGGATAACCATGTTTTAATTACTAGTTTCTGTTGCATATTTGTTAATATCAACTTGAACTAAAATAAAGTTAATAATTGAAAAGCCAAATAAAGCTAAAATTAGGTATAAAATAGAATTTGAGCATCCATTAGTAATACCTTTCTTTTGATTAGCTTCTTCCATCATTTTACCATTTTGATACCAAAAATAAATTCCATAAATACCGCAAGTAATTAAAGTTAGTAGAATAACTAATACTCCGTTTCTTTTATTTGGATTTTCTGAGATAGCATCAACATCATCAGTAATAGTGCAATACCAATATAATTGATAAATACCACATGTAATAATTGATAATAGAATGCTAACAACTGGGTTTCTTTCTTTAATCATATAAACTTCCTTTCTATGTATTTATTATAACATACCAATTATTAAAACAAATAAAAAAATAATATAACTTAACATTATATTATTTTTGCGCAAAAAAAAAGTTTGCAACTTCCTATTTTCGCATTCACTATCGTCGGCGTTTTGGTGCTTAACTTCTCTGTTCGGGATGGGAAGAGGTGTTTCCACCAAGCTATAGTCACAAACAAACAAACAAATTCGTTTAATTCGACTTTGTTCTTTAAAAACAAGATAATGTACTCATGCAATAAAATAGGGTTAAATCCTCGAACTATTAGTACTAGTCAGCTCAACATGTCGCCATGCTTCCACCTCTAGCCTATCAACGTTGTAGTCTTCAACGGTTCTTACTATTTACATATGGGAAAACTCATCTTGGAGGGGGCTTCCCGCTTAGATGCTTTCAGCGGTTATCCCTTCCCGACATAGCTACTCTGCACTGCAACTGGCGTTACAACAGATACACCATAGGTCAGTCCATTCCGGTCCTCTCGTACTAGGAACAGCTCTCCTCAATTTTCCAACGCCCACAGCGGATAGGGACCGAACTGTCTCACGACGTTCTGAACCCAGCTCGCGTGCCACTTT
>JAFLUY010000014.1 GCA_022508565.1 Erysipelotrichales bacterium | reverse complement strand
ATTTGAACCCTCGCGCCGGTTGCCCGACCTACACCCTTAGCAGGGGCGCCTCTTCAGCCTCTTGAGTACTACTCCAAGCCCGATAAATAAATTATACTTAACGATGATATTAATGTCAATAAAAAAAAGGCTAGTTTTCTTGATTTTCTAGCTCCTTTACATCTTTAAAATAATATTTAATTATTGCTAATCTATCGTCTTCACTCATACCAGAACCACTAGCTTTTTGATGGCCTCCACCATTATAGATTGCAGCAAAGTCATTACATCTAACATCATCACGAGTTGTTCTATAACTTATTTTCTCACAATTGTTTATAATTGCAATTAAATCTAGATCTGGATTTTGCGCTGACAAGTAATTGCCAAGTTCGCTTTTGTGGTTTTCTGCGAATACTATTCCAACTTTATAATTATTAATTACATATTTTTTTAATTCTTTTTCTTTTAGTTTTAAATATCTTTCCATTTCTGCTGATTGAAGTTTGGTATATCTCTTTTCAAAAGCAGTTAATTCAAATTTATCTTTATCTTTCTTTAATCTTTTAGTAATTGACTTTATAAAATCTTTTTTGCCATATACGAACGGTAGAGCACCAACTTTACTTGCAAAATCTCTATCAACCCAATCCCAAGTATCATTTTGTCTTACAATTTCTATATAGTCTCTTATTAATTTTGTATCAAGATTTTTATATTGCTTTACTAAATAGTTATAAAATAATTCGGTTCCACAAGTTAAATGACCAAATTCTTTAACCTTAACTTCAGCAAAAGGGTATTCATTTGCATAAAGATGTGTTTCATGATGATCAAATACTTTTACATTATTATATTCTTTTAATTGTTCATAAATATCTTTTGGTATTGTTAAATCTACAATGAAAATATTATTATATGCATTTAAATCAGTTTTTAATAAATCCTCAAATGTTGTATCTACATCGTATATTTCTATTGATTTATATTCATAATTAATACCTGTGAGATTCATTAAGATAATAGGTGATATTCCATCTAAGTCTGTGTGTGTAATAAGTAAGTCTTTCATTAATCGTATACCTCTGTTTTTATTGCTTCAATAAATGTTTCCATCATTTGTTGATAATCGTAACCATCTTTATATTCTTCGTCAGTTAAATTAGTCATTGATGCAACAGTGATAATAGTTGCACCTTCATTCTCTAATTTTTTTGTGTTTTCATTTGTTTCGTCAGTATTTAGTACAAATACATAACTGTTAAGTTGTTGAGTAATATTATTTCTAGCTTCATTTAATTCAGCAGCATTATATAAATCGTTTTCTTCAATTGCTAAAACTCTAAAACCATATTTTTCTAAAAATTTAAAAACATCATTTCCAGCGATAATAGTTGGATTACTAGTACTTTCAGCTATTTTTTTTAGTTCAGCATCATATTTTGAAATAATTAATTTTAATTTTTCATAATTATCTACTATTTCTTGTTTTAATAGAGTAGATGAAGTGTATTCATTTAAACTATTCTTTATGTTTTGTGCTAACATTAAGTAATTAGATGGACATAGCCATAATTCCTCTTCATCTCTTTTTATTGTTAATCCTTTTGTTACATCGATAACTTTTAAATTTTTGTTTTTATTTAAAAATGAGGCTGCTATATTTTTTTCTTTTGTTAAACCATTATATATTAACATATCAGTTTCAGAATATTCTTTAATTTGTTTATCTGTTAAGGTGTATTCGTGAGTATTAACTCCTTTTGGATATATAGAATTGATATTTGAGTTATATCCATAAATGAAATTAGTGATATATTCAATTGGATAAGTTGTAGTATAAATACTAATATCATCCATTGAGTCTCTCTTAAAACATCCAGTTAGTAGTGTAATTGTTAATGTCATAAGTACGAATAATTTAATTTTCTTCATATTGATTCTCCCTTTTTAGTTAATTTAAATATATCAAATTATCTATTTTTTGTAAATTATAACTAGATTATAGACAAAGTTTTATGTATAATTATATTGGTGATAATATGGACTTTTTATCAGATTTAGGTATAGTAATAAAAAATCAAGAATTATTATTAACGGCATTAACACATTCTTCTTATGCTAATGAAGAAAATGTAGAAAGTTATGAAAGATTAGAATTTTTAGGAGATGCAGTTTTAGAACTTGCTACTAGTGAATATTTTTATTTGCGTTCTTCTTTAAAAGAAGGAGACATGTCTAAAGTTAGAGCTAGTTATGTTTGTGAAAATGCTTTAGTTGAGTATAGTAATAAAATTGGCTTAACTCCAAATATTAGAACAGGCAATGGAGTTTCAAATGAAACACCTTCTATTGTAGCTGATTGTTTTGAAAGTGTACTAGCTGTAATATTCTTAGAACATGGCTTTTCTTTTGCAAAAAAATATGCTTTAAATATAATTGTTCCATATGTTGAAAATAATGTTACATTTATCCAAGATTATAAGTCTTATTTACAAGAAATGGTTCAAATGGAAAAGAAAAGTCTAGAATATATTGTTATCAAAGAAGATGGCCCTGCTCATGATAAAACTTTTTTAGTTGATGTTATAGTTGATGGAATAAAGTTTGGAACAGGTGTTGGTAAATCAAAAAAAGAAGCAGAGCAAATGGCAGCTAAGGATGCCATTAGTAAAATAGCATAGGGTGATATTATGAAGTTATTAAGTATAAAGGCTTTTGGTTTTAAATCATTTGCTGATAAGGTTGAAATAAATGTTAATGATGGAATCACAGGTATTGTTGGTCCAAATGGATCTGGTAAAAGTAATGTAGTAGACGCTGTTAAATGGGTTTTAGGGGAATCTAGTTTAAAGGAAATCCGTGGTGGTGAACAATCAAGTGATGTAATATTTGCTGGATCTAATTCTCGTAAACCTTTATCTCGCGCATGGGTATCTTTAACTTTTGATAATAGTGATCATTATCTTGCAACAGAACTTTCTGAAGTTGAGATAAAAAGAGAAGTTTATAAAACTGGTGAATCTGAATATTTTATCAATAATACAAAGGTTAGAAAAAAAGATATAACTGATTTATTTTTGGATAGTGGTGCAAATGCTGATTCTTTTTCAATAATTTCTCAAGGTAAAATTTTAGAAATATTAAAGGGAAAACCACAAGATAGAAGAGTAATTATTGAAGAAGCATCAGGAGTATTAAAATATAAGAAACGCAAAGATGAAAGCATGCGTAAACTTAATAATACTAATGATAATTTAGAAAAAGTTAATTTAGTTATTAATGAACTAGAATCTAATATTGAACCACTTCGTATACAAGCAGAAGCTGCAACTAAGTATTTAGAATATAAAGGTGAACTTGAAAGTATTGAAGTTTCTTTAGTTGCTAGTGATATTAAAAAAATTAATGAAGAATATTCAAAAGCTAAAGATGAAGTTACTAGATTAAATGATGAAATTATGGGGATGGATAAATCATCTAATGTTGATAATGCTAAACTTGAAAGTCTAAAGGTCAAAAGTGATAAGTTAGATAATGAAATATCTTCTTTAAATGAAGAGTTAATTAATTTGAATCAGAGTATTTCTGCTTTAGAAACAAGAAAACAAGTTATAACTGAAAGAAAAAAATATGAAGTAGAAGATCAAAAATTAGAAAGCAATATTATTATCCTTAAGGAAAGAGAAGTTAGTTTAAAGAAAGACATTAATTTACTTGAAAAAGAACTTTCTGCTTTAAATAAGACTTTAGAAGAAAAAACAACCAAGAATGATGATATACGAGAAGAATATCGTGTTTTAAATATGCGAAAAGATACATTAAATCAAGAATTAACTTCTAAAACAAAAGAATTAATTGGGTCTAAGAATAGAATAGATGTATTAAACGAAAATATTGAAAATGATACTAAATTACCTTATGCAGTTAAAAGTGTCTTAAATAACCCTCGTTTAAACGGTGTTCATGATGTTTTAGTAAAACTTATTGATACGGAAGAAAAATATGCTAAGGCTCTAGAAGTATCAATGGGCGGTAATGCTAATGTAATTGTAGTAGATGATGAAAAGGCTGCAACGACTGCAATAAGTTATTTAAAGGATAATAAATTAGGTAGAGCAACATTTTTCCCAATAAGTGTTATAAAAAGTCGTTTTGTTGATGAAAGTATTATTAATGCTTGTAGAGGTATTGCAGGATTTATTGATGTTGCATCAAATTTAGTAACATTCAATCCTCTATATAAAAATATTGTTGAAAATCAACTTGGTAATATATTAATAGTTGATAATATCGACACTATGAATAAATTAGGTAAAAAATTAAATTATTCTTATCGTATTGTTACTTTAGATGGTGAAATACTTCACACTGGTGGGGCTATGACTGGTGGTATTAATAAATCATCTAGCGGTCTTATTAATATAAGATTTGAGCTTGATAAATTAATTAAAGATTCGGATATTTTAACTAATGAAATTAAGCTGCTTGAAGAACACGTTAATCAAGTTGATGATGAAATTAAGATACTTGAAGATAAAGTATTTGCAAATCAAGGAGAACTTGTTAATTTACAAGAACAAATTTCTAGAAAAAATATTGAATTATCTAATATCAATAAAAATCTAGATGATTGTTTGCTTGAACTTAAAGGAACTGACAATGTTTTAAAGAATGAAGTAGATAAAGAATTAGATGAAGTATTATCTGAATACTTAAAGTTAACTTCAAGTAAAGATGAACTAGTTATTAAGTTAAATGGTCTAAAATCTAATAAAAGTGATTTACTATCAAATATTAACGAATTAGAATCGATCAATAGAAAAAACAACAGCGAATATAATAAACGTCAAAATGAATTAAGAGATTTAGAAGTTAGTATTGGAAAAATGGATGTAAAACTAGATTCTTTATTAAATAAATTAAATGAAGAATATCAAATTACTTATGAAAAAGCTATAAGTGAATATAGTTTAGACATGGATGAAGATATAGCGAGAACTAAAGTTAATCATTTAAGAAGACAAGTAAGAGATTTAGGTGATGTAAATGTTGGCTCAATAAGCGAATATGAAAGAGTTAATACACGTTATACATTCTTAAGCGACCAAAAAAGAGATTTAGAACACGCTATTGAAGATTTAATGCAAATTATTAGTGATTTAGATGAAGAAATGCAAAAAAGATTTGAAGAAACATTCCATAAAGTAAATGAAGAATTTGGATTAGTATTCAAAAAATTATTTAAAGGTGGTAATGCAAAACTTATATTAACAGAACCAGAAGATATGTTAACAACTGGTGTTGATATTATTGCAGAACCTCCAGGAAAGAACTTAAAGAGCATAAATACTTTATCAGGTGGAGAAATGACTTTAACAGCTATTGCGCTATTATTTAGTATTTTAAATATTAGAACTGTCCCATTCTGTATTCTTGATGAAGTAGAAGCTGCTTTAGATGAAGTAAATGTTGACCAATTTGGTACTTATATTCAAGAATATAAAAATAGTAGTCAATTTATCGTAATTACTCATAAAAAGAGGACAATGGAATATGCTGATACTCTTTATGGTATAACAATGCAAGAATCTGGTGTTTCCAAACTTGTTAGTGTTAAATTAGAAAATCTGTAATGTTTACACTATAAGTGTATACAAACACTAAAATATTTGATAAAATTAGTTTAATAATAGGTTACCTTAACTTGACCTAATATTACTTTTTTGATATTATAGGTCATGTTCAAAAAAGGGAAATAGTGTGGAGGAATTAGAATATGAACGAAGAACAAATTGTATCTAAGTATATGGATGAATTTAGTAAATTCATGGCGAATTTAGAAAGCAAAGAAAACACAATACTTACAAATAGTATGACTAATAAAGATTTTATGGAAGATTTTAAACAAAAAGAAAAAGAATTAAAGGATATGACATTTGCAGAATCTTCATTTACAGATGAAGAAGATTTTAACAACTGGAAACAAATGAGATTAGATGCTTTAAATTCTCAAGATAATGCAAATGCACATGATTATGATTATAACCTTGACAAGATTGATGAAATAACTGCAGAAATTAAGAAAGATGTTGAAAGACAAAAAACTGTTATTAATCATTTGATTACTATGTTAACTTCTCAAATTTCTTTATTAAAAATTCAAATGGATGATATTTATCAAGAAATGTTAAAAACAAGTGATAAAGCCGAGAAAGTTAGTTTAAATATTAAATTTAATGAAACAAAGAATGCTTTAGAAGTGTCTGAAGAAGCGTTAGCAAGCATGAAACAATATCGTTCTTTATTAAGAAATATTGAAGCTGATTATTCTAAGGGTGACGCAGATAAATCATATAATACTTTAGGAATCTATGCTGATGAGATTGAAAATATGCGCAAGTCTATTCAAACAGTTGAGAATAAGCTAATTGGTGTTGATTATAACGATTTAGCTGTAGATGTTATATTTGATTCTGAAACTAATAAATATAAAATCAGTTGTGAATGTGGTGCTGCATATATGTCGCCAGTACCTGAATTTACTCAAGAACAAATTACTCCAGAAGCTTTACAAGGTGTTTTATATAAATTTGCTGATAGAGTAGCAGCACAATCTAATTTTACTTTTGCAGATATAAGAGAAAAAGAAATCGAGTGTAAAATAAATGGTGGTTTAGTTGGAAAAACTAATTTTGATAATGCGGGAGAATTATTAACTAGTAATATAAATAAAGATTTAGCTAATGTTCAAGAACAAACTGTACCAGTTGCTGAAGAACAAATTCCAACTGAACAAAATCAAGAAACTTTAGTTGAAGAACAAGAAGTAGTAGATCAAAATCAAGAAACTCCAACTGAAGAACAAAATACAGTAGAACAAAATCAAGTAAGTCCAACTGAAGAGCGAAATACAGTTAATCAAACTGCACAAACTCCAGTTACAAATAGTCAAAATGCTTTTGTACCTAATACTAGCAATGATAGATTAAAAGAAACAATGAAAGAAGCTAGAAGAATTAAGAGTGTTAGAAAATCTAGAGCTTATACTAACGTAGCTGCAGCAACTGTTGTTAGTTTAGCAGCCTTAGGATTAGGACTTGCTGTTGGTGCTCCTACAATTCCACTTGGCTATCTTGCAATGTCTTATGGTGGAGCAGTAGCTATAGGAGATTGGGCACGTAGCGCAAAATCATTTATTAAGTACAATTGTTTCTCACATAAAATTAAGAAAGTAGCTAAGAAAGCAACTAAACAATTTAATAAAGCAAATCCAAAGAGTGGTATTAAATTTAGACCGAAAGCTAATGGTGATTCAGGGGAAATCAGATATGAAGTTATTAAAAATGGTGAACCTGTAGGTATAATTGATGGTAAATCTACTGGTACTTTAACTGATGGCCTTGGATTATCAGATGAACAATCTAATAACCTTGTTGGATTCATGAATGATGAATTAACTAAACAATTTAAAAAGATTAATCGTGATGATTTAAGAAAAGATTCTTATTATGAAATGTTCGGTGTTCCAAAAATCACTGTTGATAATCTTGAAGCTTGTTATGCAGAATTTGGTGGATACAATTTCGGATTAGAAGCTGAACAATTCGGAATGATTGATGTTAAGAAAGTTGGAGAAGGAAAAGGTATAAAGAGCCTATTTTCTAGAAAACAACTTCGTGGAAGTGTTTCTACTGAACAAGATCTTGAAGAATTAGCACAAAGAAATGTTAACGCTATGATGGAAAATCAAACAGTTGTTAATCCTACAGAGGATGCTAGCATTAGTGATGAGGAATTAGGTGAAGTTGTACCAGAAACAATAGCTCCTGAAGTACAAATCAGTGAAGAACAACTTCCAGAGATTCAAACTATAGAAGAGCCAGAACATAATATTGAAGAATCATTAGATGTTACAAAATTAGAAGAATCTATGAATGGAAGCAATGAACAAGAGGTTATGGTTCAACCAGAAAGTATATCTGTTCCTGTAGATGTTCAAAATACATTAGAAGAGTTAGCTGAAGAACTAGATGGTACTCCAGAAGTTCAAGAAATAGTGGTAGAAGAACCTGAGGTTACTGAAACTGCTGAACAATCTAATGCTCAAGATAGCGAAGAAATAACTTCAGCATGGGTATACGATGTATTAACAAGTTATCCGCCTACAAGTGTTCTTGAAGATATCGAAAGAATGCAGTATGCAAATGATATTGTAGCATTAGATGAAGCTAGAAAAAATCAAGTTATTTCTGATATTATTAAATTTAAAGTTCAATCTAAAGATGATATTGATAAAATTATTAATGGTCAAACTATAGAAGAAAATATGACCATGGGAATGTAGAGAGGAATAAAAATATGATAGAGGTTGGCAATATTGTTACACTAGAAAATGATCAAGAATATTTATTACTAGAAGAACTTGAAAAAGATTCTAGAAAATTTGTATATTCTGTTAGAACTTTGGAAGATGAAACTCCTACCGATGAATTTGTAATTTATGAAGTTATGGAAATCGATGGAGATGCATATCTTAAAAATATTGAAGATAAGGAATTATATGATGAACTTATTGAAGATTTTAAAGATATAGTTGCTGATAAAGTAATTAACGGAGATTTTGATGATATGGAAGAAGCTGCTTAAGCTTCTTTTTTTTGTATAAAACTATTAATATTGTAAATAATACTAGTAAGGAGGACATATGAAAAAGATATTTGCATTATTAATAGTTTCTTTACTTTTAGTGAGTGGATGTGCGCTTTTAGGTTCAACTCCTAAGGACGAAGTAGCTAAATTTTTAAATAATTATAAGAAAAACAGCGAAAATGTTACAAAAGAGTTGGATGAATATTTAGATACTCAAGATTTAGAAGAAGATACTTTAAAAGATTATAGGGAACTTTATTTAAAACAATATAGCAATTTAAAGTATGAAATTAAGAATGAAAAGATTGATGGTGATACAGCCTTAGTTGAAGTTCAAATAACAGTTTATGATTATTATAAGACAGATAAAATGGCTGGAGACTATTTCACTACTAATCAAAGTGATTTTGTCGATGATGATGGTGACATAGATTTCTCTAAATATTTCGAATATAAAATAAAGAAACTATTAGATACTACAGATACAGTTGATTATACACTTACATTAAATTTAAAGAAAGAAAATGATAAGTGGGAAGTTGAACCTTTAACAAATGATGAATTAATGAAACTGCATGGAACATATGAATACTAGAAATAGTATTCTTTTTTTACATTTAAATAAATGTGTAAAACCATAATTTGTTAACATGAAAAACTTGCAAAACGGGGAGGGGATATGATACTTTATAAATAGATAAAATACTAAGGAGATATAAACAATGAAAAAGAAAAATATAATAATATTAATTGTATTACTTGCAATCGGATTTGCGGCAGTAAGTACGACATTAATAATTAATGGAACAATAGGAATAGGAGTAAACAAATTAGGCTTTGAAGGAGAAGTTATATTTACAAAAGCAGAAACAGAAGTAGGCGGATCTGCAACAATAAATTCAGCAACCAAAAGAGAAATAACATATGTATCAAAAGTATTAAGAAATATAAATGAAACAAGTACATTAAATTTTGAAGTAAGTAATTATTCAAGGAACTATGATGCAGTAGTAAAAATAAATTGTATAATAGATGAAGAAAACGAATATGCAAACTATATAAAACTAGAAAAAGATTTATTACTAAATGATGGAGAAGAAACAAAAGATAAATATATCATCGAGGCGGGAGAAAGAAAACAAGGATATGTTAAAGCAACATTAATAAAGTCATATGTAGGCAAAGAAACAACAAGCGAAGATGAAACAGATGAAGAAGATACACAAAGTATAAGTATAACATGTACATTAAATGTGGAAGGAACAGAACGAGACGAAATAGGAAATGAACTAATTGATGAACTTGAAGAAATAGATTATTTTACATATGAAGACCCCGAAACAAAAACCATAGTAACTGGTTATACAGGTAGCGAAAAAGAGATTACAATCCCAGATGGAGTTATTGCAATTGCTGCTAATGCATTTAAGAATATAGATTTTACTAAGGTAATGTTTCCTGAAAGTGTAACTGAAATTGGAGAAAATGCTTTTGCTGGTTGTAATGATTTAAATAGTATTTCCTTTAATAATTATAAAGCTGGTATGAGTGAATATTTTTCTGATCTTAAATCTATTAAAGATAACGCTTTTCAAGATTGTTCCTCTTTAACAGAAATTGATATTCCTCATGGTGTAACTGAAATTGGTGCAAATGTTTTTTCTGGTTGTACAAAGCTAACTATCATTTATTATCATGGTGATATACAAGATGATGAAACCATTAAAAGTGGTTCAAATGCAGAAGTATCTAGAGGAGAATTATAGATAAAGATTAAAAATATGCAACAAAAAAGGATGGTATAACTATTTATATCATCCTTTTTTCATATAATAAGACAAATTATAGGTGGAAAAATTAAATCATGTATTTTTACATATGAGTTAGCAAATATTATTGACAAGTGCTAAATAAAGAATTATAATCATATTAGCACTGAAGAAAAAGAAGTGCCAAGGTGATAATATGGGTGAAAGACAAGAAGAGTTATTAAGAATAATAGTTGAAACTTATATACAGACTTTTAAACCTGTGGGATCTAAATCACTAGTTGATCAGTTGCATGTTTCATCTGCAACAATAAGAAATGATATGGCTTTACTTGAGGACTTGAATTTACTTGAAAAAGAACATTCATCAAGTGGTAGGGTTCCTTCAGAAGCTGGTTATAAGTATTATGTTAATAATCTTATGAAGCCAAAAGAAATAACAGGTGAGGACGTACTAAAGCTACAAACAATATTAAATAATAATAGTTTGGTTGTAAGTGATGCTATTCAAAAATGTATGGAGATAATAAGTGATATAACACATTATACAAGTGTTGTTATTGGGCCATCTGTTGATGCATCAACATTGCAACAAATTAGTATTATTCCACTTGACTCTGATGATGAAGATGAAACTGGTGATAGAAGAGTTGTAGCAGTCTTAGTAACTAATTTAGGTGTTGTTGAAAATAAACAAGTTAATATTTCAAAAGAAATAGATATGAGAGAACTTATTAAAACTTGTGAATTAATTAATAAGGCTTTAGTTGGAACACCTTTATCAAAAGTTACTGAAAGACTTGAGTTAGAAATAAAACCTCGAATTAAGGATGTAATTAATCGTTATGAAGAAGTATGTAATTTCTTCTCAACAGCATTCCATGATTTTGCAGTTGATAACTCTGATGTCGTATTTGGTGGAAAAACGAATATACTTGATTATAAGGAGTATAATGAGCCAAATAAGATTAAGGATATGATTGCAAAGTTAGAAAATGTTGATTTGGTTAAAAATATTCAAACACTTGATTCAGATATAAATGTATATATAGGTGAAGAAACTGAGTTTGACCCAGATGTTACCATTATAAAAACTCATTATAAGGTTGGAAATGATGAAGGAACACTTGCTATTATTGGTCCAAAGAGAATGGAATATGATAAAGTTGTTACTTTACTTAATTTCCTAAAATCTTATATCGAAAAATAGAAAAGAGGCACCATGAATATAGAAGATATAAAAACAGAAGAAAAAAATGTTGAAATGCCTGAAAAAAAGGATAAAAAGAAAAAAGAAAAAAATAAGCATGAAGAAGAAATTCTAAAACTAACTGAAGAGTTAGCACAAGAAAAAGAAAAATCGATGCGTATACAAGCAGAGATGATGAATTTTAGAAAAAGAAAAGAAGATGAAGTTAGCAATTTATATAAATATGCTAATGAAGACATATTAAAAAAATTAGTTAATATTCTTGATAATTTTGAAAGAGCACTTTCACTAAAAAATGAAGAGAATAAAGACTTTTTAGAAGGATTTCAAATGATTTATACAAACATTTTAAATATCTTAACTGATAATGAAGTAGTAGAAATCGAATGTTTAAATGAACCATTTGATCCTGCTTTCCATCAAGCTGTTTTAACGGAAACAAAAGATGGAGTTGATTCTGGTATTGTAATAGAAGTATTGCAAAAAGGATATATGTATAAAGATAGAGTTTTAAGAACTGCTATGGTAAAAGTATCAGAGTAGTTAATATAGAAAGAGGAATGAATTATGGGAAAAATTATAGGTATAGATTTAGGAACAACAAATAGTTGTTGTGCAGTATTAGAAGGAGGTACTCCTACAGTTATTGCAAATGCTGAAGGAGATAGAACTACACCTTCTGTAGTAGCTTTCACAAAAAATGGTGAAGAATTAGTTGGTGCTTTAGCTAAAAGACAAGCTGTAACTAATGCAGATAAAACTATTGCTTCTATTAAAAGAAAAATGGGAACTAATAAAAAAGTAGAGATTGATGGTAAAAAATATACACCAGAAGAAATTAGTGCCAAAATATTATCAAAGATTAAAAAAGATGCAGAAGCTTATTTAGGAGAACCTGTTACTCATGCAGTTATTACTGTTCCAGCATACTTTAATGATGCTGAAAGACAAGCAACTAAAAATGCTGGTAAAATTGCTGGTTTAGAAGTTGATAGAATTGTAAATGAACCAACTGCTGCTGCTTTAGCATATGGTTTAGATAAACAAGATAAATTACAAACTATCTTAGTATACGATTTAGGTGGTGGAACATTTGACGTTTCAATACTTGAATTAGGTGATGGTGTGTATGAAGTTAAATCTACAAGCGGAAATAACCGTTTAGGTGGAGATGACTTTGATAAACGCGTAATGGACTATATTGTTGAAGAAATTAAGAAAGAAACAAATGCGAGTGTTTCAGATGATCAAATGGCTATGCAACGTATTAAAGACGAAGCAGAAAAAGCTAAAAAAGATTTATCAAACTCAACTACAACAACAATATCACTTCCATTTATTGCACAAGTTGATGGAAACCCTGTTAACTTTGAAATGGACTTAACTAGAGCTAAATTTGAAAGTTTAAATAAAGATTTATTTGATTCTACATTAGATTCAGTTAAGAATGCCTTAAAAGATGCAAACTTAAAGGCAAGCGACATCGATCAAGTAGTATTAGTTGGTGGATCAACTCGTATTCCATATATCCAAGACTTAGTTAAGAAAGAACTTGGAAAAGAACCAAATAAAAGTGTTAACCCTGATGAAGTTGTTGCTATGGGTGCAGCAATTCAAGGTGGTGTTTTAACTGGCGAAGTTGAAGATTTAGTTTTACTAGATGTAACTCCATTATCACTTGGACTTGAAACTTTAGGTGATGTTATGACTGTCTTAATTCCAAGAAATACAACAATTCCTACAAGTAAGAGTCAAGTATTCTCAACTGCTGTTGATAATCAACCTGCTGTTGATATCCATGTGTTACAAGGAGAAAGACCAATGGCAGCTGACAATAAAACATTAGGAAGATTCCAATTAGGAGATATTCCTCCTGCAAGAAGAGGTGTTCCTCAAATTGAAGTAACATTTGATATCGATGCTAATGGTATTGTTAATGTTAAAGCTAAAGACTTAGGAACTAATAAAGAACAAAAAATAACAATTACTTCAAGTACTAATTTAAGTGATGAAGAAATTGATAAAATGATGAAAGAAGCAGAAGCTAATAAAGAAGCTGATGAAAAAAGAAAAGCTATGGCTGATGCTAAGAATGATGCCGAACAATCAATATTTGCTGCTGAAGGCGCAATTCGTGATTTAGGTGATAAATTAAGCGATGATGAAAAGAAAGACGTTGAAGACTTAATAAAAGATGTTAAAGACGAACTTGGCAAAGAAGACCCATCAATCGATGATATTAAAGATAAAACTTCTAAATTACAAGAAAAGGCAATGGAACTTGCTGGAAAAGTTTATGAAGCGGCTTCAAAAGAAGCAAATAACGAAGAAAATAACGATAATAACGATGATGTGGCAGAAGCAGAATTCGTAGAGAAATAATTTAAGGGAAAATCCCTTAAATTTTCTTTATGATTATATGGAGGCACTATGAAAAGACAAGATATAGATAAAAAGTATAAATGGGATTTAAGTGATCTATATAAATCATTTAATGAAGTAGAAGAAGACATTAAAAAAATACCTAAAATGATTGAAAAAGTAGCAAGCTATAAAGGAAAATTGCTTGAATCATCTGAAACACTTTGGCAATTTATTAAGAGTACTCGTGAAACTGAAGAAATAATTGAAAAACTAGATGTATTCTGTTTTCTTTTAGTTGATGTTGAAATGGATAATAAAGATGCTAAAAAGTATGGAGATAAAGTAGATAATATAATTACTGAATATCAAACAGCTACTGCTTATGTAATTCCTGAATTACTTGCTGCTGATTATGAAGTTATAGAAAAATTGATTAGTGAAAAAGAAGAACTAAAAGTATTAGAAAAATGGTTTAAAGAGTTATATCGTGCTAAAGAACATACTTTATCTGAAAGAGAAGAAAGTATTCTTTCAACTAACCAAATGATTAGTTCTAATTTTGGTAAATCATCAACTTTTATTACTGATAAAGAAATAGATTATGGTGAAATAGAAGTTAATGGCGAGAACGTAAAACTAATGGCATCTAACTTAAACTTATATGCTGTTCATGAAGATCGAAATGTAAGAAAACAAGTTTATAATAATGAAAGAAGCGCAATTGGATCACATATTGATTCATTAGCTACAAATTATATATCTTTTATAAAATCATGTGAAGCAGAAGCTAAATTCCGCGGTTTTAATTCCTATTTAGAACAAGTATTTTATAGTAAAAACTTAGATATTAAAGTGTATGATACTTTAAAATCGTCTGTATTAAAATATAAATCAAATTATATAAAATTTGTACAATTATTAAAGAAAGCTTTAGGATATGACGAAATTAAACCATATGATTTAAATGCCCCTATAGTTAAAGAATCATCAAAAAAATATACAGTTGAAGAAGCTAAAGAGATAATTTTAGATACTTATTCGTTTTTAGGAGAAAAATATATTGATACTTTAACATATGCTTTTACTCATGGTTCAATTGATTATTTTCCATGTGAAAATAAATCTACAGGCTGGAGTTCAATTTATTCTCCTTATACTAAACCAAGAGTTTTTGCAAACTATGAAGGAAAGATATTAGATATTTCATCATTATGTCATGAACTTGGTCATTTTTGTAATCAATTTATGATTATTGAAAATCAATTACCAGAGTATGTTTATCAAGCAACTTTCTGCGCTGAGGTTTCTTCATTAACAAATGAGATATTATTTGCTAATATATTCAAAGATAAAGAAGAAGATAAATCAACAAAAGCAGCTATACTATATAATTTTATTAAAATATTTATTAGTAATTTCTTTGGTGCTTCAAAACAAGCTTTATTTGAGGAAAGAACACATACTCTTGCAAATAAAGGAGAAGCCTTATCAAGTGATGTATTATGTGATATTTGGTTAGATATTCATAATGAGGTATGTGGAGATGAAGTTAACGATGTATCTCCATACGTATGGGCTGAAATACCACACTTTTTCTTAGGAGGTGGATATTACTGCTATAATTATTCAACAGCAATAATTGCAGCTTGTAATGTTGCTCATAAGTTATTGACTAATGAAGATGGCTTTAAAGAAAAATATATGAAATATTTAACTATTGGTTCCAGTGAAACACCACTTGATTCACTTATGCTTTTAGGTATAGATATGACTGATAGCAAAGTATATGATGTTGCAATGGAAATGTTTGATAAGGCTTTAAGTGAATTATATGAATTATTAGAAACAAATGAGGTGAAATAATGGCTACAAATAAAAGAGATTATTATGAAGTCTTAGGGGTATTTAAAAACGCCTCAGACGAAGAAATTAAACGTGCATTTAGAAAATTAGCTAAACAATACCATCCAGATGTAAATAAAGAGCCTGGAGCTGATGAAAAGTTTAAAGAAATAGGAGAAGCTTATTCGGTTTTAAGTGATGCATCAAAAAGACGCCAATATGATCAATTTGGCCATGCTGCATTCGATCAAAATGGTGGTGCTGGTTTTGGAGGTTTCGAAGGATTTAATTTCGAAGATTTTGATTTAGGTAGTATTTTTGAATCTATGATGGGTGGATCATTTGGCGGTGGCAGAAGCCGTGGTGGTGCTAGAAAAACTAAAGGTGCTGATATAGCTGTAAGTATCAAATTAACTTTTGAAGAAGCTGTTTATGGTTGTGAAAAAGAATTTAAAATTAATGTTGATGATAATTGTCCTGAGTGTGATGGAAAAGGTGGGCATGGTGAATCTAATTGTTCTGAGTGTGGTGGAAGAGGCAGAGTCATTAGTGAACAAAGAACAATGTTTGGTATCTTCCAATCTGAATCTACTTGTCCATCATGCCACGGTCGTGGGGTAACTTATAAAGATAGATGTAATAAATGTAGTGGTAAAGGAATTATTAATAATTCAAAAGAAATCAAATTACGTGTACCTCGTGGTGTTGAAGATGGCGATACTATGCGTATGAGTGGTAAAGCTAGTGTTGGATCTAATGGCGGACCTAGAGGCGATGTTTATATTGAATTTAGCGTCAAGGAACACGAAATCTATCAAAGAGATGGAAGAGATATTTATGTTAAAGTTCCTCTAACTATTAGTGAAGCGGTTTTAGGATGTAAAAAAGAAATTCCAACAGTACAAGGTACAATTATAACTGAGATACCTGCTGGTACTCAAAATGGTGATAAATTTAAGTTTAGAGGCAAAGGTATAGATGATGAGAAAAGTGGTCGTAAAGGAGATGCTTATGGCATTATAAGTGTCATAATACCTACAAAACTTGATCATGCTCAAAAGAAACTATTTAAAGATTTAAGTCAAACTAAATTAGATAAATCATCAGAATTTGAAAAATACAATAAATATATAGAAGATTAATATAAAAGTCTTCTTTTTTATTGTATTTTTGAATTTTATGAATTATAATAACTGAACCATTTAAAGAAAGAAGGATTCTTAATGAGTATATTTGATGAAATGCTTGGCAAAAATGCAGAAGATATTAGAAGATTACTAGCTTCTTTTTCACATTATTTGAAACACTACAAAGATGGAAAATTTATTGAAATAATTGATGGATTTCAAGACAAATATCATAGAGAACTTTGGGAAAAATTTAAAGCGATATTTATGAAATTGCAAAGAGAAATTGAAGGATATGTAAGCTATAATATTTTTGTTATAAAAAACGGAACTGGCTCATATGATATTTTTGTTGCTTTAGATAATGTTGAAAATTTAAATAATGATATTTCATATGAAAATGTAATAAATCAAATAGCTAATCAACAAGTTCCTGCATTGGTAGTTGAATGTGTGGATAGAGATAATGCAGCAAGATTTATTAAATCTTTTTATATATTAAATCGTTTTAGAGAAGAACAATCTAAACAATTTAGTCAAAATAAATATCACCGAGAAACAGAAAGTATTAGTTTTCGTAATGTAGTTAGTGGAAGTGTTAGCACTCCACCACAGCAAAATAAAGTAGTCTATTATGAGAGAGAAATAATTCCTTATTCTATGAAAAATTTAGAACTATCTGAATGTAAGTCATCTTCGTATGCTGAAATTTTAGATGCTGTTTATGAAAATAGATATTATGGTACTAAAATAAGAAAACTAAAATAAAAATACTCTTAATATTTTAAGAGTATTTTTTTTCCTTTAGATTCTATTAACCCTTCTTCTTTTAGGTTTTTAAGTTCTCGCATCATAGCAGATCTATCAATGGATAAATAATCAGCTAAGTCTGTTAAATTAAAAGGTAAGACAATGTTTTTTGTAATTTGTTTTTTATTTAAAATATTAAAATATGCTAGTAGCTTATCACGAATTGTTTTCTTTGTTAATACTTCAATTCTTTCATTATAGTTTTGCATTTTTTGACTTATAACTTGTAACATATTATTGATAATTTGATTGTGATATTCACAGTTTTTCTTACACCGTTTTATCATCTTATCTGAATTAAATAATATAACATCTGTTTCTTCTTCAGAGATTACGTACAACTCTTCTGTGAAGGATTGAGAAAAACTACCAAAGGTATCTCCTTCTGTTAATTTTTCGATAATTGTTCTTGACCCATTATAATTGTATCTTATAACGATAGCAGATCCGGATTCTATAATGCCTACTTGAGTATTATTGGCAATATTTGAAAGGATGGTTGTATCTTTTTTGAAGTGAATTCTTTTCGCTTCAAAACAACTTAACATTTTTTTGACATCATTTTCTTCAATACTATCAAATACCTTAAAAGCAGCCATTTTTCGAGCCTTCTTTCCTTTTTGGTTTTCAACATTTTTTTGTTAATTTCATTATAATTCAAAAATGTTGCAGTTGCAACAAAAAATTAAATAATAGATTTGCTATAATGTGAGTGTACTAAAGATAGACGGTACGATATGGGAGAGGTAATTATGAAAGTTATTAAAAGGGATGGTCATATTGTTGACTATGATAAAGAGAAAATCTTTATCGCTATTGGCAAGGCTAATGCTGAAGTTTTAGAAGACGAGAAAGCAACAGATGCCGATATTAAAAAAATTATTAAATATATTGAGGGTTTAAATAAGAAGAGAATTCTTGTTGAAGACATTCAAGATATTATTGAATTCAAGTTAATGGAAATGAAAAAATTCCAACTTGCAAAAAACTATATCGTGTATAGATATAATCGTGCATTGGTAAGAAAAAGTAATACTACCGATGAAAGTATTCTTAGTTTAATTAGAAATGAAAATAAAGAATTAAACGAAGAAAATTCAAATAAGAATTCAGTACTTGCTAGTACTCAAAGAGATTATATTGCTGGTGAAGTATCAAAAGATTTAACCAAACGTCTATTATTACCGGAAAAAATATCAAAGGCTCATGAAGATGGTATTTTACATTTCCATGATATGGATTATTTCGTACAACCAATATTCAATTGCTGTCTAGTTAATATTAAAGATATGCTTGATAATGGAACAGTAATGAATGGTAAAATGCTTGAATCTCCTAAGAGTTTCCAAGTTGCTTGTACAGTAATGACCCAAATTATTGCTGCCGTTGCTTCTAACCAATATGGTGGCCAATCTGTAGAAGTTAAGCATTTAGGAAAATATTTAAGAGTATCAAAAGAGAAGATTGAAAAGAGAATTAAAAAAGTTGTTGGAAAGAAACTTGATAAAGAAACCATAAAAGAATTAGTTGATGAAGAAACTAAAAAAGAATTAGCAAATGGTGTTCAAACAATCCAATATCAAATTAATACATTAATGACTACTAATGGTCAATCACCATTCGTAACATTATTTATGAATTTAGAAGAAGATGACCCTTATATTGAAGAAAATGCTATGATTATTGAAGAAATAATTAAGCAAAGATATGAAGGTATCAAAAATGAAAAGGGTGTTTATATTACACCAGCTTTCCCTAAATTAGTTTATGTATTAGATGAGCATAACTGTTTAAAAGGTGGGAAGTATGACTATTTAACTAAATTAGCTGTTAAATGTAGTGCTAAACGTTTATATCCAGACTATATATCAGCTAAGAAAATGCGTGAAAATTATGAAGGTAATGTTTTCTCTCCAATGGGATGTAGATCTTTCTTATCTCCATGGAAAGACGAAAACGGAAATTATAAATTTGAAGGAAGATTCAATCAAGGTGTAGTTTCAATTAACTTACCACAAATTGGTATTATTGCCGATGGAGATGAAGATAAATTCTGGCAATTATTTGATGAAAGATTAGATTTATGCCGTGAAGCTTTAATGTGCAGACATCATGCTTTACTTGGAATAACTTCTGATATTTCACCAGTACATTGGCAATATGGAGCTATCGCAAGATTAGCTAAAGGTGAAAAGATTGATAAACTACTTATGAATGGTTATTCAACATTATCACTTGGTTATATCGGATTATATGAAGTTACAAAAGCAATGAAAGGTGTGTCACATACAGATCCGGCCGGAATTGAATTTGCAACTAAAGTTATGCAACACATGAAAGATAAATGTGCTGAATGGAAAAAAGAAACTGGACTTGGATTCGCTTTATATGGAACTCCTGCAGAAAGTCTATGTTATAGATTTGCAAAAATCGATTTAGAAAAATTTGGTAAAATCAAAGATATTACAGATAAAGGATATTACACAAATTCTTACCATGTTGATGTTCGTGAAAAAATTGATGCATTTACAAAACTTGGATTGGAATCAGAATTACAACGTCTATCAAGTGGTGGAGCAATTTCTTATATTGAAATTCCAAATATGCAACATAATTTAGATGCTATGGAAGAAGTTGTTAAATTTATCTATGATAATGTTCAATACGGTGAATTTAATACTAAATCTGACTATTGCCATGTTTGTGGTTTTGATGGAGAAATTAAATTAAATAAAGAACTACAATGGGAATGCCCTAATTGTGGAAATAAAGATAAGAAAAAGATGAATGTTACTCGTCGTACTTGCGGATATTTAGGCGAAAACTTCTGGAATGAAGGAAAGACTAAAGAAATCGGTCAAAGAGTTACTCATCTATAATAGATAGTAAACTGAGGTGCTTGATATGAATTACATGGAGATAAAAAAATATGATATTGCAAATGGACCTGGCGTTAGAACTAGTCTATTTGTAGCTGGATGTACTCATCATTGTAAAGGGTGCTTTAATCCTGAATCGTGGGATTTTAATGCAGGTAAAGAATTTACTGATGAGACAATTGATGAAATTATTGAATCATTAAGCCCGGATTATATAAAAGGTTTAACTTTACTTGGTGGTGAACCATTTGAACCTGGGAATCAAGCAGCTTTATTACCTTTGGTAAAAAAAGTAAAAAGTATCTATCCTAATAAAAGTATTTGGGCTTTCTCTGGATATTTGTTTGATAAACAAATCATGGATGTTATGGCCAAAAAATATGATTTTACCAAGGAATTTATATCATACATTGATGTTTTAGTTGATGGCGAATTTAAGGAAGAAGAAAAAGATTTATCGATTATCTTCCGTGGAAGCAGAAATCAAAGAATAATTGATGTAAAAGAATCGCTTAAACAAGAAAGATTAGTACTGCACGAAAAAGATGCTGTTAGATTAGGAGAGTATAAGAAATGAGTAAAGTTAGAGGTTTTGAAATAGCCAAGGGTTGGGAAGATAAAGATATTCATCTACCAAAAAGAAGTACTAAAAATTCTGCTGGTTATGATGTTGAAGCTGCAGAAGATGTAGTAATTCCTCCATTTAAACCAGGGGTAAAACCAACTTTAATACCTACTGGATTAAAAGCTTATTGTCAACCAGATGAATGGTATATGTTAGCAAATCGTAGTAGCGGTCCAAAAAAAGGATTTATAATGGCTAATAGTATTGGTATTATTGATTCAGATTATTATGAAAATGAAACTAATGATGGACATTTTTACTTTCAATATATCAACTGTTTAGATCATGATATAGAAGTAAAAAAGGGAGACGTTATAGGTCAAGTAATATTTCAAAAATATCTTATTGTTGATGATGATGATTCAACAGGTGTAAGAACTGGCGGATTTGGATCTACAGACAAGTAATAACTTGTCTTTTTTTATGTTTCTATAATTGACAATTCGGGCTATTTTTAGTAATATATATGCTTGTGGGGGAGAGGAACTACAGTGAAGAAAGAAACATTTCAAAAAAAATATCCTTTATTTCATCCATATTTTCCAAAAGTTGATGTTAGAGTAAATATGGCGGGCAATGAAGAACTATATAGAAAATATCAAGCTTATAATGAATTGATAGCCTCTTTTATAAAAGAAATAGATTGTAGATTTGATAATGAAACTATTAAAAATATCATAATTGAAGGTATAGTTAAATTGCCTGATGAAATGATGGTATCTTTAATAACTGCTTATTTAAATAGTAGTGAAGTATCTAAAAATAATGCTAACTTCATTGCATTTTATAATAAAACAAG
Source organism: Erysipelotrichales bacterium (assembly GCA_022508565.1). Taxonomy (GTDB): domain Bacteria; phylum Bacillota_I; class Bacilli_A; order RF39; family UBA660; genus CAG-582. Next base: position 9,318 of record JAFLUY010000014.1, on the reverse strand, counting down.
TAATTTAGGTATTGAATCTGTTAAATATATGGAAACAAATGGTATAATTACAAATCGTAGTTATATAGATATTCCTAATAAAGTAGTAGATGCAAAATATGCAGAGTTAAAAACTGGAGAAGAATCATTTAAAGGTGAAAAACTTGTTGATATTTATGAAACCTTAATATATCCAAAAAGAAAACTAGTAGTTAGTTTACTTGAAAGTGGAATATTTGATAAATTTGATGAAATATTTGCAGAGCTGAATTATGGTCTTACAGCAATACTTGATATTTTATTCATATATCAAATTGATGCTAGAATATTAAGTGATAAGGTATATCGAGTTTTAGGCGCACAATATGTTATGTTGCTAGTATGTTTAATAGTTGATAATGATGCAGCTATTGGTGCAGTAGAGCAAGTTAAAAAGATTTGTGTTAAAGGAAAGTTTGAACTTTTAAGACAAATAATACTTGATAATTTATTATTACCACTTTCTACTGTTAATTATGATGATTTAGCAGATAAAGAAACAAATGAAGTTATTGAAATATTGAAAAAACAAGAATTAGTTTTAAAAATGAATTAAAACTAGTTCTTTTTTTTACATTTTTTTTATAGTTTTTATTATAATCTATTATCGGTGGTTATAATGAAAAGAAGATTTAAAGCCAAAAGAAAATATAAATATAGTATTCTAATTATTTTTCTTTTTATTCTGATTGTTGTCTTATTTAGCTTTAGTTTTGTAAAAAAAGTAGACCCAGTCTTTTTAATGACAGAAAACTATAAACTTTTTTCTGTTAATTTTGATCGGAATCAATTATTACTTAAAAATGGATTAAATTATAAATTGACAGAAGAAATATTAAAACCAGTATTTTTAGAAGAAACAAGTATCAAAAGAAAAGTGTATATTTATAATACTCATCAAACCGAAGAATATGTTGATTATGATGTTTTAAGTGCTGCTAAAAAATTAAAAGAAGAATTAAGTGTCTATAATATAGAGGTTATAGTCGAAGAAACAAATATAGCAGCTGAAGTTAAGAAAAACAACTATACATATTCTCAAAGCTATCGAGTCACTAAACAACTAATTGAAAATATTATGAGTGATGATATATCACTTTATATAGATTTACATCGAGATTCTTCAAATAAAGGTATTACTACAACAACAATCGGAGATGCTGAATATGCTAAGATGATGTTTGTGGTTGGTGGAAAACACGAGAGTTACATGGAAAATTATCGTGTATCTAATGAACTAAATAAAATGATAAAAAATATCAATGAGAACTTAAGCAGGGGAATAATTTTAAGAAAGACAAGTAGTTATAATCAAGAAATTAGTGGTAATGTTATCCTAATTGAGCTAGGAGGTCCTTATAACAATAAAATTGAAGTTGAAAATTCAATTAAAATGCTTGCCGAAGCAATAAATTATTACATGGAGGAATAATATGGAAAAGAAAAAGAAAGGTAATTGGTTTTTGAAGACTTTATTAGTTTTATTTATTATGTTTTTATGTCTATATTCTATCAGTATGAATGGCTATATTGAGAACATTAATAAGAAAAAAACATTATATACAGAAGAACAAATAAAAAAGTTTGAAACCGATGTTAGTAATGGAGAATATCTTGATTTAAAGGATTATACTTTAGTAAAAGATATTGACTATTCTAATAAAATGAGTGATTTTGGAGAAGATTTAAGTGAAATAATTGCAGTAACTGCTTCAAAATCAATAGATTTTCTAAATAATATTTTGTCGTATCTATTCTATTAATACTTGCAATTTAGTTACTTTTATATTATAATGAATTAGTCATTTGAAATGACTAAACGTCCGCGTAGCTCAGCTGGATAGAGCACTCGCCTTCTAAGCGAATGGTCGCGTGTTCGAATCACGCCGTGGACACCATTTAGATTAATACCCGAGCATTAATTGTTCGGGTTTTAATGTGACTTAGAAATGTTATGGTTCATAGTGTCAGTAATATGATGTTGTAAAAGATTTTAAAAGGGGTGTTAATATACTATAAAAACAATAATTTAATATAGTTTTTTATTATTTATTGTTATATAATTGATATAGAATAGGGTGAGTGTGATGGAAACAATTATAATTGGTAAACCAGCAATGAATGTTTATCTTCCTTTACAAGAATTTCCAGAAGAAGGAGATATATTTTTAATTCGTACAAAAAATGAATCTGTTGGTAATGTTGGAGCAACTTCTGCATGTTTACTAGCTAAATGGGGTATGAGCACACATTTTACAGGTGTTACTGGGAATGATGCTTATGCTGAAAAGATAAGAGATACATTTAAAACTTACAAAGTTAACTCAAAATTTATGGAAACGGATTTTGAATCTAATACAGCTATTAACTATTATATTTTAAATGCTAAGTCAGGTGTTGTAACGAAAATTTTATATAATGATATTGACAGTTGTTTAAAAAAATTTAAATATGATTTTATCCCTAATTTTGCAGTAATTGATGGAACTGATGTGGCTGGAGCTTTTGCTCTTTTAAATAATAATGGTTCTGTAAAAACTGTATTCTATGGACGCACCGGAGATAAAGATACAATAACTTTATCTAAAAGATGTACTTGGTCAGTAGTTACAGAAAAGTTCTGTGAAATGTTAACTAAAATGGAATGTGATGGTTCGGCTGAAGGTTATGTTAATCTATATCAAAAAATAGTTGATGTTTCTGGTCAAAGTAATTATATAGTTATTCTAAATTCACATAAAATACTTTATTGTGTTGATGGAAAAGTAAAAATGCTTCCAGAAATGAAAATTAATAATGTTGATAGTTCAAGCTTTGATTCAATATTTGTTGGAGCTTTATCATTTGCTTTAATGAATGAAGTGGAACTTGATGATGCCATTAAACTTGCTAATACAGCTGCAGCAATTTCTCAAACAAAAATTGGTGAAGTTGAAGCAATTCCAGAAATTGATGAAGTTTTAGATAACTCTGGATTGAGAGAAAAATTAGGACTTGCTAAAAAACAAATAAATGTTGCTGCAACACCAGTGGCGGTTCAACCATTAAATCCAAATGTAACAGTTAATACTGGTGGTTCAGCTGTACAAGTACAAACTCAAGCTGAAAATATAGCTACTACTCAAGATGCATTTAATACAGTACCAAATATGGCAAATCAAAATGTTGAAATGCCTATGCAAGCAACTTCACAAGTTGCAGCACAACCACAAGTTGTGAACCAAACACAAAATCAAAATACTACCCAACCAGGTATGAATCCAGTACCAATGCCAGAGGTGCAACAAGTTCAAAATATAAATCAAAATGTATAAAAGAATTGATCCATTTTTAAATATATTACCACAGTTAGATGTCCATGGTTTTACTGAGGACACCGTCATGACTGTGGTAAATGACTTTATAAATGATAATTATAAGATGCGAAATAGAAAAATTGTTGTTATTCATGGTAAGGGTTTGGGAATATTAAAAAGAAAGATACATGACAGTTTAAAAAGAAACAAATTAGTCGATAATTATTACTTGTATAATATGAATATTGGTTGTACAATAATTGAACTTAAAGAAAGGGAGTGATAGTATGTTTGCTGATGAAGTTACTGTAACTGTTACTGCTGGTAAAGGCGGAGATGGATGTACATCTTTTAGAAGAGAAAAGTATGTTGAAATGGGTGGACCTAATGGTGGTAATGGTGGATCTGGTGCTTCTATTATCTTTGTTACTGATCCTGGATTGAAGACTTTAATTGATTTGAAAATGATGAAGCATGTTAAAGGAGAAAAAGGAATTAATGGCAAAGGTAGTGACAGAAATGGTGCCAATGCCGAAGATGTCATTATTAAGGTGCCAATGGGAACTACTATCACTGATATGAGTACTAATACGGTACTTGCTGATTTAACAAAAAAAGATGAGAGTTTTGTTGTTTGCCGTGGAGGAAGAGGTGGAAGAGGGAACCGCGCTTTTGCAACTCACGATAATCCAGCACCAAAAATGAGTGAACTTGGTGAACCGGGAGAAGAAAAAATAATTAAATGTGAACTTAAAGTACTTGCAGATGTTGGACTTGTTGGTATGCCAAGCGTTGGAAAAAGCACATTAATAAATATGATTAGTAATGCTAATGCTAAAGTTGGTGCATATCATTTTACAACTTTAAATCCTAATTTAGGAGTTATAAAATTAAAAAACGGATCATCATTTGTTATGGCGGACTTGCCTGGATTAATTGAAGGAGCTTCTGATGGAGTTGGTTTAGGTCATAAATTTTTAAGACATGCTATGCGTACTAAAGTTATTGCACACGTTATAGATATGGGTGCAAGTGAAGGTAGAAATCCGATTGATGATTATGAAAAAATTTTAAATGAAATATCTAAATATGATGAAAAATTAAAAAATAAACCACACATTATTATCGCTAATAAAATGGATATTGATGGCTCAGATGATAATTTAAGATTATTTAAAGAAAAATACAAAGATGAAGAAATATATCCAATTAGCGCAGTAATGAACGAAGGAATAGCTCCTTTAATTGAACGTTTAAATGAATTAGTTGAATCTTTAGATGATGTAGTACTTTATGATGAAGATACTATGAAAGAAAGTCATATTCTTTATAAATTTGATGATTCAAAGCCATTTACAGTAACTAAAGAAGATGGCATATGGGTATTAAAAGGCAAAGAAATTGAAACTTTATTTGCTATGACTCGTTTTGAAGAAGAAGAGTCAGTAGAAAGATTTGGTCGAAAACTTCGTGGTATGGGAGTTGAAGAGGAACTCGAGCGAATGGGAGCAAAAAGAGGCGATGAAGTAAAAATTCTAGATTATATATTTGTATTCAAAGATTAATCTTTGAATTTTTATTGCTTTTAATATTTAGTTTTTATATAATTTATTTAGTTTTTTACAATGGAGGTTAGCAAGTGGCACTTACAGATAATGATTTATTACAGGAGCGTCTTAATTTAAAACAAACAGTAGATGAAATAAATGCTCAAATTGATGAATATGGTATAAAAATTACTGATGAGGCAGAATCATTAAAGGAATTTCAAAGATTACGCTGGGAAATAGAACAAGAACTCGATAAAGGTGAAAGAATGGCCTTTGTTGCAGATAATGACTTGAAAATAGCTTTACTTAATGATAAAACAAAACAAGTTAGAAGACTTTATAAAGTAAAAGATAATCCATATTTTGGATCAATAGTATTTAACGATGAACTAATATATATTGGTATTACTGCTGTAAAACGCGGAATTGATTATTTAGTATGTGATTGGCGTGCTCCAATCTGTAGTTTGTTTTATGATTATGAATTAGGTGATGCTGAATATAATGCTCCCGGTGGTGTAGAAAAGGGAGTAATAACAAGAAAGCGTCAATATAAAATCGAAAACGCTGAGCTTAAGCATGTATTTGATACTGATGTAAATATTGATGATGAATTATTACAAGATGTTTTAGCTCAGTCTAGTAGTGAAAAAATGAAAAATATTGTTAATACTATTCAATCTGAACAAAACGAAGTTATTAGAAATAGTAAAAATGATACAATTGTTGTTCAAGGTATAGCTGGTTCTGGAAAAACTAGTGTTGCATTACACAGAATTGCTTTTTTACTTTATAAGTTAGAATATTTAACAAATGAAAATGTATTAATTTTTTCTCCTAATAATGTATTCTCTGAATATATTAGTAATGTCTTACCAGATTTAGGAGAAGATAATACTTTACAATCAACTTATCATTCGTTTGCATCAAGTTATATTCAAGATTATACAAATGTTGAGGCATATTCATCTTTTGTTGAAAGATTTTATAAAGGTAAAAGGCAGGATAATGATTTAATACATTTTAAATTAAGTGATGAAATTATTCCAGCTATTGAATCATTTTGTGAATACTTTACTAAGGGTGCAAGATTTGTTAAGGACTTAAACTATAAAGATAAGTTTGTTTCTATGCGTGAATTAAATGAACTACTTCATGATAGATATGAAGATAAACCTTTGTATGAAAGGTTAAACTTAATAGCAGAAAAGATTAATAATGTCTATTTTAAAGGTAAAGATCATATGGTAGAAAATATAAGGAAAGCATTACTTAAAATAAGCAATTTTAACTATGGATACAAAGAGATATATAAATTCTTTTATTCATCAGCTATATTTACTGATATTTACCCTTATATGTATCGTAAAAATGAAAATAACCGTAATTTAGACGGTCAAATAATCAACTATGAAGATGCAACACCATATATTTATATGAAGTGTTTACTTGAGGGATATCCTTATCAAGTTGCAATGAGAGAAGTGGTAGTTGATGAAGCGCAAGATTATACATATTTACAATATAAAATATTAAAGAAAATATTTAAAAATGCTCATTTTACTATTTTAGGTGATGTTAATCAAACAGTTAATCCGTTCTATAAATATGATAATTTAAATAAACTTTTAGAAATATTTGATGTCAACAGTGTTTATATTGAACTTAATAAGACTTACAGATCAAGTCCAGAAATAATTGAATATGCCAATAGTATTTTAGATTTAAATCATGTAAGTGCCATTAGAAAAAATGTTAATTTACCAGTAATTAAAAGAGAAATGTCAGATTTAAAACATATTGGTAAAGACGTTAGATATTTAAAAAAGAAATATAAAAGTGTTGCTATTATTACTAAAAGTATTGACGAAGCAAGAATCATAGCAGATGGCTTAAAATCAGTTTATAAAGAAGTTTGTGTTATTGATGTAACTACAGAAAAATATGATAGAAAACTTGTGGTGGCTCCAGCTTATGGTGTTAAGGGATTAGAATTTGATTCAGCAATTATTGTAAATAACTTTTCTAGTGATAAATATTTATTCTATGTTGCTGTAACTAGAGCACAACATGAATTAATTGTGTACGAATAGACTATAATTTGGTATAATTATAAAAGGAGAGTGAAATTATGCTACATGATATTTTATTAGTTGTTATTGGACTTATTATAGGTTTAGTTATTGGATTTTTAGGAGCAAGACATTTCATGAAAAGTTATTTCAAGAAAAATCCTCCAATAAATGAACAAATGATAACTACTTTAATGACAAGTATGGGAAGAAAACCTAATAGTAAACAAGTAAAACAAGTTATGGCTCAAATGAATAGAATGAATAAGTAAATATGAAGATAGATTTATTTAAATTAAACAATTATAATCATTTAGCTATTGATGAATTTATTGATATTCCCCAAGATTTATACGAAAAATTAGATGTTAGAGATATAAAAAATACTAAAGTGACTGGTGAAATACTCATTAATATGGAAGATGAAATTCTACTTAATTTATTAGTTAGTGGTGTATTTATAATGCCTTGTGCTGTTACTTTAGAGGATGTTCCTTGTGATTTTGAAGTAAATATTGAGGAAATTATCGGAAAATTCAACGATTTTTATAAAATACCCCAAAATACACTTGATATTTTGCCGTTTATATGGGAAAATATTGTTTCGGAAGTCCCTATTAGGGTTGTCAAAGAAGGGGTTAAAAGAGAATTTACCTATGGCAATGGCTGGGAATTAGTAAGTGAAGAATAACACTTGAGGAAGGAGTGAAATTATGGCAGTTCCATTTAGAAGAACTAGTAAAACTAAAAAGAGAATGCGTCGTACTCATTTAAAGAAAGAATTACCAGGTGTAATTACTTGTCCTAAATGTGGTGCTCCAATTAAACCACATAGAGCATGTCCTGAATGTGGTAATTACAAGGGAAAAGAAGTAATTGAAACTAAAAAAGAAGATTAATATATATACTTTAATGAAAAAGACGTCTTGATGAGCACTTTATCTAAAGTGCTTTTTCTATTTTAATTATATACATTTATTAAACTTTAGTGTATAATTGACTATGAAAGGTAAGATAGATATGAAAGAGAATAAACAAATTCTTAAACATTGTCCTAACTTTTATAAAATCTTAAATTTTGAGTATTTAGAAGATGACAAGTTATCTGAAAAATTATTAGATGTCTATCAAACTTTCGTGTTTAAGGTAGATATAAAAAACAATCAAGAAGTAGCTAAGCTTGAACAACTTGACTCAATTCTTTGTAAATATATAGATGATTATTTTTTTAGAAAAGAATTAAAAACTGAAATGAAGAAGATAAAGGTAAGAAAAGATGAGGATATTCTAACGGCAATTGTTAATTGGATTATTAGAGTATTTGATAATTACGAAGTTGGATATACAAGAAATATATATTTTTCGAGGTGGATATAATGGATCAAGAGTTTTATTTTGAAGAGACTAATCCAAAAAAGGTAAAAGCAGTAATAATTACAATTTTAGTTGTTGGTTTATTATTATGTGGAGTTTTTTTATATATTCGTAATTTATATACATTAAATGTAAAAAAAGAAGTTGTTTTTGAAGCTGGTACTAAGATTAGTTATGATGTTACAGATTATATAAATAATAAAATAGTAGATAAAGACGATTATACTTTGCTTTTTAGTTCTGTAACTATGGAAGATGATATATTAAATAAGGTTGGTACATATACTTTTAAAGTAAAATATAAAAATATTACTAGAAGTGGAAAAATAAAAGTTGTTGATACAACTGCGCCAGTTGTTGAAGTTCAAGAATTAACTGTTGGTGAAGGGGAAGAATTTGAAACTTCCGAATTCATAACAAAGTGCGAAGATTATTCTTTACCATGTGATGTAACTTATGAAAAAAAGAGTGATGAAAATAATTACAAAAAAGAAGGTTCTTATACATTTAAAATTGTAATAAGAGATAATCAAAATAACAAAGCTACAAAAGAAGTTAATTTAACAGTAAAAAAAGGTTTTAATTTAACTAATACTAAGGAATCTGATTTAACTATAGATCATACTGATCCTGAATTTTCTGATTGGAACGATAAAATGGTTTTAAAATTCTCAAAAGGATATGATCCAAATGAAATCGATGACACTGATGAATACGGTGAGTTCTTGGAAATATCTGGTGATGACTTACACAAATATATAGATCCTCTATATGAAAACAATGCAATTGTTGAAAAGCAACTAATTGATGTTTACAATAAGTATGGTTTACTCATTGGTTTTGCTATTAGAATTAAACTAGACAATGGATTGTATTTATATTTAGAAAATAATTAAAATCTTATTGCCAAACACAAGTTAATATGTTATATTATTATTACTTGTGTGACACGGCGAGATAGCTCAGTTGGCTAGAGCACGCGGTTCATACCCGCGGTGTCGGGGGTTC
>JAFLUY010000013.1 GCA_022508565.1 Erysipelotrichales bacterium | reverse complement strand
CCGTGATCTTCTGCGTGACAGGCAGACGTCATAGGCCTCTAGACTAACGGACCAATGGTTGCGGGAGAAGGATTTGAACCAACGACCTTTGGGTTATGAGCCCAACGAGCTACCAGACTGCTCTATCCCGCGATAACTAACTAAATGGCGGAGAAAGAGGGATTTGAACCCCCGCGCCGGTTGCCCGACCTGCCGGTTTTCAAGACCGGTCCCTTCAGCCAACTTGGGTATTTCTCCGTTTGTTCCATCACATGAACAAATTGATTATAACATAGTATTTTTTGCTATGTCAATTATTTTTTGGCATTTTTAACATGCCATTTTTTATGATTTAATTTTCATTTTTTATGTATTTCATTATATTTTTGTTCTATCCATTCTGGTAAGTGTTGTTTTAGTGGGCTAAAACCACGTACTGACTCTTTAACTTTACTGTTTTCATCAATTCGATAATTAAGATCCTTAACAGATAATATGCACTTGTTAGTTTCTTTATTTATTTCTTTAATTTCAACATAAATAACTTCACCAACATCAGCATATTTAGTTATATCTTTGACGAATTTTTCTGATATTTCTGATATATGTACTAATCCACTAAAGTTTTCATTTAATCTAACAAAGATTCCGTAACTTTCTATTCCTGTTACTTCTCCCTTTACAACACTTCCGACTTTTAAGTCATCCATAATTGCACCTCGTTACTTATTATAGCAAATTATCTTTACTTTGTACACCTTTTTGGGGTATAATTGGCTTGGTGACAGAAATGAAAAAGAAAGAAACTGTTGTAGAAAAAGAAACAAAAAAAGAAAAAACTTCTAATAACGAAACAAAAATTATTGAAACCATAAATCAATTAAGGCCTTATCTTAATAGCGATGGTGGAGATATTGAATACATAAAATACGAAGATAATTATGTTTTCGTTAAATTATATGGTGCTTGCGCTGCTTGTATGTATAAAGACTATACTATTCAAGATAATATATATGAGGCAATTAAAGAGATTGTACCAGAATGCAAAGGCATCATTAATGTTGAACTTTAAGTTATTTCAACCACGATATATTAACATATAAAGTGGTTGTTTTTATTTGTTCAAATATATTTGATAGAAATTTCTCGTATTTTTTCCTTTTTTCTATAATTTTTTGTTGTTTATCAGTATTTTTTTCTGATAATAAATCAAAATAATAGTTTGGATAAAGTAATCTAGCAAAAACGTATAATAATTCTTTATCGTTTAATTTATATTTATTAATAAGTTTCATAAATTCTTCAACAGACATTCCTTCTAAAAAGAACTTTGATTTTGTATATTCTGCAATATCTCTTGATATATAATCTATTAATAATTCTGTAGGATCATTATAGGTTAGATTATAATTAGGATACTTTATTCGATAATGACTAAGACACTTTCTTGCATTTATCGTAAGTTTATTAGCAAGTTCGTTCATAGTAATTGCATTTTCTGCTAATCCTATATAATAATTAATGTTAGTAATTTCTTCCGTATTAGAAAAATCAAGACTAGTAAGTTGTTTTATAAAATATTCTATATTATGTTCCCAAATTGATGAATAATTTATTTCTGTTGATTCTATGCTTTCAATTATTATAAAATCGTCATATCTTGGAACTGCAGGATTTATTGCTTTAAATAGTGCATATGTTTGATTGTTATATTCAAAAAAATAACCATTAGTTCTATTTAAAATAGGTTTATAAAAGAAACTACTATTTATGCTAGAAACTATTTTTGTAAATACATCTTTGTCTTTTATTATTCTTGCAATATATAGTTCGCCATGGCTTTCAATTATTATTACATCGCCATTTTCCTTATACTTTTCTGGATTTAAGTTATAATAATAAGCAATTATATTTTCCATATTAAAGTATATTAAAAAAAGCAAGTTTATATAACTTGCTTTTTATTATAATGTTGGTCCGAAAGACTCTGCACTAACTACTAATTCAGGATTGTTACCCATATCTGGTGTTGTTCCTGTTGGCATTACAACAGGCTCAGTAGATACTGCAGGAGCAATCTCAGTTATTACAGTTGATGCTGCATTTCCTGATGCAACATATGTTTGTGCTTGTTCTGTCCCCTCAATCAAACCATCTTGTGCCATTGGGAATTCTGTATTTTGATAAGCAAGAGAACTATCATTATTTATAGCATCATTTGTTACAACATTACCAGATTGAACAAAGTCTGTACCTTGGATTGTTTCAAGTCCTGCAGGAGCATCTGATAGTGCTTCATTAGCAGGTTCAACCTCTGGCATTGCTGCATCCATAATCGGAACTTCTTCAGTTTGGTCACTTGAAATTGTTGTATCATTCATTAAACTTGTTGCCGATGTATCTAGCATTGACGAAGCATCTGGTTGCGATGACACATCTCCGACTTGTTCACTTATCATAGTTTGTACTTCAGGTATTATGTTTTGTTCTGATGCCACTTGAGCAAATGCATCAGTTGAAGTATTCGGCATACCTTGAGGTAACGTTTCAGTAATATCTGGAACAGGTGTTTCTAATCCTGCATCAAGTTTGTCCATAGTTTCGTTGGCATCAACATTTATTCCTTCTGAGCTTAAAACAGTTTCTTCTAATAAATGATCACTTGGTATCTCTGGTTGAGATGCTAAGTTCATTTCTTGGTTAACAACTGCTGGTTGTTCTATTTGACTATTATTAACTGCTTGTTTTGCTAAAATATAAGTTTGTACTCCATTCAGTATTGTTTTCACTTCGGCAAAATTAATTTGTGATTGTGTTTCCATATTTACCTCCTATTATGCTGCTTCTTCTTGATCTATATAGTCTTGAATTACACTTATTGCTTTAAGTGCATCTTCATCAGATATTATTGCTTTTTGTTCGTTTCCATTTGTTATAGTTGTTGTGTCAATTATTGGAACGTTTTCTACTGGTGAAGTGACTTCTGTTGGTACAACTTGTTCCACTGGTTCCACTGGTTCTACATCTGGTGATTCTGCCATCTCAGTTTGTGCAACTGGTTCAGCTATAACTGCAGGTCCTACATCAAGTGCCGCATCAGTTGGAGCGCTTTGAGCAACAGTTTCAATTACCGGTTGTTCTTGTACTGGTGCTATTTCTTGAACTGGTACTGATTCTTGTACTACTGGTTCAGTGGCAGGAAATTCAGATTGAGTAACAACATTTTCATTAGTGTTTTCTATTACTTGTGACTGAGCATCTAGTTGTGGTTCTACAACTGGTTGAGCATCTATTACAGGCTGTTCAGTTGGCACAGAATCAACAGATTCCGGTTCTGTATCAACGTTTTCAACAGGTTGTGGTGGATTAGTAAATATACTTTCATCACTTGGTGCTGTTTCCACTGTTGCTGGAGCAAGTTCTTGAGCGAAGAATGTTGGTGTTCCTTCAACTGGCGTATCAGTTTGATTAACAGATATTGTATGTGTAATCTGATAATCTTTAAATGCTTGCATATTTACAGCTGAGACAGCTAGTTTTCTTGGATCACCAATTTTAAATGTTTGATCTGTCATACTTAAGTATTTAACATCGGTTAATTCTTCTTTATGAGAAATTCTAACCATTTTCTTTCTCAAATCATCCCATTCAGCATCGCTAATTGATCCCGATTCTTCATCAGAATCAGATACTTCAGCTATATATATTTTTGTTAAATCATTATCTACTTTTTCATTTAGTGTATAGAATACATACTTTTTATTTGCCTCAGTAAGTTCGATAAAAGATATTCCTTCTACAACTATCGTTTCTCCTGCTTTATTGGTTACTTGTATATTTTCATTCATTATTACTAGTCCTCACAATCTATAATCCCTTATTTTTTCTCTAATAAAAAGTACTTACAATCAAATGCACAGTTTTCTTTTATATATTTATCTAAATCTTCTATATTATTTATTTTAGTGACTTTTTTATTATCATTTTTATAAAACCCTTTAAGTCTTAATTTTCCGTAAGCCCAATCACCAAAAACATAGTCATATTCATTAAAATAATCTGTTATTCTTTCTTTAACAGCTTCTTCATCATATGCATCACGATAATTTTTGATTAATTCGTACTCGATATCATTTAAAACAATTTTCATTTTATCCCCCTATGATTGACATTATTACCATACCAATCATCAGTTCTGTTGCAATTATACTTAATAACATAAGTTTATCAACAAAACCATTACCTGTTGTAAAAACAATTCTATTTCCTTTTTGGAATATATTTATTTTTTCTGGTATTGTTGGTACTCTGTTTTCTTCTATTATTATAGTATGGTTAACATTCTCGATTTCTTCCTCACTTAAAGATGCAATTGTTGTAATGCTATAACCATATTTACTATAAAGTTTGCTATCTAATAAATTAGGATTTACTGCAATCATTCTAAGTTGAGTATTAGTAAGTTCATACTTGTTAGTTTCCCATGCTCTTGCAATTAATCCAGTATTTGCTGATACTAATGATCTTAATTTCTTTAAATTTCCTTCGATAGGGTTAAATATTTTATCAAATTCCTTTAATTCTTCTTTAGTATATTCTTTTCTTTTTCCTCTTTTTACTATCATTTCGATAAGTATTTTTTCAATTTCGTTAGTTAAACCTGTTGCTTTCTTTTCTGATTTATAATTCTTCATAAATTCATAGTATGAATTTAAATATTTTAAAAAGTTTAACATATCACTTTCCCTTAAATCATACATAAGTAGATTACATTCAAAAGCTTTCTCGTTATCTATTTTATATGGAAGTAGAATACTTTTTTCACCATATATAACTGTTAAAGCTTTTATAACATTCATTTCATATGTATAAATTGCAGGATAAGTTTTTCCTTCTTTATAAAGAATATACGACTTTATTCCATTTTCAATAGCCGGGTTTATAAAGAACTTATCTACATACCTGGTTATCATATTATCACCCTACTATAATAAATAATAACATATTTTATACTAAAATAAAAGACTTTCAAGTATTTACAGTGTCCACATTTTGTTTATATAAACCACCATATATGCTTGGAACTGTTCCATTAATTATTTTTGAACCAATCAATAATCTAAATTCTTTTGTTTTATTAACTTCCTTATAAGGTATATAAATTTTTTGTTCTAAACTAATCTCTAAAAATATTTTCACTAGCGCATTATTAATTCCATAATTCACTAATTCAACTTCAATATTACCAAAAGCATGTTCATAAAATGATAATCTAATTGGTATTTTAGGCCCTAAATTGGATAACAATACTCCATCATACGCTAAAAAAAGGGGTATACTTATATAAGTTATATCTTTATATTTTTTTAGTAAGGGATCGTTTATATTTAACTCAAATATATTATTTTGAATTTTTTTAACAACATCTATCATGATTTGATTAGCGTAATTATTTTCGATATCTACAGATACTATTTCTTCATTTGAATTTTTATTGACTACCATAAGTTTAGATAAATCGACGTTTTTAGGCACAATGTTATTCTTAATATAAATATTTGTAATTTCTTCTATTTTTGTTTCTGATATATCAAGAAGTTTACTCGATATTTGTTTATTGTAATAATTAATAATAGATAAAACTAGTATTATAATAAAAATAAAGGTTAAATAGTAATTATTCCCCTTATTATATTTAGTTTTAAATTTTCTCATAGTAATTAATATGAAAAAAGGATTGTTTTTAAAACAATCCTAAATCTAATAATATATTAAGAACATAAATTGCTCCAATAATCAAAGCTATTATTATTACGAATATAGCCACTTTAATAATTACCACAGCTGTATCTCTTTTTGAAACATCAGAAAAGTCATCATAAGAAGATATATCTATATTTAATTTTGATAAAGTTTTTTCAACATATTCTTCACGCGATTCATACTCTTCTTTATATTCCTCATTTAGATCTATAACTCTTTGTTCTTCACTAGTATCTTCATTTAAGTCAATCACTCTTAGGTCATTTTCAGCCGTGTTCTCATTAAGGTCAATAACTCTTAATTCCTTCTCTTCTGTTTGTTCGTTAAGATCTATAACTCTTTCTTCTTTTTGTGCAGGAATTATATCATTTTCTATTTCGCCAGTATGTTCCTCATCATCCCTTAAATCGCTTAATAAATCTAATGATGATGCAGTTGCTTTATCTTGATAATCTTGTTTATTCTTTAATTCTATTTGAGTAATCGTATTGATTAAATTCATTAAATTATCTTCTTCGGCTTTTCTTTGAGTTGTCTTTTTAGCATCATCAATCTTTTGAATTTCTAGATCAAGATTATTTAGTATTTCATATTGAGCATCTCTAACTTTTTTTAATCTTTCTTTATTATAATCAACGTTTTTACCTTGTTTTGCTTTTTCTAATATGGCATTAATGTCATATTCTTTTGTTTCTACTAATGGTTTTTCAGGTATTGGTTCTTCAAAGTCTGGAACTGATATGCTTTTTCTTTTTGGTGCATATTCATTGTATCTTTGATCAAGTATTTGGCTTAATTTATTAACATCAATGTTTTTTGCATTTGTATCAATAACTGAAACATTAGAATTTACATCAAAATTAGTTAATGCACTGTTCTTAACATCATTATATAAATCTTTGTTTTTCTGAGTACGAGATTTATAAGATGTAGCAGGAGCATTATACTTTTCCATTCTACTATCCATACCTTTTCACCCTATTAAAATTTTACCATATTATGTCTAATTTTGTATATAGAAGTTGTTTTTTCTTCTGTAAATCTGTATAATCTTATTAGGCAAAGGAGAAAAATTATGAAAATAAATGTTTTACAAGATAAATGTATTGGATGTGGAGCATGCGTTGCTATAGCTCCTGAAAATTTTGATTTCAATGAAAATGGTTTATCTAGTGTAATTGAGGAAAAAATAACAGAGCAAACAATTGAAGCTAAAGAAGCTTGTCCCGTTTATGCAATTGAAATTGAAGAAAGCAATGTAGTAGAAATGGAAGAAAATGAAACTTGTGAATGTGGTGAAGATTGCAACTGTGGTGAAGGCTGCGAATGCCAAAATATAGAAGAAACAGACGAAGAATTAGAAGAAGCTGCATAGAAACAGATTAACAACTTTCAATGCTAAAATGAAAAAGAGGATAATCGCTTAGATTTAATCCTCTTTTTTTGTTATAAAGATACTCGAATTATTTATGCTCTCTCGATGAAATCTGCACCCTTATGTGGTTCGTCTCTTAATAAATCATTGTAATTTTGTTGTCTTAATGCTTCATATACCATAATAGCTACTGTATTTGATAAATTTAATGATCTTACATTATCAGTCATTGGCATACGCATACAATGATCTAGATGAGGTTTTAAGTATTCTCTTGGTATACCAGTTGACTCTTTTCCAAACATAAAATAAATATTTTCATTACTATTCGAATAATCAAATTCAGTATGTGGTTTATGCCCATATCTAGTTAAATAATAAAATGTTCCTTCATTTTTACTATAGAAATCCTCAATATTTTCATATACTTGGTACTCACATTTATCTATATAATTAACCCCACTTCTTTTTATATATTTTTCATCTAAAGAAAAACCTAGTGGTTTTATTAAATGTAATTTTGAATTAGTTGCAACACACGTTCTCATTATATTTCCAGTATTGCCAGGAATTTCAGGTTCAAATAAAACTATATTAATCATAATAAGACCTCCATTAATAATTATATATTTTTAAATAAAAAAAACAAGATTAAATCTTGTTAACTAGCAAGTTCGTACATATCAACTAATTGTTCAAAATCTAGTTTATTTAATAAGTGATCACTTGAATCAATGCTATATGTTGCTATTCCTTCTCTATAATAAACTAAAGCGGGGAATTTCTCTATTTTCAAGTTATCATTTAATTTTAAAGTTTTATTTAAGTCCGGTATAAATTCTTCATCTTCCATATATTCAGATATATTTAAGTACATTATATTATTCATTAAATTAATTCTATTTAAATATTTTTTTATCTCTTTTTCATTGTTATAAACATCAAGATCTTGTGTGTAACTAATTACTAAAAATGTATCAGCATCTAATTCGGTAGTTGTATTTTTTAAGTCGTTATATAAAACTTCTTTATTGGCAAGAGGACTTGTATTTATTTTATTTTTCTCAATAATATTATATAAGTTATAAAATGCAAAACACGCACAAATAACTAGTACAATTAAACCAATTAAAATAAGATAGTTTCTTGTTGGGATTGTTTTTTTTGACATATTATCACCCTTCTATATTTATTCTAACAAATTATATGTCTATTCTCAATAAATTATTATTTTACTTACTTTAATTAACGTTTGTTTTGACGTTTATTTATTCAGGATTAACATGTATTATTGTTAAATAAATTTCATCTATGGCTGATATCTCTTTTTCTAATTTATTTGCTATCTCATGACTTTCAAAAGTTGATAAATTACCATCAACGAATATTGTTAATGACACTTGATAACGAAAACCAACTGGTGTTGAATTAAAATGATTAATATTTTTTATTTCTGGATGCTTTTTTATTACCCTTAATATCTTATTCTTTAGTTTTTCATTCATTCCTTTATCCATAAGAACATCGAATGATTCTTTAAATAATTTTAAAGCAAATATAAAAATCCAAATTGCAACAAGAGACCCTACTACACCATCAACAAAAGTTATGCCGACCATACCGCATAAAGCAGCAATTAAATTAAGTGAAGTTAAAACACAATCGTTAATATGATCTTGAGCATTTGCTTTTACTAATATATTATTATATTTTTTAGCAACATAAATTGTATAAAGATATAATGCAAGTTTTATTATTATAGTTATTGTACAAATTACAAATAAGTAAATTGAAAATTGATAGCTATAATCTACAAATAAAGATTTAATTGAAGAAATAAAAACATATGTTGAAAATAGTAACATTATTTCGCTAATCATCATTGAAAATATATATTCTGCTTTGCCATGTCCTAAATTGTGATCACTATCAGGTTCTTTTGATGATATTTTATTACCAATGTAAGTCATCAAAGATGATATTACATCACCGGCAGAATTTAGTGTATCAGAAAGCATAGCTTGAGAATTAGTAATGAAACCAATAATCCCTTTAATAATAAGTAAAAATATATTTCCTATTATACCTAGTATACTGGCTTTTCTAGCCTCTTTATATCTATCCATATTAGCACCCCAGTTTATGATAAAATGATTATAACACTTTATTAATATAATGTATACTTTTTAATTTTCCAGAATTAAATTTGTTAATTCTTCCCATTTATTATTTAATTCTGTTAATTCTTCTTTTAGTAATTTTATCTTTTCATTAATAGCCATAGATTTGTTATAATCCGAATATACATCGGTATTAAATAAATCTTGTTCCAGTAATTTTATCTTTGTTTCTTTTTTTATTATTTCATTTTCTAATTTATTTAATTCTTTTTTTAGTTCATAAGTATTGACTTTTGGTATTTCTTCTACTACTTCTTCCGTCTTTTTCTTTTTGTCTTTTTTTGGTTCTATTGGCTCATCATTTTTTATAGTCTCAAGATATTGATCATATCCGAATGGATAAAATTTGACACCATTATCATCAAATACAAGTAATTGATTTGCAATTTTCTTAATAAAATAGCGGTCATGAGAAACGAATATCATCGTACCTTTATAATACTCTAAAATATCTTCTAAATGATCACGTCCAACAATATCCATGTGATTTGTTGGTTCATCAAGAATTAGAAAGTTTGGTTTATTAAAGAATATTTTACATAATTGAAGACGTACTTTTTCTCCTCCGCTTAAAACATTTATTGGTTTAAAAACATCATCACCTTTAAAAAGAAATGAACCTAATGCTTTCCTGCATTCACTTTCGTGTAATTCGGGCAAAGACGTGCGAAACTCAGCTAAAACACTTTGATTAGAATCACTCATAGCTAAGTTTTGATCAAAATATCCTGGTGTTACATTTAAACCATATGAAACATTTCCACTTATTGGGTCAATAGTGCCGTTTAAGGTTTTTAAAAGAGTTGACTTACCAATTCCATTCTTTCCAATAACACCTATTTTTTTACCACGCATTATTTCCAAATTAATGGTTGCCAGTACTTTATCATAGCCTATTTCTAAATTATCACATGTTAAAACTTTTTTTACTGATGGAGCTATTTCGCTTAAATTAGTTTGAAACACTCTCATATCTGCTTCAATAGGTTTATCTATTAAATCCATTCTTTCAATTTGTTTTAGTTTTGATAAAGCCATACTAGCTTTTGATGGTTTAAATCTAAATCTTTCATATATACTTTGTAGTCTTTTAATTTCTTTTTTTTGAAATTCATAATCTTTTAAAGTTTTCTCATAAATTTCCTTTTTCATTTTTTCATAGTTAGTGTAGTTACCCGGATATTTTACAACTTTGCCATAATCTATATCATAGACTACATCAACTATATTATTTATAAGCATACGATCATGGGAAACTATAATAAGCGCCTTTTTATAGTTTTTTAAATATGTTTCTAACCATTCAATTGTTTCGATATCTAAGTGATTGGTAGGTTCATCTAAAAGTAGCAAATCTGGTTTACTTAATAGTAATTTAATAAAAGCAATTTTAGTTTTTTGCCCACCCGAAAATTCGCTTATTAATTTACTTTTATCAGCCTCAGCAAAACCGAATTTACTTAGCATTACTTCATACTCTTTTTTATATGAATAGCCACCTAGTAATTTAAATCTTTCTTGTAAATCGGTATACTCTCTAATTATTTTATCAGAATTATTTTCATTAAGTTTGATGACATAGTCATTTAACTTTTCTTCCATATTAATTAAATCTTGAAAAGATTTTTTTATCTCATCTAATAAAGTTAAATTCTCATCTTCAAATTCAACTTGACGCATGTAACCAATAGAAAATTTCCCAATACGCTCAATTTGAAATTTTTCTTCTTCTATACCTTCACTAAAAAGTTCATTATCATATATAGCTTTCAAAAGTGTTGTTTTTCCAGAACCATTTCTTCCGACAATTGCAGCATGTGTATGGTCTGTAATATCAACATTAACGCATTCTAAGATTGTATTACCTTCTAAAGTAACTGAACCATTTCTAATTGTTAATTTCATAGCATCCTCATCTTATAAAAATTCTGATATGTATATTCATCTATAAGAACACATTTGTTAATCTTTTTTATTTTTAATAATTTTTTAATGTTCTCGTATTGCTCCATTGTACATTCTGCAAATTTATCAACACCAATTAAACTAAAGTATAACGTGTCTTCTTCCTTCGAGTTATAGCGGATTCTTGTAACATCTTTCATTACATCTTCACTTAAATTATTTTTTATATAATTCTTAATAAATTCTATAACTATATCATTTAAATCATCTTCAAGAACAAATATTTTTTCCTTTAAATCATCATATGTATCACATACTCTTAGTATATTTTTAGAATGATCACTTATATCACGATTATCGCCGGGTGTATAATAAATTAAATAATCATCACCAATAACTTTTAAAGGAAATTCAACATTAACTGGTTCTCCACACTTTTTGCAATTAAAGTGAAATATTTCTCTTGAAATAATTTTTTCAACATTCTCTTGTGTTACTTCTTCTGTTAATTTAATTCGGTTTTTGTGTTTGCATTTTGGACAAACATATTCCTCTTTCGCCTTCATGAAGAACACCTCTCAATCCTAATCATTATATCACTGTTTGTTTATATTTAAAAAGATAAAAGATATTAGTTTTTAGTATCAATGCTAGTTAGGTTTCTAACTTTCATTCCATCTTCTTCTTTGTATTTTTTATTAGCATCTATTCTTTCATTTGCTTTGTCTATATCAAAACCAGTTGGATATCTTTTTCTTAATTTTTCAATATTACTTACTAAAATTTCGCTTAAGTTCTTATTAAATAAGAATCTAGCTATACTAGCAATTTCAATTAAGACTTTTGAAACCGCTTCAATTGCAGATTCTTTAGACTCTATTTCATCTAATTTATTAAGTATTCTTTTGAAATTCATCATAACATCAGCTATATTAATGCCTTCATAATTTCTTATATAGTCATCTATTAAATTAATATCATAACTATTTTGTTTAGGAGTATTGCTAGGATCTATAATATGAGAATAAATTTCGTTTAGTGAGTAATCATAGCATAAAGCTAAAGATGTCGATAAATACCACACTAAATCTCCTAGTTCATTAGGAGCAAGGTTTAGTATTTCATCTTTCTTATCGTCTGCAAGGTTATGAGTATATAATTTCTTTATATAATCAAAAAACTCGCCATATTCGCCAATAATACCAGTGTAAGCATTTAATCTTAACATTTCAGTATTTTCAAAATTATTAATTGTTCTCATGGCATTTTCTTGATACCAAGAAACTGGATATGAATAGATTACCTCCGTTAAACCTAAGTTTCTTAACTGATTTATAAAATCTAAATATTCTTGTGTTGCATATTCCCTTGTATATAGTTTTATTTGATTTATCCCTTTTTCTTTTATACGCAAAACTATAGTTCCTAAAGTAAAGTTATCTATATTTTCTGCACCTGTGATTAAAACACTTTTAATTCCCATTTGACTCAAGTGGTTTATAATTAATTTAACTTTTTCGATTTCCAGTTCAGTCACTTCATTAACTTCATCATTTAAGTTAAATGAGTCATCTTTTATATAATTTGTTAAGTCTAATTTTATCTCTTCTGTCATCATACTATTCGTCCCATCAATATTTGCGTATTATTATATCATAAATCGAACTTTTATTATATAATATAATTAGTGATGTTTATGAGATTTATAATTCTTTTAATTACATGTTTTTTATTATCTGGATGTGGTTATGATGAATACAAGATGCCAGAAGATGCTTATTTAAATACAGAAGAGAAAAAGATAACAGTTTATGAAGAAGCACATATTTATGATTTAATTAAAGATACTAATACGGAAATACTAACAAAGAATGCTAATATTACTACAGATATTATTGGTAAAAAAGAATTAATTATTGAATATAAATACGAAAAGAGAAAATATAAACTTAAAGTTAATTATGAAGTAATAGATAAAACTGCACCCATTTTTATAAGTGCTGCTACTAGTAGAACTATAAAAGTTAATGATGATTATTATCCATGTGATGAAATTGTCTTTGGTGATAATTATGATCGTGAGCCAACTTGTGAGATAGAAGGTTTTTATGATTTAACTACAGTCGGAACTTATCATGTAAGTTATATAATTAAAGATAGTTCTAATAATGAAACTAAGAAAAATTTAAGAGTCAATGTTGTAGATGAAATATCTAAAAGTAATAGTTCTACTACAAACAAAGTTACTTTGCCAATAAGCACTGTAATAGAAGATAAGAAAACTGAACATACCATGATCGGAATTGATGTTTCAAGATGGCAAGAAAATATTGATTTTGAAAAAGTAAAAAACGCAGGGGTAGAATTTGTTATTATGAGAATGGGTATTAATTCCGATATTGATAAGGATATTTCTGTAGATTCTTATTTTGCCCAAAATATAGAAGCTGCTAAAAACGCTGGTTTGAAGGTTGGTGTTTATGTTTATACAACTGCAACAAATGTAGATACAGCAATAGAACATGCAAAATGGACGCTTGAAACTCTAAATGGGGAACAACTTGATTTCCCAATAGCATTTGACTGGGAAAATTGGAATAAATTTAGAAAATATGGAATAAGCATTCATGATTTAAATGAGACATTTGAAGCATTTGCTAAAACTATAAAGGCTGCTGGCTATGAAACTATGCTTTATAGTAGTAAATTCTATTTAGAAAACATTTGGGATACCACTATGAATTATCCGATTTGGCTTGCTCATTATATCAGCAACACTAACTATGAGGGAGATTACTTCTTATGGCAAATGAGTAACGTTGGAAGGGTTGATGGTATCAATGGAGATGTTGATATAGATATTTTATATAAAGAAAAAAGCACTTTTAATTAGTGCTTTTTTAAATGTTTTCTTGACTAACACTAGCAAAAGTTCTAGTAGTTAGTTCTTGATATAAAGAACATTTTTCTAATACATCTTTATTTTTTCCTTTAGCTACTACAGATCCCTTATCTAAAACTACTACACGATCTGCTAAACTCATAATTTCTGGTTTATGAGTAACTAACATAATTGTATGATCGCTTTTTAAGTCATTTAGAACAGTGCTTACCATAGTCGTAGCTTCAAAACCAATATTACTTGTTACTTCATCAAATAAAAGTATTTCTGATTTAGTAAGTAATGCTCTTGCAATTACTAATAATTGCTTTTGACCTTCTGAAAATAAATTAGATTCATCATTAATAATAGTATTATACCCTTTTGGTAATGACTCAATATAATCGTGCATTCCAACTCTTTTACATGCTTCTATTTGTCTAGCTATATTTGAATCAATTAATGATAGATTATCTTTAATACTCATTTCAAACATGAAAGGTTTTTGAAAAACTCCAGAGACATTTGATGAGTATACCTTTTTTGTGTAATTATAAATACTTTCATCATCAATTAAAATGCTACCTGATTTAATTCTATCTAGTCTATAAAGCAAATTAATAATCGTTGATTTACCTGAACCGCTTTTACCTACTATAGCAGTTATTTCATTTGGATATACTTTAAATGATACATTATTAAGAATCTTTTTACCCTTAATTTCATAGTTAACCTTTTGGAATACTACTGTTCCATTAATGTAATCATTGTCAATTTCTCCATAATCTATATCTCTATCACTAGAATAGTCTAAGATATTAGCAATACGATTTAAGCGTATTCCATAATTACTTAAATTAAGTAAATAATCTAACATTTTATCAGTAACAGTTATAGTCATCTCAAAATAACTAATTAATAATACAAGTTTGTCTAAAGACATACTTCCATTAATAACTAAATACCCTAAGAATATATATAGTAGTATTTTACCTATATAAACAATATATGGGATAATACAATATCTTGCTGTTAGATTTTTTCTTTTTCCTTTATATTGTTCTTTCCATTTCTTTCTTGTTTTATCAAGTTTACTATCTAGTTGTTCCATCATATTTAAGCTTTTTACTTGTTTTAGATTGGTTAACATTTGGTTGAAGATATCCATCACTTTATCTTCGTATTTACGTGTACCCTCATAATATTTTGATACTTTTTTAGAATTATCATTCATTAAACTTAAATATAATAAATCAAGCACGATAGCAAAAAGTCCAACAAATATATTATAATAACAAAATATACCAAATATAACGATTAATTTTATAACGCCCATTAAAGCTTCGGAAGCACAATCCATAATATCTACTAAATAGCGAATGTCATCACTGCAAGTTTCAATAACTTTTCCCTTAGACATTTTATTAAATATAGTTTCATTGTTAGAAATATGGTTAAATAAATCTCTTTGAACTTCTAGATGATAATAATCTGCAAGATGAGTATATGTAAAATAATTCCAATGCAAGAAACCAAAATACATTATGTAAAAAATCATATACATTAATACATAGATCCATATTCCATTAAAATTTTTAGCAGAAATTACAGCAATTATGCCAGCAGTTGCAATTGGTGGAAGAAGACTTGAAACATTATAAATACAACAACTTATAAACATTTGAACTACCATAAATTTATGCTTATTAGCAATGCGTAGCATTGTTTTAAATATATCAAAATATCTTTTCATAAGTATTAAATGTCTTTTTCATATTCAATATCATTAACTGAATATTTTCTCTTTCTAGCTATTAAACTAATTATTTTATTAGCAGCTAACACTATAAATGCTAAAACAAAGAAATATAATAAACCAAATGTAGTAAACTCTGGCTGAGTTTTTGTAAGTAATGTAATGATTGAAACTCCAGCACTCATTGATGTAACTATAGTTAAACTATTAATTGAATTACTAGTTACATCTTGTTTTAATCCGCTAAATAATTTTTGAGCAGATGCTACATATTCTTTTGTCATTGTCCAAATATGTTTTATATATTCTAATGTATCTCGTAATGTTTCATAACGATATCCACTGATATTTAAGAATTCCTCTAGTTCTTTATCGCTTTTTGCAATTTTTTCACGAGTAGATATATAAGTTCCCATTTGATTAATACGTCCATTAATTAGATTAATAGTTTTTGCATAACCATCTAATTTACTATTAAACTTAACTATATCTGCTCCTCTAACTTGGGCATTGTCTTTTACTTCATCAATTTTTTCCCAAATAATTCTATGGATATTTAAATATCTATGTAATTGACCTTTAAATTCACGAATAAATATTTGTTCTTCTATATAACGTTCAATGTTAACTAATGACTGAGTTTTATTGTTAATAAAATAGTATTTATCTCCACGAACAACATCATATTTATTATTCTTAAATTCAAAATATTTTTGTTTTTCTGTTCTCGATAACAGTTCATTTATTTGATCTTTTGTAGCTTTTTCACATGTAATGAAATATGGATATATTGTTTCAATATTTGCTAGTTCTTTAGGTATTGGTGCACCTAAACTAAAAAGATAAGATAAAGCAGGCGACAATTTATTTTCATAATAGTCTGTTACATGATTAATATCTGCAAATAATGTATCTTCACTTACATTATGATTATTTAGTGTAATAAGTCCATCTTCAAATAATTTAACATTTATATTTAATGCAGTTGTGAACTCAATATATTCTTCGCCTGCAACTCCATAATCAATTTTCCCAATTTGTAATGCTTTGTGTAACTCTGCCAATTTTTCTTGATCTAAATTAAGTTGGCTTTTTCCCTCTCTTAAAAAATCATAAATTTCTGATAGTTGTAGCATAGTTCTTTGAAACCAACCACCAATAAAAATGTTACTAATCTTCATATTACTACTCCTTTGATTATATTTATCTATTTTAAATATAGTATTAAACAATATTTGAGGTCAACATAAATATGCTAATTGTTGTTAATATTTACGTTTATTTTAAACAAAAAAACTAGTTTATTTAAACTAGTTTATTTTTGCATAAATTCTTGATACCATTGAGCAATCTTATCACTTTTAACACTTGGATTATGTGTATATTCTAGATACTCACTTTTTGTAAGTTTCTCTTCTTTTTCTCGGCGAAAATTATTAAACTTTTTTTCAGCAAATAAATCTGCTAAATAACCTTCTAATAATGAAATTTTATATTCAATAGCATCATTATTTAATTTATATCTTAAATAAGAATCATCAACTTTAAATTTATCAAAGTTATTCTCTAAATCATAGTCTGTTGATATATCAACATTATTTATATGATAACTTCTAATCTTTCCAACAAGTAAACTTATATCTTGTTGATAAGCATCTTTGATTTTTCTTACTTCGTCACGATCAGTTGATAACATATTATATAATTCATTATATTCATCATTCATAATATCACCCTTAATTTTTTCCAAACCCTATTTTAGTTTCACTTTGTATTGCCATAGAGAAATTTTTTAATCTATACATATAATATTCACGATCATCTTCAGTTAGCAAGCCATCAATGTAAGCTCTTTCAACTTGCTCTTTAGCTTTTTGAATATTTAAATTTAAACGTATTTCTGTACCAGTTAGATTTCCTAAGTTATTTGCATCATGTTCAATAGTTAAGACATCTTTTTTAATATCAGTTATTAAAGCATTTAAATCAACCTTAGCTCTTTCAACTTCAGGTGGTTGATCAGCCATAGTTGCGTCTAAATTAAGTCTTTTTTCATTTATTAGTTTAAATAATTGAGCAAATGAACTTTTTAACTGAATATCTTTAATGCCTTTATTTAATACTTCTTCATAGCGATCTAATGCACATCCATATAACGAACTAAATTGGTCTAAAGTTGTAAATCCGCTTAATTCTTCTCTCATTCTATTTATCTCACTGAATAAGGCGTCTGTATAATACTCTTGGTTGCCGCTAACCTTTATAAGATTATTACGTTTAGATATAATTAATTCATCTATTGAAATAATAAGTTGATTAATATGTGATGAAGTATTTTCTCTATTTATGCTACTAATAATTGTTTTAAAGAATGAACTAATGCTATCTAAGTCATGAGCTGTGTTAGCGTTATCTATTGCAATTTTTATTCTATTTAATTCAGTGCTTAAGTATTCCTCATTTGTGATGCTTTCCATCTTAACATAATTATTAAGTAATGAATTTTTCTCTTCATCTGTAAGCAAACTTGAATTTAGCACAGGTATTTCGGCAGTAACAGTAAGCGTCTTATCCTCTTCCAGTTTTACTTGAATCTCACTTACTAATCCTGGGTTATCGCTAGTTTTATTATATTTATTTTCTAAATCTTCTTTTTCCTTAGCTTTTTTATCGGATAAATACTTAGCTTGATGGTCAACTATTTGAACTACAAATTTTTCAACATCAATTTCTCTATCACCTTTTTCATCTTTGATGCTTACTACAGATATTGATGACATCATAGTTGGAATAACTTTTGTAATATAATCCCAAACAGTTATATCCATACCATCCATAATCGAATCAAGTATTTCTTTGTCAATATAATGAGCAAGATTAATACATAACTCTGCCTTATCTTGGATTGTTGGTCCATAATAAGTGTTTTCTAGCACTTTTTTATATAATTCTTCTATTTCAACTGTTCTATTAGGTGGGTAGTTGATTTTTCCTTCACTAGTCATATTTTGAACACAATATGAATTTAAAAATTCTCTTACTGAAGTCACTTCATCTTGGCTTATTTGAATTACATCAATAAACATTTTGTTTCCACTTATAAAATCTTCAACTGATTTTAATCTTATTCTTGTACTTAAATTATTTCTTATATATTTAACTAAATCTTCAACATTTGCATTATCACGGACAAATTTAATAAAGTCATGCTCTAAGAAATCATATAAAGGAACATAAGTATCTTTAAAAAGAATAGTCGCATCTTTAAATTCGCTTGGAAAAAGTTGTTCAATATCTTTAATTATGTCTATTTTTTCCATACTTATCCTCCTTTACTTTTACATCTTTTATTATAACAAAAAAAACTACTATTTAGTAGTCTTTTTTAATCAATCCTTAATACTTCTTTTATTAAGTTATCATCAAAATCAAAGTTTTGATATTTTTCAACAGTACCTTGCCTTCTTGCTAAAAATTCACCAATGCTTAAGTTTTGTGAGCCCTGAATATTATTCTTCTTGCTTTCCAGTTCATTAGTATAATCAAATGAAATAAGTAAAGATGCTAACGTATTAATATCTGTTTCAAAAAATTTATTAAAGACATCACTTGTAGCAAGTATAACAAGAATATTTAAACCATTCAATTGGCTAATTATTCCTGATAACATTTTTTCAACATCTGCTTCCCTTAGTAATAATTTATCATCATCAATTGCTACAACTAAAAGTGGTATTTTTTCTTCATTGATTTCATTGATTTCATTGTATTCATCAACAGTTAATACTTTTGCTTCATTAAGCAAATTCTTTCTTGTTTCAATTTCCTTTAAAACACGAGATAAAGCAACTACTGATTTATCTATATCATTTATAGCACTAAAAGTTGCATAATTAGTGTCATGATAATAATTTAATTCAACACCCGATGTATCTATTAACATTAAATTCATTTCAAGAGAATTAAATTCGGAAATTAATTCAAGCAAAATTTGATCAAGCAAGATCGATTTGCCTGAACCAGTTTCTCCAGTTATAATTATCGAGCTATCTTTTTTTATATCACAAATAAGTTTTTTATCTTCATTATAACCTAAAACTAGTTTATCTTTTTCTAAGTTGCTTTTTATTATTTCTTTGAAATCCATAAAACCTCCATTAGAATTCAAAATCTTTAATTTTAACAAGTAATTTATTAATAGTTACATCACTACCTTCTAAAGGGACATTTATAGAAAGGAATGAATTATCTTTTGTATCTTCTACTTCTGTAATATAAATATCATCTTTTATTACTTCAATGATATTATTATCTATTAATATTCTTTTTATGTCATCTTCTGATTTTTCTTCTAAATCAATTAAAGAAATAAAAATTGTTGCATTCGTAATGCCATAGGATGACCATACTTCAAGTCTGTAGGGACGTGAATCTCTTAATTTTCCTTCAGCGTATCCGATATTACATACTTCTGTATCACTTATAAAGTCAATTGTGTCTCTTACAATAGTTGGATATTTCATAAATACTCCTTAGTCATTATAATTTTCTATTTTTATTAAATCTAAATATACTTTGCTGATATCTTCTTTTTTAACATTTAAATCTTCTAATATTTTGTAAGCCGTGTCAATGTCCATTTCAAAAAAGCAATTATCATTTTTTAAAATATTAGAAATTGTCATATATTTTTCTACATCAGTGCTTAATAAATCATCACATTGTTTTCTTAGTCTATCTAACATATTTTTCACCTACAAAGTTATTTATTCCGGGAATTCTATTATCATCTATATAATACATTCCGCCTAAACCTAATACACTTGTTACTTGTTCTTTGGATAATTCCATTACACCATTTGGATTTGTATGATCAATCATATAATATACATATCCATCATCATTTAAAACGGAAATTATTGTTACTGGAGTTAAATAGTTTCTCTTTGATTCTTTGCATAGATAATTTAATTTAACTCGATTGGTATTAGAAAATATATTTTGTATGATTTTTTTAACATAACCGATAGCGTCTATTCCTTTTAAATTAGTTCGATTTATCTCTAATAATAGAATTCTTAATTTTTCTTGAATAGATACTTCATTTATATTATTTCTACTATTATAATTTTCTAGTGATTCTTTAAATGCTTTAGCATTTGCTTTTTCTCTAGTTATATTGCTATAAATACGATTTAATAATTCTTTAAATTTATTTCTTGTGAATTCATTTTTATTTATGCATGTTAAATTAATTATTTCATCATTAATCTTAACATTTAATAAATCACTTCTGTCAGGATTTTCAAAAGAAGTTAAGGAAATTAAATATTCACCATATCTAAAAGTTAGCATAGGTGCATTAGAGTTAATTCCAGCCACTAGGTTTTGATCTAATGTAAAATCAATTTGCAGTTTTGATAAAATGCTAGCAAATATCATTGTAAAATCATATTTAGTTATTTCATTATTAGTTGTGCTTATTGAATTAATATATTCAGTATTCTCATGGTTTTCTAAAAGCTCTGGTGATGAAGATAAAAAATAATTTGCATCATAAGTTAATGCTTCACATAACTTTAAATAATAATATACGGACTTTTCAAATTTTGAATATGTTTTATCCATTTCTTTATCTAAGTAAGCCATAAGTTCATCTGATAGATTTATTTTTTCTAGTACACTTTCACCATTTCTACCAATATCATTTTTTGATCTATTTTGATTTAATGATTCAAAATCTATTAAGGAGAAATCGCGGATTTTATTAAATCTTTGAATAGTTGAAGCTTTAAATTCAAATTTTTCAAAGATTCTTTCACGTGCAACAAAATCTACTAATGCAAAAGCTAAACATTCTTTATCATAGCCAAAGTTTATTGAACCATTTAAAAAGTTATTAAAAGTTTCTTCATCACAAGTTATTATTTTTAATAAGGTTGAAGCTGGTATTCCCAGTTTCAAACCATCGACAAAGACTTCATGTGTATAGTCATTGTATTTTTGTTCACATGAATATGTGCGTGATATACTTTCAATAAAAGCAAAACGCATTTTTTCTTTTTGTGAAAGATCATTCATTATTTGATTAATTGCAGTTATTAATTCTGCTTTAGTTAATGTAATTGAAGAAACAGGGTTAGCATCCATCATATAATCAATTTTTAAAACTACACCTGATGAATTATTTAAATTAGTTTGAATGTATCTAAACATTCCTTCATCACTTAATATATCATGTATTAATTTTTTACTAACCTTTTTTTCTTCACTTACTGATATTAAGTCTTCGTTTTTATATTCCAAAAATAAATCTTCGTTTTTAATAACTAAAGAAGATGTAAAACTACTACTAACTGGAGATCCAAATTGATTAATTAATTCTTCTTGAGTATAAAAATTATCATGATTAAGAAATTTTTCATAAGATAAAACTTTACTCATATCAAGCGACCTCCTTATTTATAATAATTATATCATGTCTTTATAAATGAAGATGTATTAATGATAATTTTTGACATAAAAATATGTAAAAAAATTACATATTTCTATGTAATTTTTTATTCAGTTCTTAAAGCTTCAACTGGATCTTTTTTACTTGCCATACGAGATGGTATTAATCCGCCAATTAATGTTAAGATAATCGCTAAAACAATTAATATTATTGCATGATTAATTGCAAGTGTTGCAGATAATGGAATATTTCCCGTAAATTTATGCAATATTCCATTAATTATTGGTATAAATGAGTAAGAAATCGCGATTCCTAAAACTCCAGAAAGTAGACCAATAATAAATGTTTCAGCATTAAAGATTGAAGATATATTTCCTTTAGATGCACCAATCGCTCTTAAGATACCAATTTCCTTTGTTCTCTCATAAACTGAAATATACGTAATAACGCCGATCATAATACTAGAAACAACTAATGAAATAGATACAAAAGCAATTAAAACATAACTTACAGCATTAACAATTGTTTTAACAGATGACATTAAAATACCTGTTGCATCTGTATATTTAATTTCTTTTTCTTCATCAACTTTTTCATTATAATTGTCTATGAACGATATAAAGTTTTCTTTTCCATCAAAACTATTAAAATAGAATAAGATATATGTAGGTTCTTCTCTATCTTGATATCCTAGTGTTATCAAATTAGTTTTTTGAGTTGTTTCACTAGGATTCATCATTGCATTAACTACTCTAGCAAGCTCATCTTCACTAAAGTTAAGAGTAAATGCCGAAGCTATCTTTTTCTCATCAACATTGAAGGCGGCAGCAAAACTGCTTGTTAAATTTGAAGTTAACTCTCCAACTTTTGTTAAAACTATTTTTTTTATTTTTGCTTCCATCATAGTTTTAGCCATAGTTTCTACAGTTCCAGTTACAAGTGCAGATTCAGTAAATTGTGAAATTATATTTTCTTTTATAGGTTTTAGTATATTCTCACTAAAATCAGGATTATATGCTGCTAAATAGCCACTTAATGGTACTTTTAATAAGCCGGCGTATGCTGTTTTTAGTGCTTCAACTGGAATGACATATTCACTTTCCATCTTAGATAAAGCTTTTTTTGCATCATCACTGCTCAAGTAATTACTAATTAATATATCAATATCAGTTGATGAGTTTTTTTCATTTATCCTATCTAATAAATCCTTAGCAAATATATTTAGGTTATCACTGAACATTTTTTTGGCAGGTGTAATATCTGTAGTGATAGCATCATTTATTTCTGCCATATATTTTTGAGTTTCTTTTTCTAGTGTTTCTTGATCAATATTAATATTGAAAGCACTTTGTAATTTTTTATTATCAACTTTAACTAAGTCGGTAAACTCAAAATCAAAACTGTTTTTATTGCTATCAAATCTATTTCCTGAGAATACATTAATTTCACTGTTCTTTAATTGTTTTTTTACAACATCAGTTTCTTCAGAATAATCAATAATATAGTCTATTAATTCTGATGTATATGCAACTCCTGGGCTTAAAGGGGATGCTGATATGCCTTCTTTTGCTGCAACTACACCAACTATTTTTAATCTAGTTGCTTTATCATATAATTTATTCATAAACTTTTCATCATTTGTCATATCTTCGTAAACATCATATTTAGAATTATATTTATATGTGTCAGCTGGCATTACTAATCTTAAATCAACATTTAATAAATCATCATATGATAGAGTTAAAGGTTCGTTAGTTATATCAACTGTTTCGCCACTCATTACACTTGTAATCATTTTAGATAACTCATCAGTATCACGTAGACCTAATGAATAAACAAGTAAATCAGAAATAGAATTTGGTTCTGACAAAACTATCATCATTTCATCATACTTTTCTGGCCAACGACCAGCTAATACGTCATAGTCTTTTTTTATTTCTTCACGATTATCTACCATTTGGGTAAATATTGATGCCATTGACGAATATGAACTCATTATATTATTTGAACCCCACATTGAACTAAATAGACTACTTGGATTAACTCTTGCTAACTTTTTAGTTGCATCAATTGTGTAGATATTTGGATCAACACTATAGGCATATTCAACATTTGAAAGGTCCTTATCTTTATTTTTATAATTTTTTTCAAAATACTCTTTAAAACTTTTTAAATCATTTGTGCTAACACTAGAAAGCATTGATGTAATATATTGTTGTTCTTTTACTTCATTTCCACTAGCGCCTTCGTTATCTCCGGCTGTCATTGATAATAAAACACTTGTAATATCAGTTGATTCTTGTTGAATTGAAAGTGGATATGAAGTTAATGTATCTTCTTGAATTGAGTCTACATAATTTTGGAATCCTGTAGAAACTGCAAGTATTAAAGCAATCCCTATTATACCTATTGAACCTGCAATAGAAACCAGTAAGGTTCTTGCTTTCTTAGTCATTAAATTATTAAATGATAATGAAAGCGCTGTTATGTATGACATTTTTGTCTTCTTGGTTTTAGCATCTATATTTTCTTTAGATACTTTTTTCTTAGATTTTCCATTATATGGATGTGAATCCGATATAATTTTGCCATCTTTAATTTTTATTATTCTACTCGAATATTCTTCTGCCAATTCTGGATTATGCGTTACCATAATTACTAACTTATCTTCAGATATTTTCTTAAGTAAATTCATAATTTGAACACTAGTATCAGAGTCAAGCGCACCTGTTGGTTCATCCGCCAAGATTATTTCTGGGTCATTAACTAACGCTCTTGCAATTGCAACCCTTTGCATTTGTCCACCAGATAACTGATTTGGTTTTTTATGAACATGTTTTTCTAATCCGACTTCTTTTAAAGCGTTTAATGCTCTTTTTCTTCTTTCATTTTTGGAAATACCAGATAAAGTTAAAGCTAACTCAACATTTCTCAATATTGTTTGATGAGTAATTAAATTATAACTTTGGAATATAAAACCAACTCTGTGATTACGATAAGAATCCCAATCTCTATCTTTAAATTTTTTAGTACTTACATCATTAACGATTAAATCACCCGATGTATATTCATCTAGACCACCAATAATATTTAAAAGTGTAGTTTTCCCTGACCCTGATGGACCTAGTATTGATGTAAATTCATTTTCTCTAAAACTTACACTAACTTTATCTAAGGCCTTTTGAGTTAGACCTGCTGTTTTATAAATTTTTGAAATACCTTTTAAATCTAACATAATACCCCTCCTATAAAAATTATAAAATTATACAAATTAAAAACACAATTGCAAGTATTATACACGAATACTTTGAAATATAAAATCTTTTTATACTTTTATCTATTTCTTTTTTGTTTTCTTGTCCTTGATCAGTAAGGATAAAACCAAACGATTTAAGATTGCTCATATCACATTCAGATATTAAATATACTCCTATATCTGTGTTGTAATCTAAATATGCAACATCTTTTGGTGCACGAATAATAAGTATCATCATTAATATATCAGCAATAGATCCTCCAAGATTAATAATTGAAAATATTACTAACCAATTAAAATTAAATATTAAACCAACTGGAAGAGCAATAACTGATAGTAATAATGTTGGAAGCATAAGTGAAATTAGAATTTGTTTTTTATTTAAAGCTTCTTGACAAGCAGCGTATAATACCCCCTTTTCTAAAGCTATACCAAATTTTATATTCTTTTTATCTTTAGCAAAAAAACTATAACCTAATCCATGTAATACTTCATGTAATATAAGATAAAAAATAATTCCAATAATGTAAAAAGAATAATTAATATTTTCAGTTATGTCATAACCACTTATACTTATAATAGCTAAGAAACCAATAAAAATCACTACTGAAAGTATATTCATGATAGACATATTTAATTCATATTTATAGTATTTTTTCACATTACCACCTAAATAATTGTACCACATTTTAGACATTTTTGTTATAATAAACAACCAAGGTGATATTATGCTTTCTATTTTTGTAAGAAATAATATTTTAAAGAATATAGAACACCAAATATTCACAAAAAAAGATATAGAAAATTATATCTGGGAAATAGTTAATGAGTTTGAATTAAATGATTATCTAAAAGATATTATATTTACTAATGACATTGAACATTTAGCATTTTATCATTTTGGTGAGCGTACTTTAAAAATAAACTATGAAGAAATGATAAATGATGCAGAAAATAATTATGGCAAAGAAGATAAACATGAATTAGTTATATTTACTAATCTTTATATTTTAACTTCTCTTGTCCATGAAATAGTTCATATATTACAAAACTATTATGCACGTACTAGTAGAAAACCTATTCGTATTTATATGAAAACAGAAATATTATGTTTTTCTACATTAACTAAAGAATTATATGATAAATATTACGATTGCTTTTCTTTTGAAAGAGAAGCTATAGTTACTTCTCTTGAAGTTGTGTTGTATGTCATTAAAACAAAAATAAAAAATGAAGAATTATATGGATACTTTAGAGATTGGCTTGCTGAATCATTATTAAGTGGATATATAATTAAGCATAAAAAACTTATTTCACCAGCTCATATAATTTCAAAAAATGTTATGAAAATAAGTGGCTCTTATAAACCAAAATATAATATTTATTCAAAATTAAAATATGGCTTTGATCTACCATATTGGCAATATAACTATTTCAAAAATAATGCAGCAACGATTATTAATAAAAAGACCTTGCATCAATAGTTCAATTGTGCTATTATAGTACTCAATTCAAAGGGGGCAATTTAAATGGGAGATTTACCAAATATAATTGATATAGAACATTACTCGAAAGTTCTAAGTATAATTACTGGAATAACAGAAGATATAACAAGAACGATAGTTGTAAATAATATATCTCAATTATATATGCCAAGTAGTATGCCAATAGATTTAACTGATGTAAATGCTGGAATTGAAAATGATATATATAAAGAATTAGATAAAATGCAAGAGGATAAAGAAGTTTTAATGAAGGCAATGTAAAACAAGTTGGAAACCAACTTGTTTTTTTATTCTTGAACTTTAATAGCGTTAGCTAAAGTTGCAATTGTAGTCATTCTTTCTTCGCGTCTTTTTAGTGCTTTTGAATCCCCTGTGTATCCAAACTCTAACACTTGGTTTTTGGCTAAAGTATTAATTTCATCTAGATAATCATTAAAACAATGTAACAAACCAGATAGATGAATAGTTAGTAAGTATGCCGCCTCTAAATCTGGATAATTTCCAGATTTTTCACCAATACTCAAATACTTTCCTATTATTTTTTCACATTCCTTAAAAAAGCTTAAATCACTTATACATGATGAATAAAGTTCTTCAAGATCATTATTTACTAAACCTTGAAGTTTATATTTGAATCTTGAATAATTTAGTAATAATTTATAAAAGGTAGTATAAAACCTCATCTTATTTTTATAATTCTTAATTTGTTCAATTATTAGAATCATATCATCGTAAAAGTCAAGATTGCCTTCTTCAAAAGCTTTTATAGATATAATTACTTCTTGTACATTTTGTTGTTGTTCTTCTGTTAAAAAGTCCATAATATACCCCCTAGAACGGATTTTCATTTAAGAATTCTAAATCAAAATAGAAACATACCTCTTCATAAGATTCATCGCCAATTAAAGCAACTTTTTCTTCAACAATGTTTCCACCCAATTCCTTATAGAATTTTTTGGCGTTTTCATTGTCTTTAAAACACCAGATAATCATATTCTTACAATTTCTTTCATAAAGTATCTTGGCTGTTTCTTTTAATAAAGATGAGCCAATTCCTTTATTTAAAAAATCTGGTTTAATATATAAACTCACAAGTTCAGAGTCATATTTTTCATTTTCTTTTATATCGTAGCAAGAGTAACCTAAAACCTCATCACCCTTAACAGCTACAATTACTAAATCTTTGTATTCTTCAAATGATGCAATATAACGTTCTGTTTGTTTCTGATAATCTAATGATTTTAAATATTTTGCAGAAACAATATTATCGTAGGCATTGCGCCATCCATCCACTTTAATATGCGCCATTTGTTCTTGATCTTCTAATCTATTCTTACGAATCATATATTCATCGCCTGGCATTAATTTAGTTAATGCATCACTCATTAATTTAAAAGCATTTATCATTAGGTCATCTTCTAATGCAAAAGTAACGCGACCAATTAATTCTTCTTCGTTTGGCCAAGATATTGATTGACCAATTAGAAATCTTATACGACATGTTTTATAGAAGAATTTAAGTAAATCTCTTTCCGTATTAATGATGCTTCCTTTATATTTCATACCCTTTATCTTAGTGAAATCTAACATTACAAAGAAACCGGCATCTGGAATTAAATTTTCAGGAATTTCAACATAAGGCATTCCTTCTAATAATTTCTTTATTTCTTTTTTTTCTAATCCTGATGAATTAATTGTATTTAATACTCTTTCTTTATATTTAGGATCTACTGCATCAATTCCACTAACTAATGAAACAAGTAAATTATATTTATATCTGTAAATATCCCTTAATTCAGTAAAATATTCATTATAAACTTTTTTTCTTTCTTCAGTTATATTATAAGCTCCAGCAAGTGCTTGTCCAACTATATCAGGTGCTGAATCCATACCTTGGAATATTCTATTTATAAGTTCTCTAATAATTATTTCATCAGCTACAACAAAACCGGCACGTAGGGAAGCAAGTCCATAACTTTTTGATAAACCAAATAATGAAATTGTATTTCTAAAAGACCCAGGTATTGTTGAAATTGGTTTTGCTATATTTTTTTCATCAAAAACAAGATCACGGTAAACTAAATCATCAATTACAAATGTTCCTCTTTCTAAACATACCTTAGAAATAGCTTCTAGTCTTTTTACTTCAGACTCGCCCATAACTTTACCAGTTGGATTAGATGGATTAGTATTTAAAAAAGCTACTACTCTTGGAACATAACCTTTTCTTCTATTATAAACTTTTTGTAATGATTCATTTATGTCGTCAATTTTTGCGGCTAGTTTTTCTGGATTAACAAGCCATTTATCTTCTTTAGAAAGTGGTAATATTTCAACCTCTGCTCCTGCTCTTTCTGCACGTATTGTAAATAAGCCATAGTTTGGTCCTGGGATTAAAATTACATCTCCTGGCTTTGCAATAATATTGATAATATAATTAAACGCGATAGATGTTGATGGTAAGAATGTAATATTATGAACGCATAAACCTTTATCATCAATGTCTTCATAGGAATATGGATGATCATTTATAAAACCTAGTTCTTCAACATAATCAAGTAAAATTTTTCTAATGTTGTCATCACCTTCTGTATAAGGATATTTAAACATTAGGGAATGATCTAACGATTCCTTCATTCTTTTTATCGATAAAGGAAAAGGTTTAAAATTAGTTGGATTGCCTCCACCTAAATCGATATCTTTTAAAACTGTTATAAGTTCATCTCTTACTTCATATCCATAAAAGTCAATTGCATCAGCTATTGCTTGAACTGTTGGATTAAAAAAATCTCCATCAATCCTCTTACCAATATCTGGTAATCCAAATCTTCTTTGGCCTAATTCAGGATTTTCTCTTAGTAGTCTATCAATAGCTTCAGATTTTTTTAGCATAATTACCATTCCTTTTTTGTATATATAATAACATAAAACATGATTTTTTTGATAAATAAATTTAAGAATATAATTGTTGAAACAAGAAAAATAATATGCTAAAATAATTTCGTTAGCAAAAATTATATTTAGGGGATTAGTTAAATGGTATAATAGGAGTCTCCAAAACTTTAGTTGGGAGTTCGATTCTCTCATCCCCTGCCATTGTGAATTTAACGAACTTTGAGGTTCGTTTTTTTATATATAAAAAGCAAATCTTTTATTGATTTGCTTCATAAATTGTAATCTGTTAGTCAATATATTCTATTTCATCTTTTTAAATTTCCCAAAACCTCACCCATTCTTATTGATTCCTCTAAACCTTTATCCGTAGCTTTAAAGAATCTATTATCAACTCTAACCTTATCCTCTAGAAAGAGAATAATCGTTGATCCTCCATAGAGGAACATTCCCTTTTCTTCTCCTTTTTTAAACTTATGCTTATCATGAAAATTCTTAATCTTACCAACGAGCAAAGCTCCAACTTCCATCATGATAATATCACCAAATCTATCCGATTTTAATACAGTGTATTCTCGAGTATTCTCGCTAAATACCAATGTATTCTCTAAGGCAATTGGTCTTACAGTATGTAAAGCTCCTTTGATATGAATATTTTCTTTCTTAGTACCACCAACTGGATAGCAATAGCGGTGATAATGATTTACACATAATCTTATAACAATACATGTCCCATTTATATACTTTTTACTTAACTCATCATTCTTTAAAAGAGAAGATACCGTATACTTACTATTCTTTATATTTAAAATCAAATCATCACTTATTTTATAAGCACTAACTAATCCATCTGATGGAGATATTATCGTATCTTCACTATCATCTATTGTTCGCTTACCTTCCTTTATCTTTCTTGAAAAGCAATCATTAAAACACTTAAAATTCTCACTATAATAATCATCTAAATTGATATTATTCTTTTTAACAAATGGCTTTATTAAAAATTTAGAAAGTCTTGTATCAAGAAAAAATCCACAGAGTTTAGATATAAAACTCCATGTTAAAACCTTTAATGTACATCTACCGACTACATTAGTATATAAAAATTTTAAAGTTTTACTCTCCTCTGTGAACATATAATTTTACTCCTTAATGATGAAGGTGAATCTTTAATATAATTAAAAGAATGAATTCAATAGCTCCAACTAGAATCATCAATAATATTCCTTTTAATTCCGGTTTCTTAATCTCAAATTTAAGCAAGAAAGAAACACCTGTAATTATTACTACGATGAAATATACAATTGTTATATCAATAGGAATAATAAATTGTAAAAGCATTACAGCTGGAAATATCAAAGATGATGATGTTACAGGAAGTCCCGTATAACTCTTCCTAACTTTATTCTTTTCCTTCTTTTGTCTTTCTTCTTCTGTTACATTGAAATAGGCAAGTCTTATCAAAGCTGCTAATACATATAATACCAATATGGCATAAGCAGTAAATCTTATAACTATACAATACCAATTTCCAAAATTATTGCTACATATTGGAAATAATGTTGGTGATATTCGAATCATTGCTGCTCCAATACATGCTGGTAGCACACCAAATGCTACTAAATCTGATAAAGAATCGATTTGAATTCCAAAATTCTTCTCCATTTCCGTTCTACTCTTTTTTGTTCTAGCAACCTTTCCATCGAACGCATCACACAACCCACAAAAAAGTAAGAAGAACATTCCTAAATAAGGATGCCCACTGCCACTAAGTGAAACAATAATACCTGTCGTTGCTGATAGTAAAGAAAGATACGTTAAAACAACCGTATAATCAAAATACCCTATCATACTTCTTTCACCTTTCTTGCCAAAATATACTTGACTAATACTATTATACCGCAAATTATGATACAACAATAGAAGGAAATTGATCTACTTAGTAATTGTAGATTAGCAGACCTTGTGAACTCCATTATATTATTATAACCATCTAGCATTATATAATCTGCTACACCCATACCTCCGGGAATTGGTACACAAAATGAGCCAGCTGCTACATATACTTGTGTTGCCCATATCGAAAATAAATTAGATGGGTTTCCATATGTTGCTAAAAATACGAATAATGCAATTCCGATAGTTGCTGCCCTTTGTAAGATATTAAAGATTAAAG
The DNA here is from genome assembly GCA_022508565.1 of Erysipelotrichales bacterium. GTDB lineage: Bacteria > Bacillota_I > Bacilli_A > RF39 > UBA660 > CAG-582. Next base: position 3,098 of record JAFLUY010000013.1, on the reverse strand, counting down.
CTTTAAACCATATTCCTTTTTTCTCTTTCAAAGTAATTGCATATTCCTGATATTCCTCCATAACGTTATGTATTTTTTTTAAATATTTATCTGGTTTTTTAACAATATGTATTTTAACTCCCAAACCAATAAAGAAAGAACATAACTTTTCTAATAATTGATCTTTATATAATAGGAAATAAAAACCAATAAATATTACTGTTTGAACTACAAAACCCATAAATATTAATATCTTTGATATTAGATTTAAACCTAAGTACATCGCCGGGTTTATTATAAAGGTAACAATTCCTATTACTAAAAAGGCAAGAGAATACATCATCAAATTATATAATAAAGTAATAGCAATGATACTACCTGGTATCTTATCCTTATACATAAAATAGGCTGTCATCGGTTGACCTCCCGAAGCAGATGGTGTTATAGCTGAAAAATAAATATCGGCTGATGAATATACAAAAGAATCTCTTACTCTCTTCTTATATCCAAGTGAACTAGCAATACTTCTAATAGCAAGACCTTCAAATAATATATATAATATTACTGTAAAAAAGGCAAAAACTATATATATATGATTGGCATCTCTTAAAAATCTCACGAATTCTTTAAATGAAAAAGAATCATTGCCAAAAGTAACAGCAAATATCGTTAATATTGCAAGTACGATAAAAAAGCATGATAAAATAATTCGTTTCTTTTTATTAGAAGCAAGATCTGCTGACTTTTTTCTATTTTGTTTTTCTTTATATTTTTTCATTTTTATCATCCTTATTCTTTAACAATTTAGTATTTATTTTTTCATATATGATACCCATATTAAATTTATTAGATAATAATATTCCTATCTCTACTACTATTATGCCACCACAAATATCTACTATTAAATGTTGTTTAACAAAAACGGTTGATAAACATACCAATATAGAAAAAATAAAGGTAGTGAGCTTATACATGTTTGGAACTTTTTTGCACGCTAAACTTCCTCTAAAAACAAGCCACGATTCTAAACAATGGATTGATGGAAAAAGATTTACAGGTGCATCCACCATATATATGAAATTAACTAATCCTAATAATAAGCCTTGATTGCGTATCTCTGGTCTTACCATAGTTGTTGGTAAGAGAAAAAATAATATTAGACAGATAAACTTAGCAATTAATTCAGCCGATAGATATTTATAACATACCTTTTTACTTTCTCTTGCAATTACAATATATCCAACTATCCATTGAACATATGCCAAAATATATACAATTATAAAAATTGGTACTAAAGGAATTACATCATCAATCATCGTTGAAAGCGTATAATGATATAAATGATTGGTTATTATCTTCGAACAAAAATAAGTAATAAAATTCACAAACAATAATAAAAACAAAGGAATAAAAATATAACTAGGAAATAATTCCTCAAACTTGTTTTTCATGGCACACCTCACACGCAAATTATTACAATAACTATAATTACTTTTCAACCAACTACCGGTTGCATTTTTTTAACATTCGGTTGCTATTATTATAAATATTTAAACTTACAACTAGATGACATCTATTTATCACCTAGAATATTATAACACATCACATAAGATCTACTTGATAAATTGTGATTTGTATGACTAAATGATAACACAAAAAGCGAGTAAATTTCCAACCACTCGCTTTCTATTGCAATTTGCAAAATTGTTATCATTTAAAATTGATTATATTCTTCATCTGTTACTATTACTTCTTCTTGATAGGATGCAATTACTTTATCAAATCTGTTTTAATATATTTTCTACTAATTCATTTAAAATTTCGGACCTATTATTTGAAGTATCTATATAATTAAAACCATATTTCTCACATTCTTGTTTCAAGTACAAATGTTTCTCATAAAATTCATTTATATATTCTTCTAATTCGACGTCCGTTTTATAAAACGACCAATCTTTTTCAGTGTCATTTTTTCTTACTAATTCAAATAATTCTTTTTTTGACAATTTTCCATGACCTATATAAATTACAATAGTATTATCTATATCAGAATAATTTGACAAAGTTTCAGGCAATATTTGAGCTCCTTCCAAAATAACACCGTAAGAATTTTTATCTTGTTCACTTTGTTCACTTAAAAAGTTTAGCAATACTTTTTGAAAAAAATTATTTTCCTTATAATTTAAAAACTCTTCAACATATTCACATGGCAAATTAAACTGTATAGCATTTCTTATCGCATCTGTATGAATTAAATTATAATTTGGTATTTTCTCTTTTAACATTCTACTTAAAGTAGACTTTCCTGCCCTACCAGGTCCTAATATTAATATATTTTTCATTTCATTTTTCATCCTTAAATCACTATTTATTTGTTAGAATTATTATATCATAAAGATAAACTTTATTGTTAAATATCAAAACTTATGTCAAAAAATCAATGAAAGTGAAACTTTGATTCTATTTTATAAAAATCCACTAGTTATATATATTAGTACACATAGTGTCACTTAAAAATAACGGACTATAGAGTTCGTTTTTTTGTATATAAAAAGCAAATCTTATGACTTGCTTCATAAATTGTAATTTATATTACTATTCGTCTAATTTCTTCTTTTTATAAACCATTGCAAATAGTATTAAGCAAATTACAAAGTTGATTATATAAGTTAAAATGATTTCAAAACTTATAGTAACAGTTGTATTGTTTGTTATCTCTGCAATTGTATCTGCAAATCTAGTCGTATATAACACTTTTGATATATCACGAAAAGATTCATTGATTGCTCCAAATGTTGGCAACATTCCTAAAATGATAGTAACTGGAGCACATATTCCATTAGCTGACATTTGATTCTTAACAACAATTCCAACTGTTGCTCCAAGTACCATCGAACAAATTGATGATAGAGCAACAAATATATAAAAGTATAAGTAATTGATTCCACTTATCTCAATCATAGGTAAAAATAAACTAGAGCTAAGTATTGTTGCAAGTAATACAAATAATCCATTGCCCAAAAAATACTCCATTGGTTTGATATTTGCAAATATAAGACTTCGAAGTGTTCCTTTTTCCTTTTCTTCTGCTATTACTGATGACATTATATTCATTGAAC
>JAFLUY010000012.1 GCA_022508565.1 Erysipelotrichales bacterium | reverse complement strand
TGGTAGTGCAACGCCCTCGTAACGCGTAGGTCGCTGGTTCAAGTCCGGCAGTAGGCACCAGATTGATAGAAAACTCGAACATTTTATAGTTCGAGTTTTAAAATAATTAAATTTTTGCTAAAATATTATTGTAGATCAAGACTGGCTTTTGCCGATAAATAAATATATTTACAATATTTAATGGATATGGTGATAAGATGAAGAAGTATGATGTAATAATAATTGGAGCCGGTATAGCTGGGGTAACGTTTGGATACTTAATGAGAAATAAAAATAAAAAAGTATTAATTGTAGAAAAAACAAAAATATCTAGCAAAGATAAATTATGCGGAGGATTATTATCAGATAAGTCTTACTACCTACTAAAGGATATTTTTAATATTGATAATGATGATATAACAATAAAAAACAACAAAAAGAGTTTAATGCATAATAACGAAACTCTACTTGATCTTGATGTGGATACTTTTTCAATTTATAGAAAAGATTTAGATAGTTATATTTTGAAAAAATATTTAAATCAAGGCGGAGAACTTATTGAAGAATCTCAATATGAAAATCTTGATTTAGACAACAACACTTTAGAAATAGATAATATTAAATACGAATTTGACTATTTAATTGGAGCAGACGGAGTTTTTAGTAGTCTAAGGAAAGAAATAACTGGAAAAGTACAAAGAAGAAATTTTGCTTTAGAATTATTATATGAAAAACAAGATTTAAACCTTGAAATTTTTTTCTTTAATAATTTTAAAGGATATGGTTGGATAATTCCTAATAATAAGAACGCTATGATAGGTGTAGGAGAAGTTAGTGGAAAGACTAACATAGAAGATACACTTAATCTCCTTTTTAAGAAATTTGGAGTTTTTTCTACTAAGAATATTAGAGGGGCATTTTTACCAACAGGAGACGATATTTATCTTAATTATAAAAATGTATTTTTTATTGGCGATAGTGCTGGGTTAATTTCTCCAATAACAGGCGAGGGGATTTACTATGCTTTAGCGTCCGCAAAAATATTAAGTGAAAATTTAAATAATAAATATTTTAAGAAAATGAAAAGAATTATAAGAAAAATTAAAAATGAGCTATTTTATAAAAAATATGTTTATAATGATAAAATAAGAAATTATTTATTTGCTAGATATAATAATATTATTTTTAAAAAGATTATAAGATTATTTGCAAAAAAAATATTATAATAATAAAAAACATTCTTTTTATAAGAATGTTTTTTTTCTATTCTATAATAGTTGATTCTAGAGTTAATACCTTTGGTTTTTCAACTATTGTTTCGCGCTTTTCTCTATTCATTAATTCGATACAATAATCAATCCTATCACGCAATCCAGATAATGGTATTTCACCCTTAATGCATTTGATTAAATCTATTATTTTTTTATCTGCTTCTATTACAGCGCTCATATTAAAGTCTGATGTATCAAAACTAATAGTTTTATTAGCCAAATTCTTAGCAATAGTTGTTTCAGTTGAGCTAGCAAATCCTTTAATTAGTTGATTGCTAGTATTTTCACTCATATGATCAGGTAGTAGATTTTTTGCAGATTCTAATAAAGAAGGATTTTCCATTAAATCAATTTTAACACCTTTTCTAGAATAGAAATTAGCACGAATACCTTTTTTTCTACTAACATCAAATCTATAATTTCCATTAATCTTTCCATTTTTCTTATATGTATTAATAGCAACAGCCCCTGCTTCTAAACTATTATCCGGATTTAATGTTGCTTCGAAAACAACAGATGCATTATTTTGTCTATCTTTTTTCTCTAGACCTTTTGCAATACTAATTGATTTAAAGCCTGAACTTAAATCTTCAATAATTTCAATATCACCAACTTTTTTTCTTAACAATGTTCCAGTTAGAGAAATATGGTAAATTGTGCTTTTATATTGAGGTCTACTTCCGGGATAAATTGCCTTTTTAGTGCTAGGTATTAATTCTTGCATATTAATTTCTAAAGAAAAATCACCTGATAATACATTAAAAACTGAATTATATGAAATTTCTCTTTCTCTTTTTTTAGAAACATTATCGTTTGTGCGGTTTGAATTTGTATTTCTTGTTTTAATAGTTTTTGTAAAATGAATATCCCCATTATTTTTAAATGAAAATTCTCTTTCGGCTTTGTGTGAATTCATACCAACCCAATCAATTTGTCTAAATTCACAAATAAATTCCTTTCCTTCATCATCAGCTAAAGTTTCTGTTCTAAGAGGTAGACCATTTATTTCAGGTTTATTATAGATATTTGGCATTATATAATGAGCACCATATTTATCTTGAAGTCTTTTAATTCTTTCTCCACCCAAATGATATAGATCTTCATTATAACAATCCGTTAGTTGTTCACTCCAAGAAGCATTCCATGCAGTAGCAAACTCTTCAGCTAAATTCATTTCATTTAAAACTCTGTTTATTATTAAATCTTGTAGTTCAGTATTTTCCATAATTATCTCCTTAGTAGTTATTTATTATAGCATACTTTTTTTGTTTTAATATATTTATTTTTATGATAGAATATTAAAAGATTTAATTTATATAAAAAGAATTTTAGGAGGTGTATGTTATGCAAAATGCAAATATAAAAGCAAGAATAGATTCAACAAAATCTTTAATTGAAAGAGATAGTTTATTTATCCCCGGAGAAAAAGAAGATGAAATAGCATTTTTAGTAGCAAAATATATAAAAGAAGAAGATAGAATTCTTCCAACTTTAAACAAATCATCTTTTGATATTGAACTTCCAAAAGTAAGAGAACATCTATTTGAACATTTTAATGATGAAAAAGTAGATAGACGTTATAAAGAGATAATTCTTGATGGAAAGCTTATTAAACAATGCACTTCACCAGGAGTTTATGTTACTTCTTTTATAGGACCACAAATGCCTTCAGTAATGAGCATTCCTTATGATATAGATGAAACATCACATGTTTTCCTTGGCCACGAAGCAACACATATTTTAGCTGTTGACCATAATTATGATGAGTGGATTTATATGTTACTTTATTCAGACGTAATTCCAATGTTATATGAACTATTAGAAGCTGATACAAAAGATAGCGAAACAAGAGATAAAATAATATCTTGGCGTCTTGCTAAAATGTTAGAAATGTATAATCATGCATTTAGTGATGAAATAGAAAGTACTTTAAAAGGCGATGACTTAAGATATTATCAAATACCAGAAAAACAATATTTCATTTCATATTATTATACTATCTTACTTTATTCGCTTTTATCTGATGCACCAAGCGAAGTAATTAAAGAAGTAAGAGAAGTATTAAACCAAAGATTAACAACTTATAAGATGTTAAATCAATTTGATTTACTAAATTGTGTTAATGAAGAAGCATTCAAAATTGGATGTAGCAAAATGCTAAGAAATAAATAATTTTACTTGAAAAAATATAGGTAAATTATTATGAAAATATGTTATAACGATTTACAGTTCGAATCTACGCGTCGTTGTAGTGGCAATTGCAAACATTGTTGTAGAGGAAATGCACAAAATATTGATTTAACAGAAGAATTAGTTGATATATTCTTTGAGAAAAATAATATTCATCATATTGGACGATTTATGTTATCTGGTGGCGAACCATCATTAAATGGACATATAGCAGATTATCTTGTGGATAAGCTTATTGATTATAGAGTTGCTGTTGATATGTTTACGGTTGCAATTAATGGACTTACTTATAGTGAAGACTTAGTTAGTGCTTTAACTAAGCTAAGAGATTACATTTTATCAACAAGTGATAGACATATTTATGTTCCAGGTTTATTACTTGTGTCACAGTCTCAATATCACGAAGATGCTGATCCTAAAGTAATTAAGAAATTAAGCGAATTATCTTATTTTCCAAAACCAGAAAAATCTATTATTAAAGATGAAGATTTACTACCATACGGAAGAGCATATGAAAATGGTTTAAGTGTTCAAGAACCAAATTTAGAAGAATTAACTAATTATCAAAAAAACTTTAAAGTTAAAAAATATGATGGAGTAGATTATCTAGTAATTGAGTATCAATACATTGCTGCAAATGGAAATGTTGTTAATGATGGATGTCAATCCTATGACTTGATGGATAAATATGCTCTAGGTAATATAAAAGATGAAACTATTGAAAATATATATTTGAAAGGTAAACAAATAATATTAAAATAAGTTTATGTTATAATTGTATTATAGAAAAGGGGATATCTATAATGGATGTAAATTCAATTTTGAATAAATATTTAGAAATTTTTCCTAACGAAACTGAAAGACAATCTCAGTTTTTAGATTATTTAAAAGAAAATAAAGATGAAGCAAGAACTGACTGGAATAATTTTAATGGCCATATTGTTTCTAGCGGTTTTGTTTATGCAAAGCAAGAAAACAAATTTCTAGTTTTATTTCATAATGATTTAAAAAGATATCTTTACCCAGGTGGGCATGTTGATGCCAATGAGCTAGTATTGGATGCATGTATTAGAGAAATAAAAGAAGAAACTGGGTTAACTAATCTAAATCAAGTAACAATAAATGAGGATAATTATATTCCAATTGATATTGATACTCATCTCATTGGATTTAATGAAAGATTAAATTTACCTCAACATTATCACTTTGATTTTAGATATCTTTTTACAATAGATAGCATAGAAAATGTAAAAATAGATACAAGCGAATCATCAGATTATAAATGGATTGATATTAATGAATTAAAAAGTCTTTCTTTTGGAATTGTTACTGAAAAAATTGCTAATGTATTAAATATTATATAAAATGATAATTTAGTTTTAAGGAGTATTATCGATATGGAAAGATATAAAGAGATAGAGAAAAGTATTATAAAAAAATATCGTAAAGAAATATGGGCTAAATTTGTTAAGACAGTAAAAGAATATGAACTAATTAAAGAAAATGATAATATAATGGTTTGTATTAGTGGTGGTAAAGATTCATTTTTACTAGCTAAATGTATTCAAGAACTTAAACGCCATGGAAAAATTCATTTTGATGCTCATTATGTTGTAATGGACCCTGGTTATAAAGAAATTAATAGAAATATGATTGTTGAAAATGCTAAACTTTTAAACATTCCAATAGAGATATTTGAAAGTGATATATTTTCAGTAGTTGATAGTGTTGCTTCAAAAAGTCCTTGTTATCTATGTGCAAGAATGCGTAGAGGATACCTTTATAGTAAAGCACAAGAACTTGGATGTAATAAAATTGCTTTAGGACATCACTTTGATGATGTCATTGAAACAACTCTTTTATCAATGTTTTATGGTTCTGAAATTAAAACAATGATGCCAAAACTTCACAGTGAGAATTTTCCCGGTCTTGAACTTATCAGACCAATGTATTTAGTTAAAGAAGAAGCAGTACTTGCTTGGAAGAAAAGCAATGATCTAACATTTATTAACTGTGCTTGTCGTTTTACGGAAAAAATTGCATTAGATGATGATGGAACAAGTAAAAGAAAAGAAATGAAAGAATTAATTAAAAACTTAAAAAAAGTAAATCGAGAAATTGATAATAATATTTTTAAGGCTTTAGATAATGTTAATCTAAACTGTGTTTTAGGTACAAAACAAGATGGTAATTACACAAGCTTTTTAAGTGATTACGATAATAAAAAATAGATTTTTAATAATTTATGGTAAAATATATATATAAACTTATTTTAAGAGGTGTTTTATGAAAGAATTTACACTTGATAGTTTACAAAAAGAAGTAGATGTATGGGCTAGTCAATTTGAGAAACCATACTTTAGTCCATTATCTATGATGGCAGCAATGACTGAAGAAGTAGGAGAAGTTGCTCGTGTTGTAAATGCTAAACATGGCGATAAAAAGAAAAAGGATGGAGAATACATAAAGGATTTGGAAGAAGAATTAGGAGATTTATTATTCTCAATTTGTTGCATGGCCAATGATCAAGGTGTTTCGCTAAAAAGCGCAATGAATAAAAAGTTTGATAAAGTATATAACAGAGATAATAATAGATTTACAAGAAAAGACGAGGTTTAATATGTCAGGGGAAATTTTTGGAAAATATAAATTATATTTAAGTGTAGTTTATTCTTCAAATTTAAGAGATTTAATTAAGAAAGGTATCTTACCTGTTGGAGTAATAGAAGAAGGTTATGTAGATTTAGATAAAAAAACTTCGAGATTAATGGAAGAACTTTATTTTAAATCAGCAATTTATGATATGAGGTATTTACCTACAATTTTATCTTTAGATCTTTCAGCAATTGAAGAATTAATTTGCTCAGGTGATTTTGAATTAACACATCTAGTTGATGAAAACGATAATGTAGAACGTATTGAAAAAACTATGCCTACTGTATCAACAGAATATCCATTGCGAATTCGTACTGTAAAAAGAATAGGGTTGTTCTCAAAGGAAAGAACTGTAAAAGAGTTACATCCTTTAATCAAAAAAGCAATTATAGATAAGATAATAAATTTAAGAATGGTAACGCCTTTAGTTACTGCTCAAATTGAAGAGATTCATTCAAAAGGCTTATTAACTCCAGCTGAGAAAGTTAAGGAATGGGAGAGCATGGATATTTGTGCTCCTGGAGATCATATTGGTAGTGCAAGTAATAGATGTAATACTTTTCATGATGATTGTCATGATTGTTTAGTCAACTATGCTTATGAACATTATGCTCATGAAAGATTTTCTAGCAATGTAAAAATTGTTAATAGTGGTCTTAATGAAAAAAGATTAAAAAGAACAACTGCTAGTTTAGAGCAAGATAAAAGTGGATTAGAAAACTAATCCACTTTATTTTAGTTCTAAAACTTTCTCTACTGGCAATTTTTCTGGATAATCTTGTTCTTCAAATTCAAATAATTTTGCATCTTTTGTAAAAGAGACTTCTGTATTAGGAATACACATAACATTTTTAACCTCTCTTAAAGCTTTTATTTGATTATTTATATCTAGGTAGTAGATATCAGTTGTTATACATCTTATGTAATCATCTAAATCTCTACTTGTTATTCCTTCCTTTGGATCTTTATTTGGTTCAGTTTTTTCTACTTCAATTAATACTGCGTTTTCTAAACTATCATAAGTTAGGCTATCAAATAATTCTTTCGTTTCTTTCATTTTATCTCGGAAAACAAATTGTAAAATCTTAGTTATAATATTCATTCTATTGGTTTGTTTAAAAGTTCTTTTTCTCATTATTGAAGAATTATGAACAGCATATATAACCGTTGTTGCAGAAACTAGTGAAGCAAACGTTGCTATGTTTCTAGCTAGAAAACATATAATTAGCCAAAAAAGATCAACTAAAATAACTATAATAAGGCCTTCTTTATTTTTTGCTTCTAAATCTTCATAAGAATCAGGTTGTTGTTGAATTACTCTTATATCATCAACCAATGATCCTTCATAATCAATGTTTTTCATGACTGACCTCCTTGTTTCTTAGTCTTAAAACTTGTTTCACAGGTAATTCTTTTGGAAAATCATTTGGTTCAAATTCTTGTAATTTACTATTTTCTGTACCAAACTCTTTTTTAGAATTAAGTTTAGCAATATTTTTGATTTCTCTTAAAGCTCTTATTCGATTATTTAAATCGAGAAAATAAATATCACTTATAATTATATCAATGTACTCTTGAAAGTCTTCTTCATTGGGCATTATGCCAAGGAAAGTTTTATCCATAATAGCATCTTCTGAAGATTGAGAGTTTATAACGACAGTAGCATTTTTTATATTTTCATAACTAACAGTTTCAGTTAACATTTTAGTATTTGTTTTATCATTATCCAGATCAAAACAAAAATTTTTAATGTGTAATTCAGCAATTTCCTTTGCAAGTTTTCTAAATGCATTTTTTACTTTTGTTCTAATCGCAAGTAAAATACTGCCAAAAAAGATAAACGACCATAAAATATCAGTAATTACACTTACACCAAACGTTGTTGACACAATATAAGAAATAATACTTCCGCCAGCAAAAAAAATAATATTTAAAGATTTACTCTTTTTAATTTCTTTTAAAGAATTATCGGTATCATTAACTAAAGCAATATCTTCGGTTATTGATCCCTCATAGTTAACGTCTTTCATGACTAACCTCGTTGTTAGTTAATCTTAAAACTTGTTTTACAGGCAATTCCTTTGGAAAATCATTTGGTTCAAGTTGTTGTACTTTAACACTTTTAACATAAGAATCTTTTTTAGATCTAAAATTAGCAATCTTTTTAAATTCTCTTAATGCTTTTATAGAACTATGTATATCATAAAAGTAGATATCTCTTATTATGATATTAGCATATTCTTCGATATCTTGTTCTGATACTTCTTCTAAATCATCATCCATATCTGGTATTTCTCCACCACCAGTCATAACTACAACGGAGTTTTTTAAATTATCAACACTTACAGAAGATGCCAACATTTTAGAATTTGTTTTTTCATTATTTAAGCTATAAGTAAGGTTTTGAAGATTAGCTTCAGCATTTTGTTTTTTGACTTTTCTAACTGCTTCTTTTGCTCTTATTCTGAGTGTGTTAACTGCAAATCCAGCACCAACAAAAGCCGCTACAAAGCTAGTAAAGATATTATATCCAAATTTCACTGATAAAAGTGCTGATATAACACCACCACATATCAAAAGTGCAATATTTATTTTTTTACTTTTTTTAATGTCTCTAAGATATTCGTCAGTATCATTTGTTAATGCTATATCTTCAGTAATTGAACCTCTATAATCAACATCTTTCATAGTTTTCCTCTTTTCTCGTTTGGTATTATACTTTATTTTTATAAGATAAGCAAAACACTAATCTTCATTTTCTCTTAAAACAAGCATCTTTTCTACTGGTAGTTGAGGAGGAAAATCATCATCCTCAAATAAGTCTAGCTTGGTTTCTTTTATATAAGCGTCATTATAAGCAGTAAATTTGACTACTTTTTTTGTTTCTCTTAAAACTTGAATTTTATCCTGTGCATCAAGGAAATATATATCGCTAATAATATATTTTATATAATTATCAATATCTTCATCACTAAAATTATAGGTAGCAAATTCTATTTGTCTTTCTTTAACTTCAGTACTTTCAATAATTACTGCATCTTTAATATTATCGTAAGTTTTGCTAAAACTTGATTTTTTATTATCTTCAAGAGTTTCTATTAATTCTGGGATAAATTCTTTAACTCTCTTTTTAGCTTTTTTTCTTCTTTCTTTTCTTTCTTTTTTAGCTTTTTTTATTTCTTCATCGCGTGAAATATAAGAATTGTTAATAGATGGCATAGAAACTGCAATTATCCATGCTTTTTTTACTACAAATGAAAGAACAGTTATTAAAAATAATGGAATAAATGTCACAGCTATATTAAAAATATGTTTTTTATGTAATTTTGAATATTCTTCGTCTTCGTTATTGATTAATTCTAAATCATCTTTTAAAGACCCATCATAATCAACATTCTTCATATTTAATCCTCGTTTCTAGTTTTGTATTATAACTTATGAATAATTCATAGTCAATAAACACCATCGTGTTTTTTACTATAGTCTCATTAATTAATAATTAAAATATTAAAATAAATGTAATAATTATTTTTATTTATCATTTTTTGTGATATCATAAAAAAATGAGGTGAACTATAGAAAAATTAGGAAAAATATCGCAACCACTAGTAATTAGATTAAGTAACTTAGGTGGTGTGGTTTTACCAATAAATGGAATTGACGTGGAATTACCACTTAAGGAAGGAGTTACTTTTTTAGAAGGGACAAGCCACTTTGGTTTTGTCATTATAGTAGATGATGGAAATAATCAAATAGAAGAGACTTATCGAACTGATAATGAAATAAGTGATATTGGTATTAGTAATAATACAATTACTATTTATGAAAGAAATGTTAATAAGCCATGGAGATTTAGTCTTAATGGCGCGCTTATAGAAGAAAATAAACCAACTATTGATTTTAGTAATTATGTGGCTTCAGTAACTGAAATTGAATCAGATAAAAAGATTAGTGAGAAAACTATTACCTTAGTAATTGAAGAAAATCCAAAAGATAATCATATTGAATTCAAAGGAGAAAGCTTTGAACTATCTAAAGGATTAGTAGTTGGAGATGGATTATATGGCATAGAAATAAAAAACAATGCTATTGGTGGAGAAATTAAAAAAATACCAACTGAAGAACCTATTTATGGAGCTGGATCTGATGAAAGCTTCAAATATGGATTTCAAGTTTATGAAAATGGGAAATATCATCCATGGAGATTTGATAGTAAGGGCAAAGTAATATCAGAAGCTAGTTATAATCCTTATTCAAGACAAGATCAAGCATACTATCTTAAAAAACATCATAAAAGATTAGAATTAAAGTAAATATAAATATTCAAAATAGGAACTTTGTTTAGTTCCTTTTATTTTTTTTTGCATACTATAAGATAGAAAGGATGAAATTATGAACCCAAGATGTATTGAAAATGAAATGTCTAATATGGATCCACAAATGATGAATGGGATGGCTATGCCTGAAGGATGTGCATGTCCTCCAGTATATGAATGTCCACAAGAAAGAGTATGTGAAAGATACATAGTTCACGAAGTTCCACATGTAATGCCAATAAATACAAAAATAATTAATCATCATATTTATCGTCATACATATACACCATGTTACACAATGAGTGAATGTGATACATGTGAAAACGTTTATGATCCATGTCCAAAGAACTTCTAAAGATGAAGTTCTTTTATTATTTTAATCTATTCTATTGACAATAGAATAATATTTTATTAACATATAAATTGTAGTAAAAAAAGAGAAGTATGTTGTTATATTTCTCTTTTTCTTTTTTTAAGGAATTGTTGGCGATAAGTTTTAAATAGAAAGGAAAATATGAAAATAAAAAAATTAGGCTTACTAGCCATTATATTAACACTTCTTTTTAGTGTAGAAGTAAAAGCTTATCAAAACGATTTTTCTATTATTAATACAAATGAAGAACAACAAATTAATATAGAATATGATAATCAAATTGTTGAATTTGAATTAAACGTATATTTAGAAAACTATAACTTTGAAAATAATAATATAAATTATTATTATGCGTCTAAGGAAAATATTTCTTATGGCCTTTATAGTGAAAATAATCAACTAATATCTCTACTTACTAGTGATACAAATGGACATATTTATTATAAAGATATATTAGAACCAGGAAAATATTATTTTAAACAATCTTCCTCAATTACTAACTATAAACAAGATACAAATAAATATTATTTTGAATTTCAAAAAGATGAAAATAATGAAGTGAACAATTTAGGAAAACTTTATGATTTTTATATTGATTTGCTAAAAAGCAAAGTTCTAATTTTTGTTTCTGATGCAATCACTTCTGAAAAATTAGAGGGAATAAAAGTTAAACTTTTAAATGATAAGGAAAAAGAACTGACAGAGTTTATAACAAATAAACTCGGTAAAATAGAGGTATATTTGCCATATGCGATATATTACTTAAAAGGTGATGGTTCAATTTTAAGTAATAAAGGTGAAGAGGTTTTTATCAAAATAAAGATTAGTGGAATGAATATGTCTTTCACATTTACTAAGATTGAAGTACCAGATGATTCAGAAAATGCTGAAAATGAAGATGTTGAATCAAATACTCAAGATGATTGTGAAGATAAAAGTTCTGGTGGCAAATTAGATGGTAGTGAAGAAGATAACTCCCACAATCGTGATGATGAAAATCCGCAAGATCCAGAAATAGATAATGAAAATGAATCTAGGGAAGAACAAGAGGATAATCATGAAAATGAAAATCAGGGAGATGAACCAAATTCAAATGATTGTAACTGTCCAAAAAATGAAGCAGATGAAAGAGAAAAAAATGATGATATAAATCAAAAAGAGAATGAGGGTTCAATAGATGATTCAAAAGAATATGAAGAAAAAAATAAAGATTCTGAAAAAGAAGAGGACAATAAAACTTCAAATGAAACTAATGATAAAGAAAATAATAATTCGGAATCTGAGCCTAATGAAGATGCAACTGATAATCAAGAAGACCAAGGAGCTCTTGATGAAAAGCAAGAAGATAATGCAGAAGAAGATTCAAAATTCAATGATAAAACTCAAAATAATGATGAAGATGATAAATCAACAAATGATCAGGAAGATGATGAACTTGATATAGAAGATAAATCTGATGATGAACCACCAAATAATAATGAAACAGATAAAAAAGATGATCAAGATTTAGAATCAAATAATCATGGGACATGCCATTGCCCTAATAATAATGATGAAGAAACAAATTCTTTTGATGAAGTTGAAAACAATTTACAAAGTAATAATAAATTTCCTGAGACTAGCACAAAAGAAAACAATAATCAAATTAATGATATTGTTGATATAAATAATGTGGCTAGCTCACAAGTAAATAATACCAAAACAAAAACATCAACCAAATTATCAGATAATAATGTTAATAGCTATTTAGCATTAGAAAAAGAAAATTCAAGTGATTTTGGAGAGTCAAATTTAACAACTATAGATAATATTAATTATTTAAATGGAACAGAAGAAATTGTAAATGATACTTCAAATAGAAAGTTTTTGTCACTTCTTTTTTACATATTATCTGCTATTGGTTTATTAAGCATTAAGTTTATTAAATAATTATTAATAAAACTGCGATGTAAATAAAAATATGTAAACATAATGTCGAATGTATTTATCTAAATCGTAAATTATAGTATATTATTACTATAGGAGAGTGAATAAAATGATTTATCCATCAATCGATAAGATCTTAAATACAGTTGGATCTAAATACATTCTAGTTCATATTGCAAGTACTCGTAGTAAACAAATGCATGATACAAATCATTATCAAATGAAAGAGTCTGATTATGTATCTAAAAGAGAAATCGGAAGAGCACTAGAAGAAATTGAAAAAGGATTAATCAAAATCAATAAAGATTAATCCTTTTTTTGTGTAAACAATTTAGTTATCTTTTTGGTTAAAGGATAAAACATAAAAAATTATGTTAAAATTATAATGGTGATAATATGAATTATTATTCGAAAGATATAAAGTCCCTTTATAAAGAACTTAATTCTTCAATTGATGGTATAAGTGAAATAGATGCTAACAATAGAATTAGTAAATATGGAATGAATGTTTTAGTAGAAAAAAAAGGTAAAAGCAAATTAAAAATATTTTTAAATCAGTTTAACGATATGATGATTATTATTTTAATAATAGTCGCTCTAATAATGGCTGTATATGGATTTTTATATTCACATGAATATACAGACACTATTGTAATTTCAGTTGTAATATTAATAAATGCACTTGTTGGATATATTCAAGAGGTTAAAGCAGAAGTAACATTAGAAGGTTTAAAAAAATATTCAGTAACAACTACTAAAGTTAGAAGAAAAGGTAAAATTAAAACAATTGATTCTAAATATTTAGTTCCTGGAGATATTATTATTTTAGAAGCAGGAGATAAAGTTCCAGCAGATGCTAGAGTTATTACTGAAAGTAATCTTTTAGTTGATGAAGCGCCATTAACTGGTGAATCGGTTCCTGTTAAAAAATCAGAAAATATTATAAAATCCGAAAAACTTCAAATACAAGATCAATATAATATGATTTTTTCTGGATCTAGCATCACTAATGGAAGAGTTGAAGCAATAGTAACAAAAACTGGAATGTTAACGGAACTGGGGTTGATTGCTGTTTCATTAAATACTCCATATGAAGTTGAAACACCATTACAATTAAAAATTAAAGAAATATCTAAAAAAATTACAGTACTTATTTTTTTAATATTAATATTTATATTTCTTTATGGATTAATTAAAGGTTATGAACTACTAGAAATAATCATGTTATGTGTCTCACTTGCAGTAGCAGCAATACCAGAAGGACTGCCAGCAGTAATAACTATTACTTTATCAACAGGAGCTGGTGTACTAGCTCATAAAAAAACGATAGTTAAACAAATGAACGCTGTTGAAACACTTGGTTCGACTGATATAATTTGTTCAGACAAAACAGGAACAATTACCCAAAATAAAATGACTGTAAGCAAAGTTTCAATTTTAGATGAAGAAATGTTTAAATATATTTCCATCCTTGCAAATGAAACAATAATTGATGACGATGATTTTGTTGGTGATCCAACAGAAACGTGTCTTTATGAGTATTTTAAGAATAAAGATGTTGATATTGAAAAATTAAAACAAAATAATTCAAGAATTCTCGACGCACCATTTGATTCTGAAAGAAAAATGATGTCATCAGTTAATAAAATAGATGGTAAAAGCTATATATTAACAAAAGGCAGTTTAGAAAACTTAATTACAAATTGTTCATATATAATAAAGGATAATAAAAAAATAAAAATAACAAAAAAAGATATTGATGATGTAAAAAAAGAAGAAAAGAAATTTGCAACAGAAGCATTAAGAGTAATTGGTTTTGCTTATAAAGAATTAACAAATGTTCCAAAAACTAGCAGTGCAGTTTTAAAAGAAGAAAGTGAGTTAATATTTGTTGGCATGGTTGGAATTATTGATCCGCCAAGAGAATCAGTTAAATCTTCAGTTTTACAATGTAAAAGTGCTGGTATTAGACCAATCATGATTACTGGCGACTCTCTTATTACTGCTTGTGCAATAGCCAAAGAAGTAGGAATTATTAAAAGCGAAAAAGAAGGACTACTTGGGTCTGAATTGGATAAATATACTGATGAAGAATTAGTAGATGTTGTAAAAAAATATAATGTTTATGCTAGAGTAAGTCCTGAGCATAAACTTCGTATCGTTAAAGCATGGCAGAGTATTGGTAAAGTGGTTGCCATGACAGGCGATGGAGTTAATGATGCTCCAGCAATTAAAGATGCCCATGTTGGCGTTGGTATGGGTATAACTGGGACAGAAGTAACAAAATCAGTTGCAGATGTGATTCTTTTAGATGATTCATTTTCAACAATTGTCGTTGCAGTCGAAGAGGGAAGAAGAATTTATTCAAACATTAGGAATAATGTTGTGTATTCATTATCTAGTAATTTTGCAGAAATATTTATTGTTTTAATTGGTATGCTTACTGGCAATACAATTTTAATTCCAATACATATTTTATTTATAGATTTAGTAACAGATTCGATACCTAGTATTTGCCTTTCATTTGAACGTGCAGAAAATAACATAATGAATAATAATCCACGAGGTATTAATAAACCATTGTTTACACCGTTCGTCTATGCATCAATAATTCTTTCAGCAGCAGTTGAAACGATTTTTGTTATAGCAACATATTTTATAACATTGAAATATTATTCATTAGGTATAGCATGTTCGCTTGCGTTACTTTCCTTAGTTATGCAAGAAATAATATATGCAGTTGCATGCCGTAACTTAAAGGAATTAGTTATAAAACAAGGATTATTTTCAAATAAACAATTAAATATTGGATTGTTAATAATTGCAATAATTGAGCTTTTAGTATTTACAACACCATTAGGTCATTTGATAAGTGTTGAAATAGTTAGTATGAATCTTTTAGCTATAGTTGTAGTGTTAAATTTGCTAAGCTTCTTAATATATGAACTATTAAAAATTGTTTTACGACGCTTCTTTGAAGATTAAACATAGGAAACGCGCTTGATAAACGCGTATTTTTATACTATTATGTATATAGATGAAGGAAACTTCATAAAATAAAAAAAGGAAACACTTAATTGCTAGTGTTGAGTGCTACCACAAAAATTGTGTTGCACCTAACTATGCTTAGTTAGGTACTTGTTCTATCTAAAGATTACAAAAAATAATACTAAACGAAAGTATTCTAGCAGAAATTCATAATAACGTAAGGATTTTTCTAGTACTTCAGTATTTGAAATAACTAACATAAATTCGCATAAAAATACTTGACAGTTCATAAATATATGATATAATCATATTGTTTTAAAAAGGAAAGCGATGTATCCACATCCACCTGAGTAGCGAGTAGCACTAGGTAACAAAAGCCAAGAATATAATAAGTTTTATAATGTATAAATAAAGTTATTTATAAAGGTTTTTAAGTGGATGCATATGTATTCACTTTTTATTATAAATTGATGGAGGTGCGTTATCATAGGAAACGTAAACAAAAAAAACGATGATTTAGTAATTAATGACCAAATAAGAGTACCAGAACTTATGGTTATTGGTCCAAATGGAGAACAAATGGGAACAAAGAAGTTAGATGATGCTTTAACTATTGCTAACTTTGCTGGTTTGGATTTAGTTTTAATGAACCCAGGAGCAGAACGTCCGGTTGCTAAAATTATGGATTACAATAAATATAAGTATGAAAAAACTAAAAAACAAAAAGAAGCATTAAAAAGACAAAGAGAAAATATGAAAGAAACAAAAGAATATCAATTATCTTATAATATTGATATTCATGATTTCGAAACTCGTCGTAAAAATGCTCAAAATTATCTTGAAAAAGGTCATAAAATTAAAGTTACTATTCGTTTTAGAGGTAGGGAACTTGCTCACACTGATTTGGGTAAGGAAACAATGCTTAGATTTGCGGAAAGTTTAAGTGATTATGCTGATATTGAAAGCGATCCAAAACTTGAAGGAAGAAATATGATGATGATGCTTGCACCAAAGAAAGATATATAGGAGGGAATTTATATGCCAAAACAAAAAACACATAAAGCTACAGCAAAAGTACTAAAGAAACATAAAAGTGGCTTAATAACTTACAAAAAGAGTGGTGGAAACCATCAAACAGCAAAGGATTCAACTAAACAAGTTAGACAAAGAAGAAAAAAAGGACAATTAGCGAAAGGAATAGCTGACAGACTAAAGAAAGTCATCTAGGGTGAGATTATGACAAGAGTTAAAGGTGGAACTGTTTCTAAAAACAGAAGAAGAAAAGTTTTAAAAAGAGCTAAGGGATATTTTGGTTCTAAGCATAGATTATATAAAACAGCTCAAGAACAATTATTCCATAGTGGAGCTTATGCTTACAGAGATAGAAAACAAAATAAGAGAAATTTCAGAAAATTATGGATCACAAGAATCAACGCTGCTTGCCGTATGAATGATATTTCTTATTCAAAATTCATTAATGGTTTATCAAAAGCTGGTGTTGAAATCAACAGAAAAATGCTTTCAGAAGTAGCTATCGACAATCCAGCATTATTTACATCATTTGTTAATATTGCAAAAGATGCACTTAATGGAAAAACTGTTAAGAAAGAAGTAGAAAAAGCTAATATCGAAGTAGCAAATAGTCCAAAAGAAGAAACTGCTGATATTTCTAAATTAACAGTAGCTGAATTAAAAGAAATGGCTAAGGCTAATAATATTGAAGGATATACTTCAATGAAAAAAGCTGAATTAATTGAAGCATTAAGCAAATAAAAAGGATTTAATCCTTTTTTTGTTTGTATTTTTTTAAAATTATGTTACAATACTATCTAATTAAAACTTTTGAAGAGGGGTTAATATGGAAAATATTAAAAAAGAATTTGAAAAAGTTGTTAAAAAGATATATGTAAGATTTGGTTTTAGTGAAGAACAAACAGAAAGTATTTTTTCAAATTATGAATATAGTTTTAAAAATATTTCTGAAGTTGAATCAACTTTAAAAAACTATTTTACAAGTATGAAGGAATTAGGTTATAACAAACAAGAGGCTTGTTTACTAGTAACAGAATATCCAAATGCTATTTTTTATAATTTTCAATTAAAAGGAATGTCAGATAAATATAAAAAATGTCTTGAATCTTCAAAAGAAGAAGAGAGTTTTAATTTTGAGTGTTCATCAATTAGGGAGATTCTTGAAAACTTAGAAGTTGAACAAGAAATAATGGATATGGCATTTAATGATAATCATAAAATTATTTCTATGAATCCAAAAACTGTTAGCGATAATATAAGATTTTATTTAAATTGCGGTATGACACTTAGGGAATTAAAATTTTGTGTTAATAATACTTTACAAGTATTAGAAGTTGGCGAAGAATATTATGCTGAATTACTAAAAGAAATAGAATTTTTTGGCCTAAATCAATCAGGACTTGTTAAATTAATTACAAAGTCTGCACATAACAACAAAATAATTAATACAACTGATTTCATTGCTATGTTACAAGTGGCTAAAACAAAAAAATTAGATTATAAAAGATTTGGACAAAGTATTTTAAAGAGCATAAAAACAGAAAATTGTACAAAAAAAAGATTTATCAATGGGTATAATAATTTAATGAGTTTAAATTTTAGTGAAGAACAAACATGCAATATTATTAGTGATTATGCATATGTAATAACAATGAATAAGAATACTCTTGAATATAAAAAGTCGATATTAGAAAATTATACTCATGATGAAAATACAGCTTTAGAGGTTATTAGTGATTTTCCTTATTATTTAGCATTAAGTCCTAAGAAAATCATTGATAGGTTAGATGCTGCTTTTAGATTTGGAATATTGTGGTTTATAATTAAACATCCAAAAAACTTAATTCAAAGTGGTAGAGTTACGGAAGATCGCGCCTTGTATTTACGTCTTCATCATTCATACTTAGACGAAATAGAACTTGCAAAAGATGTTTATGAAAGTGAAAAAAACTTCGCTCAAAAATATAATAAAACTAACGAACAATTAAAAAAACTTATGTATTAACAAAATGTAAATATTACAAACTTTTTTGTAATATTTTTTTTATTATATTGACAAGTGTATTATAGACACATTATACTTATAATGTAATGTGTAATAATAACACTTACTAATTTATTTTTTGGAGGAGGTAGATATGATTAGAACATACACAGGTCCAATGTTCAGCGACAAAAGTGCTAGTTTAATTGACATCTATAGATGTATTTGGAATAAAGACATTGTGGCAGCATTTAAACCTAGACATGATACTCGTGATGGATCTGTAATCAAATCAAAAAAGTATCCAAATATTGAAATACCAGCAATATTTGTTGATACAACAGAAGAAATTAAGGAATCCATAATTAATGGTAATTTCCGAACGGTATTTATTGACGAAGCAGAATTTTTAAAAGGAGATGTGAGAGAACTTGTTGATTTATCAGTTATACTGAACGTTGATTTTTATATAGCTGGTTTAAATATGACAAGTGAATTAAGCCCATTCGGTATAATGGCAGACCTGCTTGCAGTATCCGATGAAATAACTCATATTAGAGGTTATTGTCAAGATTGCAACAAGCCATCCTACTATAGTTATTTTTTAGGTGGTGCTAACGAAGAAGCAGGTGTTGGTGATAACTATATATCTCTATGTCCTGAGTGTTTTAAAAGAAGAATGCTTTCTAAAAATGGACAAAGATTAACTTTAAGGAGCATGTGATGATCTATTTATTAAGACATGGACTTGATGATGAAACTTACATTGGTGGTTGGAGTGATGTTTCGTTAACTGAGTTAGGTATAAAACAAGTGGTTGAAACAGCTAACAAAATCAAAAACAGTGACTCAATAACAATTAATAACATCATTACATCAGATATCAAAAGAGCAATTGAAACAGCTAATATAGTTTCGAGAATTTTGGAAATAAACAATTATCAAGTAAGTGAATTTTTAAGAGAACAAAATAAGGGCAAGTTGAATGGAATGATAAAAACTCTTGCAGAAGATAAATATCCTAATTATTTTGGTGAAAACCTTACAATTGATACGATTTATCCCGAGGGTGAAAGTTTAAAAGATCTATATATTAGAATTAAAAATAATCTAGAGTTTTTATCGTCATTAAATGACAATACACTTTTAATAACACACAGAGGAGTTATAAATATGCTTTATTACATACTTAATGATATTCCGCTTGATATGGATAAAAGAAGATTTGGTGTTGATCATGCAACACTACATGAATTTGATAGAAAAAATAAGTCGATAAGAAAGGTATTATAAAATGTTAAATATAGTGTTAACTGGCTGGCCAAGTGGCGGCAAAACTTCAGTATTAAATAGTATTAAAGAAAGATTTAGTGAACTTGGATACAATGTTATAGTTGTTCCAGAAACTGCTACAGAATTAATTAATTCGGGAATTAAACCTTTTGGTGATAATGCTTTACCACCCGTTGAATTTCAAGAAATAGTTTTAAGAACTCAGTTAAATAAAGAAAAACTTGCTAAATATGCAGCATCTCTTATGGGTGATAATACAATACTTATTTATGACCGTGGTTGTTTAGATGGTTATGCTTATGTAGATCCAGAAACTTGGAATCAAGTTTTACAAAAATGTAATGTTAATTATAGAGACCTACTTCTAAATTATGATGCAGTCCTTTATTTAGAGGGTTCACCTAAATTCTTTACTACAGAAAATAATGCGGCTAGATATGAAAGTGGAGCTGATGAAGCAAGAGAAAAAGGTGAAAAAGTCTTGAAATCTTACATCGGTCATGATAATCTAAGAGTAATACAACCTAGAGAAGAAATGAAAGATAAACAAGAAGAAGTAAACAACATAATTGCTAATATGTTAGGAAACCCAACACGTATTAGAAATCAAAGAAAATTCTTGGTTGAAAGTCTTGATGTCGAAACTTTAGCAGGTGTTGCTAGCAAGGTTGATATTACCCAAGATTATTTAAATTCATCTGATAATTATGAATATCGTTTAAGATGTATGAGTCAAAAAGGAAGTTCTTCATATCACTTCGCAGTACTTAAAAAGGGCGAAAATGGGAAAAGAGAAATTATCAAAGAAGAAATTATTTCTAAAAAGGCTTACGAAAAATTATTGTTAACTAAATCTGAATCTATAGAAACAATAAGAAAAAGTCGCTATTCCTTTGTTCATAATAAGCAATATTTTAAACTTGATATTTTTGAAGATGGATTAATGATGTTAGAAGTTAATTTGACTAAAGAAAATCCAGAATTGACAATACCAGAATTTGTATCAGTATTAGATGATGTCACAAATAACTCCGAATACACAAACATTAATATTGCACGAAGAAAGAAGGAAGTTTATGGAAAAGGGCAAAATAATAGTAGTAGAGGGCACAGATTGCTCAGGGAAGGAAACGCAATCAAAAATCCTAATTGACAATTTAAATAAACAAGGATTACGCACAGGTTATATTGATTTTCCACATTATAAATCGCCATCTGGCAAAATAGTTGGCCTTTCTTACTTAGGAAAACCATATTTAGCACAAGAATTAGTAGATCAACATGTGCCTGAGGCTAAAAGAAGACTTGAAGAAGAAGTTCGAAAAAAACTAAAAGAAAAATATAAAAACGGTTATAATGAAGATTTATTTAAATGGGTTTTTAATGAAGAATTAATAAATCAAGCATACGAGTTTCTAGCTGAAGAAATGGGTGTAGGATGGTTTCCTGAAGGAGCACCAAATGTTCCTCCAAAATATGCATCTGGCTTATATGCAGGAGATAGATATTATAATAAACCAATAATTGAATCGATAATAGAATCTGGTGAAAATTTAGTAATTGATCGTTATATATACTCAAATATGGCACATCAAGGTGGCAAAGAAGAAAATCGTGAAGCTAGACTTGCGCTTTATGAATGGGATCGTAAATTAGAATTAGAGATGTATGAATTGCCTCCAGCAGATATATGCATATTCTTACATATGCCAACTGAATATTCAGCAATATTAAAAACGAGAAGAAAAGAAGCTTTAGATGAACATGAAAGAAATACAAAACATCTACAAGATGCTGAAACAGCATATCTAGAAGTAGCTTCGTTATTTGACTTTACAACTATAGAATGTGTAGGTAATCGCTCAAATCCGATATCTAAATCAGATATCAAAACACCAGATGAAATTAGTAAAGAAGTATTTGACGTAGTTACACGTAAATTAACATTACGTTAAGATAATCAATAAAATAATCATTGATTATCTTTTTTTGACGAAAAAAGTGTTAAAAAGACTAGATACTATTGTAAAAAAAAGTACTTTATTTTATAATTAAAGTAGTGTATTATAGTCTAATGCTGCACATTAATCACAATTAATGTAATAGTAAGGAGTGAGAGTATGGTTTTCCCGATGATTGGTAGCTGGTTTTTCAATACGATGACTGATCTTTTCATTGGTTTATTAGATACAGTTTGCTATGGATTACTTACAGTTGCTTACAATATTTTTTATGCTGTTGCTCAAATAGATTTATTTGGCGGAGGAACAGCTGGTCAAACTCTATATACTGAAATTACAAAAAGACTATATATGATTATATCAATAATAATGGTGTTTGTATTTGCATATCAGTTAATAATGCTCGTAATTGATCCGGACGGAAAAGGTAAAGGAGCATCGTCTCAAGTAGTTAAAGATACACTTTTCTCAATTATTTTATTAATTGTTATGCCGCTTATTTTTAGATATATGGCAATGTTCCAATTCCATGTACTTGAAAATAATACAATTCCAGCAATTATTTTAGGTAATAACGGACAAGATTCCGAAAACGATAATCCAGGAAAAAATGTTGCAATTATGGTTTTAATCTCGTTTTTTCATCCAAATGGAACAACTTATAATACATTCTTTGATGAAAATGGAGATATTAGGGGAGACGCAGTCGAACTATGTAACCAAGAAACAGAAGAAGAAGATGGTAAATCTCACGATAAAACATGTAATTTGTATGTTGAATCTCTTGCCGATATAAAAGGAAAAGCAGGGGTAAAAGCATTAACATGGAATGAAAAGAAATTAAGACACTGGGTTGGAGATACTATGACTTATACATGGGTTATCTCATCAGTAGCAGCTTTAGCAGTTGCTTGGGTATTCTTCCTATATGCAATTGATATTGGTGTTCGTGCTGTAAAACTTGGTGTATTACAACTTATTTCACCAATTCCAGTAATTTTACGAATTTTCCCAAATACAAAGAAATCATATGAAGCTTGGATTAACCAAATGAAGAAAACATATTTAGAATTATTTATTCGTATTGCAATTATCTTCTTTGCGTTAGAAATAGTAAAACTAATTCCAGTATTTATTGGTATTATCTTCAGTTCTCAAAATAGCAGTGTCGCTGGACCATTTACTAAATGTGTTGCAACAGTTATTCTAATTTTAGGTATTTTAAAATTTGGTCAAGATGCACCAGCGCTATTTAAAGAATTGTTCTCAGTTGGTGGAAACTTGCTATCTGGAGTTAAACTTAATCCACTACCTAATCATGCTAAAGATCGTTTAACGGAAAATAAAGCATTAATGTGGAGTGCTGGAAAAGCAAATGCAATGGTTGGTGCATGGAAAAGTGAATTCCATCGTCAAAATCAAGCTAATAGACATGCACAGCTGGATGCAACTAACGATCCTCATGCAATAAGAAGTGGATTAAAAGCTATGCCTTTTGCCTTAAGAGGGGTTGTCGCTGCTGCTAAACAAAAGAAAACAGCATTAACTGACGTATCTCTTGATGCAATAAGACAAGCACAAATTACTGGTGCTAATGCAGCAAATAAAAACTTTAATGATAATGATAAGTTAAAAGAATACAGCGAAAATACAGTTGAATACTTGAAGAATAAAGCTCTTATCGGAAAATCTGGTAGTAGCTTACCAGAAAGAGCTAAAAATCAAGCACTTAATACATTGTCATATGTTGGAAGCAATGTAGGATCATTTAAAGATGATGTTGTTGGTAATATTAAAGATGCTAGCAAAGAAAGAAAAGATTTCAAAAATATTATTTATACTGACAGTGCTGCCAATAATCAAACTGATGAGTCATTAACTTCAATTATCAATGTACTTAAAAATCTTAAGGATACTACTAAAGATAAAACTAAAGATTTAACTACACAAATTGAAGACTTACAAAAAATTGTTAATACATCAACAGTTCGTACTGACCCAGGCACATTCAATGTACAACGACCAAAAATTGGTAATTATGCAAATAAAGATGCTTATGATCGAGCTATGGAATCTTATAATAAACAATTTGAAGAATTCCAAAAGAACAAAGAAGCATTTAACAAATATGATCAAGCTAAGAAGTTAATTGATCAAGCTAAGTCTCAAAGAAATGATAAAGTTGCTAGCGTACTAATGGGTACACCTGCTGGTCAACAATATACAATTAATGCTTTAAATAAAGCATTAGAGCAAATGCAAAAATCTCCAATGGATTTAATTGATAAAAATGGTGTGGATATGAAAGATACTATCCAATCTTTACTTACAAAAGCATCTCACAAAGATGCAAATGGAAATTTAGATCCACAATTATCTGGTGCTGATATCAAAGCAATGAACGATATTATCACTCAATTAACTGATACTAGAACAATGACTAGCGCATTAAAACAACAACAACAAGATTCAGCTAGTAGTTTCTCATCACAATCTAGCAGTGGTGGAAGTGGAGATTCAGGATCTTCATCTGGAGATAAAGCTAAATAAGAATAAAAAGGAGGAGTTAACATGAATCAATATTTGATTCCCGCAAACTCTAAAAGGTCAATGTTGATACTGGGCTTGTTTACACCAGTAGACTTAATAATAGTCGGTATTGGCGGGTTTATAACATTAATGATGATGTTTATAGTTGACGCTGAAACAATCCAAGATATAGGTATTATATTAACGCCACTTTTGATCTCAGCAGCAATGGTGGCTCCCGTACCTAATCATAGAAATGTTTGGAATCTAACTGCTAATATTTATCATTATCTTAGCAGAAGAAGAACCTATTATTGGAAAGGATGGTGTATGACAAGTGGCGAAGAAGCAAGTAGTGAAAAGTGAAACAAGTAAGTATAGTGAAGATTGGTTACCTATAAAAAGTATGCAAGGAGGATACATAACTGTACCTGGGCGTGCTTTAGAAGGTGATCAAATTGTTACTGGTGTAAGGATTGAACCAAAAAATATTTTTATATCAGACATGGAAACACAAAACATGACTATAACTGCTTTAAGAAATTTTTATAATACAATCGATTATGAATTCTGGTTGATTTGTTGTGATAGACCTGTGGATATTAATCTATATCGATCTGAACTTGAAATCAAATATAATGATGCACCAACTCAACAAATTAGAAAATTAATTTTGCAAGATTTAAATAAAATAGATTTATTTATTGGCCCAGAAATAAATGCTGTTGATACAGAATTTTATCTATTATTTAAAGATGATGCCAAAAATAAAGAAAGAATTCAAAAAAGAATTCACAATATAATTGGTGGTTTTGCTGCCTCTGGACTAAATGCCAGACAAATTACAGAAGATGATGCAAGAGTATTACTCGATAGTTTCTTTAATGATTCTAAGAGAACAGAGTTTGGGACGGTGATGACTGATGTCTAAGATGAATTTAAAATCAGAAATTGCTCCAAAAGGACTTAATTTCAAAATTAATGAGTTTATGATAAGTGATAAATATGCTACAATTCTAACAGTTTTAGAATATCCTAAAGCTATAGGTTATGGTTTCTTAAGTAATATTTCTAATATACCTGGTGCAAAAGTTGTTGTTAAACATATACCAATTGCTTTTTCAACAATGACTAAGACTATCAATAAAGAAATAGCAGAATTAAAAGAAGCTTATCAAAAAGAAAATGATCATACCTTAAAAGAAAGATTAAGACTTGATTATGAATCAATGGAAGATTTCGTTAATATGTTAGCAGCTACTCAATCAAAGATTTATGATTTTCAATTACATATCATGATTACTGCTGATTCAAAAGATGAACTTGATTCTAAAAAATTACAAATTAAAAACTTCTTAACATCATTAAATATGAGAGCAATTCCAATGATGTTTGAACAAGAAAAAGTATTAAAAAGTATGCTTCCAATATTTCCTAAACAAGATGTTGAAGAGCGTATTGGTATACCAATTCCAGCTCCAACAATAGCTGCAATGTATCCATTTGTTTTTGATAGCATTAAAGACCCTGGATTATCAACTCTATTTGGTTTAGATAATTCTGGTGGAGTTGTTTTATTCAACCAATTCTTATATCAAATAAGAAAAGAACACAATAGAAACAATGCTAATATGATTATTCTTGGTACATCTGGTTCAGGTAAATCAACTGCAGCTAAGTTGCTTTTAAGAAATCATATACGTAATGGTTATCAAATTGTCGCAATTGATCCTGAAGGTGAACTTGAACATATTTGTCGTACTAATGGCGGAACAAATGTTGATTTAGGTAAAGGTGGCTCATTTGGTTTAATAAATCCACTTGAAGTAATTGTTGACTCTGATGAAGAAGAATTATCACAAGGTTTAGGTTATACAGTTTTAACTAGAGCCTTACAATCAATAAAAGCATTTATGAAATACTATACACCTTCTATTGAAGAAGATGTTCTAGCTATGTTTTCAGAAATAGTTCAAGAAACATATAAACGCTTTGGAATAGATTTTGATACAAACTTTGCAAACTTTACTCCTGAAAATTATCCAACATTCGATGATGTTTATACAACTATTAAAGGAAAACTTCTATCAATGCCTGAGGCAACTCGTGAAAGAGATGTAATGGAAAGATTAGAGCTACGTGTAAGACCATTCGTTAATGAATTAAGATATTATTTCAATGGTCATACAACAGTTAATCCTGATACAGACTTCATTGTATTTAATATCAAAGAAGTTATGAACAGTGATGCTAATATACGTAATGCACTATTCTTTAACATTTTAAAATATGCTTGGGGATTATGTTTAGATAAAAATAAAAATACAGTTATGATGGTTGATGAAGCACACATCTTGCTTGCAGGCAATAATGAATTAGGTGCTGAATATTTAGCACAAATGCAAAGACGTGCAAGAAAATACAACACTGGTACAATTATTATTACTCAACAACCAACAGACTTTGCTGATGAAAGAGTTATCATGCATGGTAAAGCAATTTTCGACAATGCTTCATACTACTTAATTATGGGGCTTCGTAAACAGGCTGTTGAAGATTTAGCATTACTAGTTGACTTAAATGATAATGAAAAAGAGGCAATTAAACAATATACACAAGGACAAGCATTATTTATCTGTGGATCTCGACGTATGAATATTAACGTTATATTAACTCAAGACGAATTAGATTCGTTTGGTTCTGGTGGAGGTCTATAGAACTAGGCGGTGAATAACATGAAAAAAAGCTCAAATAAATTAAGAATGTTATTGCATAAAGGTATAAGAATTTGTACCTTTTTTGCAATGATATTTTTATTTAATACAGCTTCAACTTTTGCTTACCAATTTAAATTTTCAGAATTCGATTGGGATAGTTTCTATGAAACAAAAAAAGGATTCTGGGAATCATCTTGTGAAGATGGACAAGGTAATGTAGATGAGAGCTGCGAATTTACTATAATGAAAGCCCAAGAAAAATTCTATAAAAAATTTTATAGATTAATGGCTAAATATGAGAAAAAAGGTATTTTTATACCTGGGACAACTGAGTATGAATATGTTGATGATATTATATTAGAAACTGTATTTTATGAGATGACTCCATCTCAGTTTTCGGATTCCGGAGAAGAATATATTGGTGAATATGAGCCGAGTGAGAATAAAGGACTTTATACAATAGATGAAACTGATTTAGAAGATCCAGAAGTAGATATTGATTATAATGATGAAAGTATTATAACATATTTTCAAAATGAAACAGACACAATTAAAACATTAGTGCAAAACTTAATTGCTTATACAACTGATTGTTATGGTATTTACGGAGATCCAATTTATGTTGAAACTGATGATGGTAATAAATATGCTAAATGTGATGAAGGTTCGGTTTTAACATTACCAAAAAGAGGAGAAAAATGTGTAGATCATATATCTAATAATAGCCTAGGTTTTTGGCAATATTTCATAAGTAAAGTTCAATATGATGAAACATTACCATGGTTTGAAAAAGGAATTATGGCACTTTTCTTAGGAAGAAATCCAATAGATGAAAACTATAACACATGTAAAACTTTTGATAGCTTATATAATGAAGAAACAATGTATGTTTATAATGATGATCCACAACTAAATACGGATAGATACTTTGACTTTTTAAGTTATAATAAATACTTTGATAATAAACCACATTTACAAATTAAGTTTAAAGAAGATATATTAGACCCTGCCGGTGTAGATTGTATGACTAATGAGGTTTGTGAAAATTCCTTAGAATCATTAGGTGAAGATGTTTATAATAGTTATGAAGGAACAGCTATTGAAATAAGAAGAGAAATAATTGAAGATATTTTAACTATTTTAGAAAACTATGGTTTTGAAATTACTTATCAACCTATAAATGGAAATGATTATAATGTAATAGAAGGGCAAACGGCAGCTAGAAAAAGTTTCTATTGGCCAATTGGTAGCGATGAAACTGAAGAACGTAATGGAGTAATTTATGCTGATGGAGAACCAGCTAGTACTGATGTAATTTCAGGATTTGGAACAAGAGAAAATCCAATAACTGGCGAAATAGAAGAGCACTATGGAATTGATATTGCCGGTGTTGATGGAGTAACTAATGTAATAGCAGTATACCGTGGTGAAGTAATAAGCGTTGTTGATAACTGTACAGTTGGAGATTACACTTGTAATGAAGGTTATGGAAATACAATAATTATTGCGCACCCTAATAATGACTATACGGTTTATGCTCATCTTGCTAGTATTGATCCAAGTGTAAGTGTCGGAGTAAGTGTTGATAAAGGACAACTTATCGGTAAAGTGGGTTCTACTGGTAATACTGATGTTCCATGCTTACACTACGAACTTAGAAAAGGTGGAAATGACGTTTTACATGCTGTAGATCCATTAGAATCAACTGACCCATCTAATCCACGTCCTAGTGTACCATCGGGAGATTTTTCAGTTCATGAAACATCTTTAAACAAAGAAGAATTTGTTGCTAAATTAAGAGCTTATTGTATTAGCAATTCATGTTCATCAACATTCTTAAATGTTTTTGTTGCTAATGCAGAATTAATATATGATGAGTCGATAAAGAATGGTGTAAATCCAGAATTAGTTGTAATTCGTGGTTTAAAAGAAGGTATGAGTCCTGGTGGAAGTACCAACAATTATTGGGGTATTGGGTGTGCAAATGGAGCTGGTGTAAAAGCCTGCCGTACATATTCATCTCTTGCTGAAGGAATAAGAGGATTTGCTAATGCTGTTTCATCTTATGATACTGTATCACAAATGATGAGCAAGTATGCTTACATAGGTGCAGTTTGGTATAATCCAGGAAGTTGGAGTTTAGGGGGATGTAAATATTTACCATATATAAGTCAGTACATGAGTAGTACAAGAGCAAGTTTTGTATCTAGAGTGTGTAATTCGGGACCAAGTTGTTCAACAAAGGGACAAGCATCTTGTACACCAACTAACGCAGAAGACCAATCGGCTTATGCTATGTATAATGCAAGCAGTATGGTTAATTCACGTTATGTCATATTTGGCCTATAGGAGGATTTTATATGTTTAATATAAGTGAATCACAAAAAAAAGTTTTGAGTATTTGGGCGATTATTGCATGTTTAATTTTTGCACTAGTTATTCTTTTGGCAATTACGGTAAAACGCGAAAAAGAAAACGTATATGAAAGTATAACTGCCAAGAACTCTAATGAATTAATTGATAGAAATAGATATTACACAATTAAGTCTGCTATAACTAAATATTATTCTTATTTAAATATGAAAGACTATGATGCTGTCTTAAAAATATTAGATGAAAATTATAAAGATAAAAATAATATTACAAAAAATAATCTAAAAAATTATTTAACTGATACAGATAAGCAACTATCATATGAATCAAAAGTTATGTGTTTAAAAAGTATCAAAAAAGGAGTTTATACTTTTGTTACAGAAGGAACTGAAATAGCAAGTAACACAGGCGATAAAATAGGAGACAAATACTATCAAATAACAATGAATGGTAATACTTCATTATTTAGTTTAATGCCTATTGATAAATCTACTTATCAGGAGGTGTGTAATGAAAAAGCTTAAAGATTTTATTGTTGAAAATAAAATATTCTTAATTGTCGGAACAATTATCGTTGGTCTTTGCTGCTTCTTATATATATACCACAATAGGAAATTGGGTATCGAATATAAGCCAGGAAATCCAACCGACGTTGAATATATACAAAATACTTATGAAGAAAATCAATATAGCCCAGTAACAATTGAACTAATTGACTTATTAAATGAATACTATTCATATTATATAAAGTATCAAGTTAAGGATGCTGATAAAGCATATGAATTATTAACTGACGAAACAAAAGAATCATTCAACAATGACATAGAAGAATATAAAAAATATATAAATAAGATAAATACAATTAAGACCATAAATAATCAAGTTGAAAAATATCGACTTGTTAACAAGAATGAACACGTTATAGAAATTGTCGATTCAGAAGGTTATAAATTTACAATTTATGAAAATTCTGTTTGGGATTTTAAAATAAGTCTTGATGGCAAAGAATAAAATTTGAATTAAATTAGGAAGGAGTATTTTTATGGATCCAAGTAAGTTAACAAATAATATAACTAATGGTCCTAGTTTACCTAGTGCGAATGGATTAACTAACAATGTAAATCCATCTCTTAATAATGCACCAAAAACAAATACTCCAGAAATTGATGAAAATAATAATGCACTATACACAGAATCAATAAATGAAAATAATCAATTTAATCCAAATGATGCTAGAGAATCGTCTAATAACGAAAGTATTCCAAATGGTTTTAATGAATCTCAAGAAAGTGAACCAAAACCAGGAGATAAGGTTGGCGATGGTAAACAGATTGATGAAGATGGTAATGTTGAAGATTCAAGTACTAAAAAGACTTTAAAAGCCGTTGGTAGAGGAGCAGCAGCATACTTTACTGGTGGACAATCAATTGGTAGAGATAAAGATGTAGCTAATTTTAAACCAGTTGATAAAACTCTAGGTGTTGTATCTGATTCTCTAGATAAAGTACCAGGAGTTGAAGAAGTATCAAAAGAACTTGATGAAGCTGGTCTAGCTGATGGAGTTAATGATGTATTAGATACTGTTGGTAATGCTAAAAATGGTGATATAGGCGGTACAATAGAATCTGGTAAAAATGCCTTAAAAGATGTTGAAAAAACAAAAAGTTATGCTAAGAAAAAGGCAATGAAAGTCATAATTCCGGTAGCAGCTTTACTTTTCTTCTTATCAGCGATTTTTATGGGTATATTTGCACCAGTGTTAGGTGGATTTTTAGATGTAGTTGAATCCGACAGTGATGAAGTAGCTGAACTTGAAGAAGATGGTGTTAATGAATTTTTCTTCGATAATGAAGATCAAGAAGTAACTGGCCAAATAATCGGAGAAATTAGTGGCTTTGAAAATTTAAGTGGTGCTAGACAAAAAATCATAGCTGCAGCCGCTTCAGCTGTTGCTGCTAAAGTTAAATATAGTTATGGATCACACCCACATGCAGCAGGTCTTATGGGAATTCCTACCTCTGGACTTGACTGTGCTGGTTTTGTTCAATGGGCATTATGGACTGGATTAGGTGGCAACCCAGGATATTTAACTACAGCATCTATTTCCAACAAAATAGGTACTGATTTTATTCAAATTAGTGAATCCGAACTTCAACCTGGTGATATTGGTTTAAAAAGAACAGGGGGAAGTGATGGTGATAATTATAACCATACAGGAATATATGCTGGAAATGGACAATGGTTCCATGCTGCCGGTAGTAAAACTGGTGTTGTAAGAGGAAATTACAGTGGTTTTACAATATTCTTAAGATATAAAGGAGTTGAGTAGATGAAAAAGTTATTATTAAGCTTTTTAGTATTAATTATTTTTTCTTTTATCTTTATTCCAAATACTTATGCAATTAATTATTATAGTTCAGTTAATATTAAAACAGCATTTAGTGAAGATGTAGATATTGAACGTATTGAATGGATTGAAGTTCATTTAGAAGACTCAACTGAATATTCTAAAGAATATTATCTTGAAAAAGATAAAAACTTTACACTAAGTTTGGAAAATGTTCCGGTTGGACCATATAATTTCCGATATGGTGTTGTAAATGATGATCAAATAGGTTATTATAAGGTTTCCTCAGACATTGTTATAAATGAAGAAACTAATATTGTTGATGTCACTATCTTAGTTACATTACAAAATAATGAAACACACACAAAAGTTACTTTAAATAATGATGAAGTTTCTAATATAGTTGGAAATAATACTACTAACAATAACAATAATTCTGCAGTTAATGAAGATGAGGAAAATGAGGTAATCATTGGCGATGATGAAGAAGAAAATTCAGAACAAACAGCAAATGATGAAGAAAAATTAACAGATTATATAGTACAAGAAAGAGAAAAAGAACAACTTGAAATAGAAAAAGCAAAAAAAAGAAAAAGAAATAGTTTAATTGGGAAAATATTATTCTCAATAATTGGTCTTGTTTTACTTATTGGTGGGTTGTTTGTAGCATATAAAATAAGTGTCGCAAATAAATAAAAATATAGAAAAAAGTGACTAATTAGGTTATAATATTAAAAGAAGAAGGGAAGGGCTACTATGAAATTAAAAGTTTCAGGCAAAGATTTAGCAATTTTTAGTGTTTTTTGCTTATTTTTATTATACTTTAGTGCAATAGCAGTTCTTAACGTTTTTACCCTTTTAAATGATGGTGAATTCTATGGATTATCACCATTTGAAGCTTTTACAGGAAAATATATTTTAGGAACTTTATTAGTATTCTTTGCAGTTATTATTGCAATATTCTTTAGTGTGTCCTCTTCAATTTTTGAAAGAAAAGGCGGAATTGGTTTAGAAATAGGACAAAAGGAAGAAAAAGGATACTCAAGATGGTTAAAAGAAAAAGAAATGAAAAAAGCCTACAAAGTATTTAGAGTAGGCGTAAAAGATGAAACAGCTGCAACTGGTGGAATTGTTTTAATTAATGATGGAAAAAACATGTGGGTTGATGATTCAGAATATCATACACTTGTTATCGGAGTTACTGGGTCTGGTAAAACTAGTGCTGTTGTTGACCCACTAACATATAGTTTAGTAAAACATGGTGAAAGTATGGTATTTACTGATCCTAAAGGTGAAATCTATAAAGACCATGGTGAACTTTTAAAAGCAAGAGGGTATAAGATAATTGTTCTTAACTTCCGTGATCCTCAAATGGGTAATGCTTGGAATCCATTAACTTTACCATATCAACTTTATAAAGATGGTAATGTTGATAAAGCAATTGAACTTATCGATGACGTTGCTAATAACATTGTTAAGGATAAAACAGCTCCAAGTGACCCATTCTGGCAAAACTCTTCATCAGACTACTTTGCAGGATGTACATTAGGATTACTTGAAGATGCAAAAGAAGAAGAAGTTAATATCAATTCAATTGGTTATATGACAACGGTTGGAGAAGAAAAATTCGGTGCAGGATCTACTTATATTCAAGAATACTTTAAAATGAAAGGTGAACAATCAAGTGCTTATACTTTTGCAAGTAACACTATTAATTCACCAACTGAAACAAAAGGTGGTATTCTTTCAACATTCCGTCAAAAGATACGTATTTTCTCATCTCGTGAAAATCTATCAGAGATGCTTTCATATTCAGACTTTAACATGCGTGATATAGGTCGTGAAAAAACAGCAGTATTTATGATTATTCACGATGAAAAAACGACATATCATGCCTTAGCAACAATATTCATTAAGCAATGTTACGAAACATTAATATCTGTTGCTCAAGAAAATGGCGGAAAACTACCAGTTAGAACAAACTTTATTCTTGATGAGTTTGCAAATATGCCAGCTTTAAAAGACGTTACAACAATGGTTACTGCTGCTCGTTCAAGACTAATTAGATTTACATTTATTATTCAAAACTTTGCTCAATTAAATGAAGTTTATGGAAAAGAAGATGCAGAAACTATTCGTTCAAACTGTGGTAACTTAATTTATATCTTAACAACTGAATTAGCAGCCTTAGAAGAGATTTCTAAACTATGCGGTGAAGTTAAGAGTAAAAAAGAAGATAAAACAGAATCCCGTCCATTAGTAACGGTATCTGATTTACAAAAGATGAAAATGAATGAGGTTATCATTTTAAGAAGTCGTCAACATCCATTTAAAACTCAATTAGTACAAGCTTACACAGTTGACTGGGGTACTAAATATCCTAAAGCAGAGCTAATGACAAGAGAGAAAAAAGAAATTCAGTTGTTCGATGTTTTAGAATTTGTTAAAGTTCGCAAACGTAGTAAAATGGGAATTGATGATAAAAACCCTGCAAACCCATTTGGTGGAGGTGCTCCAAATTTTGGTGCCCTTGCAAGTAGTGGATTTGGTGGTATGGGTACACCACCCAAAATACCAACATTTGAAGAGTTTATGGCCGCAAGAAATGCTCAAAAAGCAGCAGAACAACAAGCTAATCAAAATGCTAGCATCAACCCAGGAATTAATCCAAGTATTAATCCTGCACAGCAACCAGTTAAACCTAAATTACCATCATTTGATGTTGATGATTTAGTTAAGAGAATTGATGCTAAGATTGCTGAACTTGAAGCACAAGAAAAGGCCGAAGAAGAGGCAAAGAAAAATGGTGGAAAAACTCAAGAAAATACGGATGCAAAACCAAATACAGAGGAACAAACATTACCTAAAACACCAATTGAAACTTCAAGTGATATTTTAGGTACTAATGAAACTAAAGAGTCAAGTGACGAACCAGTTGTTAAAGTTGATAATTCATCAACTGTTCAAGAAGTAAAAGCTGAACCTGTTTCAGATATTGGTTTTAATCCATTTAATTTAGAACCATCAGTTACTGAAAATACTTTTAACGATAAAGATATTATTAAAACTGATGTTGAAAATCCTCCAATTGAAACAACCCCAATTACTGCACCAGTAATTGAAGATGTTAAAGAGGAACCTAAGAAAGAAGACTCAACACAAATAGAAAATTTTGCTGATCTTTTAAAAAAACATGAAGAAACTTCACACGAACCAAGTGTAATGATTGAAAATCCAATAGATATTAGTACAGAAGTACCTAATATACCAAAATCTCCAATTATTGTGCCTCAAGTAGAGGAAGAAGTTGAAAACAATGCTGTAACTGAAGAAAAAGTTGAAGTTGAAAAACAAACGGAACCATCAGTTCAAAGTGTTGAAATAAAACAACCAGAAATAATTGATACAAGACCTCAAATAACAAATCAAGAGATGAATAATCAACCAAATAATACGGTTATAAATCAAACATCTAATGATGCGTTCTTTGATGATTTCTTTGAAGATGATTAAAAAACAGTTTTTAACTGTTTTTTTTGTTTTCAAAAATTTTCAATTTCTTGATTTTTCGACAATAGAAACTTGCAAAACGGGGGGGGGTATGTTATCTTATAAATAGGTAAAAATACAGGAGTAGTGAACAATCAAAAAGGAGACAATAAACATGAAGGTAATACCAGATATAAGAAAAGAGAAATTAGAAGACGCACAAGAGATTT
>JAFLUY010000011.1 GCA_022508565.1 Erysipelotrichales bacterium | reverse complement strand
AAACAAAAAAATATCACTTCATTGAAGTGATATTTTTATTTTAGTTTATAACTTCGTATTCAATAGAATTGATGTTGTCTAAATCAGCATCAGTGCTAGCTTCTATTTCTTTTGTTTCATTTTTTGATAATGTAGACCCTACATAACCTATTAAAGTTACAAGTTCTTTATTATCTTTATCTAATACTTTGATATTAATATATTTTACTTCAGTATTAGCACTTGCTTTTACTGTTGCTGTATATTTTGTTATTCCATTTTCTGCATTCATTTCTACATCAGTTATTGTTACATCACCTACAGTTGTATCTTTTAATTCTACATCATAGAAAGTGTTAACTCCTCCTGCTGAGAATGTGACATTAAATACAATTATAGAACCTATTGCTACTATTATTATTAGTGCTAATATTCCAAATGCTTTTTTATTTATATTTTTTATTTTATTCATTTTCTTCTACCTCCGAAGTTATATTTTCTTGTTCTTGGTTTTCTATCTCAACTGTTTCTTCAGTTGCAATAGTTTCTGTTGTTTCTGAAGCATCTACAGCTTTCTCTTTTATTATAACATTTTTAGAAACTGTTGAAACATTTTCTTCTTCATTAGTTAATGTACATACTATTTCATGAGTTCCAACTGGAATTTCACTTATATTTGTGATAGTTGTATCACCAATATGACATTCAGTTATATCTTCACTTAGTATATTAACATCTGTACCTTCAACATATTCATCTTCTAAATCAAGAGTAGTAGATGGTGTTGTATCACCTATCTTTGTAATAGTCATACTTGATGATGATACAACTTCTCCATCATGATTGATTGTTCTTGCAATTACTGTTGTTGGTTTATCAATAGTTATTTCTTCTGAATATGTATTCCATGTTTCTCCTAAATCTAAACTATATTCATTTGTATATCCAGTAGGATATTCAATTGCTATAGTTTTTTCTTTAGATAAGTCAGTTGTTGAAATGTTAATTTTTGGATTTGGAAGTTTTATTACGGCTTGTGGTGCTTTATTTGAAACTGTTGGAGTTGAAGTTAGATTTATTTGGGTATATGTTATTGTACCTTTTCCTCCGGTTCCACCTTTTTTTGATGAACCTACTGCTGCTCCACCGTTAGCAGTTACATTGGATGTTACTCCTTTACTTATCACATTGGTGTAGAATACATTAATGCTGCCTCCGCCTGATGAGCCTCCGCCTCCAGCACTTGAAGTTCCTCCAGATTTTCCATTTGCTGTTATTTTTCCGTTAGTATTATCATATTCATTTGCATAAATAATTAGAAGACCACCTGTTCCATTTCCGCCTGCTGTGTTGCCTGAATAGCTAGTGCCGGCTGCGCCTCCTGGATTTCCAGCTCCTCCACCAGTAGAGCCTTTTCCACCGGATCCTCCATTAGCGATTCCGTTTGCACCGCCTTGATTTCCACCGCCTCCGGTTCCTCCTGAATATGACGTTCCTGCCGTTCCTGCTCCGCTTGGTCCATAGCCATGTGCCCCACCAGAGCCTCCACCTCCAGTTTGACGTGTTCCTGCTGTTCCTGCTGTTCCCGCTATACCTGCGCTATTTGTTCCCGCTGCTGCTCCTCCAGCTCCGCCTTTGGCCGGTACATATTCATATTCTTCTTGATCATCCTCTGGGTTCGCGTTTTTCCATAAGTATACATTTTGACCAACTGCTTTTGCTCCGTGAGAATTATCTATTGTTCCATTATTTGTTAACTTTCCTGTTACGTATAACATGAACCCTTTTGGTCCTCCATAGTTATTATAGATTGGACCTACCGTTACTCCCTCTTCTACTGTGTAATTTCCATTTACTTTTACAATTACCATGTTTTGGGCATAATCACTTGAAGTTGCTACATCACTTAAACTTCCATATGTTGTGGATTCTGTTATTGTTTGATTTCCTTCTTCAACAATTAAATGTACTGGATAAGTTTCATCTATATCATTTTCCTCATCTATAACTTTAAAGTAATAATATCCTTCTTTTAAATTATTCTTATTCAGAATATCTATTATACTTTCTCCTTTTATTGAAACTGATTCTTTGTATTTTTCTCTATCTTGATCTATTACTTTCTTTAAATCATAGTAAGTTCCATTTCGGATTTCTCCTATGTTAATTGTTCCGGCTCCACCTGCTCCACCTTTAGTTGTTGTTCCTGCTGCAGTACCTCCAGTTTGAGAATTTTTTCCAAGGATATTACTATATCTAGTTGCTGTTGCTACTGTGGCATGTTCTTGAGCCGTTACTGTATTATTGTTTGCAAATATATTGATTG
The DNA here is from genome assembly GCA_022508565.1 of Erysipelotrichales bacterium. Taxonomy (GTDB): domain Bacteria; phylum Bacillota_I; class Bacilli_A; order RF39; family UBA660; genus CAG-582. The sequence continues at coordinate 37,727 of JAFLUY010000011.1, read as the reverse complement.
AGCCTCCACCAGATGAGCCTCCTCCTGTTGCAGCATTTCCTCCAGATGTTCCGTTTGCACTAATTGTTCCTTTATTTTCATATTCATTCGCATATATAATTAGAAGACCGCCTGTTCCAGCACCGCCACTTGCAGTTCCCGTTCCACCTGGATTTCCGGCTCCTCCACCGGAACTTCCTGTCGCAGCGTTTCCTCCGGCTCCTCCATTGGCTCCTCCGCCACCTGAAGTTTGTGTACCTCCTGTACCAACAGAGACACCGCCTCCACCTGGCCCGCCAGAATAGCTTGTTCCTGTTCCTCCAAGACCTGCCGTTCCTCCGGTGTTTCCTTTGGCGCCAGATCCTCCACCGCCAGTTTGGCGTCCTGTTCCTGTTCCGCCTGTGTTTCCAGCAGAATAACTTCCTGGCCTTGTGCCTCCGGTTGCTCCTGCTTTTGGTACATATTCATATTCTTCTTGATCATCCTCTGGGTTCGCGTTTTTCCATAAGTATACATTTTGACCAACTGCTTTTGCTCCGTGAGAATTATCTATTGTTCCATTATTTGTTAACTTTCCTGTTACGTATAACATGAACCCTTTTGGTCCTCCATAGTTATTATAGATTGGACCTACCGTTACTCCCTCTTCTACTGTGTAATTTCCATTTACTTTTACAATTACCATGTTTTGGGCATCTCTGCTTGCAGATCCTACATCGCTAAAGCTACCATATTGAGTATTTTTATCTATAATTTGATCACCATCTAATACATACATGTGCACTGAGTAGATTTCTTCTGTATTATTAATTTCAAAGTAATAGTAACCATTTTTAAAGTCATCTTTGTTATTTAAGATGTCAATTATGCTATCACCCTTAATTGTTGCTGCTATTACTTCTACTTCTTTTTCTGTACTTGCAGTTAATCCTGCTCCTGTTGTAATTGTACATGTTAATGTATTTTTACCTAAAGGTAATTCATTTGAATTTTTATAATTTTCATCATATCCAGGCATTGTACATTCTATGCTGGATCCACTTGGACCATCAGTATAACTTGTTGGCAAATTATATTCCTTATCACTTGATACTTGTTCTGGTAATCCATCTAGGCTTATTGTTGGTTCTGTTGGATCAATTTTATGTACTGTAAAGCTTGCTGATGATAAAACTTCTCCATCTATATCTTCTACTATAGCTATAACATTTGTATCTAGTTCTGTTATATCTAACTCTTTTTCATAATCAAACCAAGTCTCACCTAAATTAACACTGCATTTATATTTGAATCCTTCATATTCATCTTTTGGGTAGTTTATAGTTAACTTTTTAGAGACTGCCCAGTTGGCTGTATTAAGTGCAAATGTTATTTCTCCGACACTTGCTGTTGATACTTCCATTTTATAAATTTCAGACACATTTTCTGCTTCATCTTTTACTTGAATAAATACATTATATTTTTTATTTGGTTTTAATCCAGTAAATGAATATTCATTATTTTTACTTGAAGTAAATGTCTTGCCATCGATTGAATAATGGTAAGTGTCTATATTACTTGTTTCATCTGATGCAGTTACTTTTACTGTAAATCCACTTGATCCAGTTTTTGTTGCCACTACTTCTTCTATAACTGGTTTATCTAAATCAATATTAGTTATTTGCTTAGATCCAATATTACTCCATATATCTAATTCATTTTGCGATTTAGCAAGTATAGTAACATTGTTTTTATCTATTTCTATTGGTTTTGTATATTCTAACCATTCTGTTTCTGTTTCATCTTCATAAACTAATTTATATAGTTTTTTAGTACTAGTTTTATCATAGTTAATACCTACTGTTACTTTTTGTGCCCATGTAGTTTTACTTACTATGAATGTTGGTGTACTTGGCGGTGTTAAATCCCATCTCATGAAGATATTTTCTGCTAATTCACTTAATGGTACATCTAGTATATAATAATGGTCTTTTAATGTTACTTCTTTACCATTTATTGTTATTTTTACTCCATCTTCAGTTACTAAATCAGCATATTCTGGTTTTATTAATATAAACCCATGTTCGTCATATTTTTTCCATACTCCATTTTTCTTCCATTTATATTCTCTATCTTCAGCTTTTGAAGTTGGTGGATAATTTAGAGTAATTAAATAGTACATTCCATCATCTAGTATAGTTAAATCTTCATATGGTATGATATTTTCTACTAAATATGTACTTTCTTCATGATGTCCTAGAATATCTTCATTATATGCTGTTATTAATGTATCATTTATTATTACATCAAATGGTCCATTATAATCTAACCATTCACCATTATTAAGTTTATATTTTTTTACACTTGCTGTAGGTGCATAATCTATTTCTACCCTTACATATGATGCTGGTTCTTTTGGACTAACTTTAATTACTGGATTTGCTATTCCTGTTGTTAAATAATTAACTTGTAATTCATCAGTTCCTTGTCCATTTTCACTAATAGCATATGCTTTTATTGTTTTATTTTCAGTAAGTTCAAATGGCTCTGTATATTCTTGTAATGCTCCATTTCCTATTTGATAATATCTTGATGTTGATTTTTCATCATAATAAATACTTACTTCTACTTTATCTATTATGTCTTTAACATCTTCTTCTGCTGGTGTTGCAGTAATTTTAACATCAAGTTTTTCAACTGGTGTTGGTGCAGTTGCTGTTGTAACTGTTAATTTTTCTATTGTTTCTCCAACTGAATTTGTTCCTTTTGCATATACAGTTTGACTTTGTGTAATTATTAATGGTTCAGTGTATGGTGTATATACAATATTATCAAATGAATATTCTAATCTATCATAGTCACTTCCACTAATTGTTACTTTAACCATTGGCACTATTTCACTTAAGAATCTATTTGGTTCTGCATCTATTCTTACATATGGTTTATTTGGTACTTTTATATTTTGTACTTGATAGTAAGATGTTTGTGATTGTTTTCCATCACTTTTTCTTATGTAATATGCACTTACTACAGAGTTCGTTGTTATTTCTATAGGTCCTTCATATGTTTGATATTTACTTCCATTGATACTATAGTAAACTGCTGATGCTTCTTGTTGTGGAGTAACTGTTACATAAGTTACTTCAGTTAAGTTTGTTGGATTTTGTGTAATCACTGGTCCAGCTAACTTATCTTGTACTTCTACTATTCCAATTGTTTTTGTATCATATGCATATTCTTTTGTTCCATCTGTATTTTCTGATTCTGCATACGCATAAACAGTTGAACCACCTTCAACTTCGAAGGCTCCAGTATATGTTTCATAGTTTTCATTATCTAAACTGTAATACATTTTTGCACTACTGAAGTTTGTGTTTAATGTTATTGTTGCTTTTCTTCCCTTTACAACTCTATCTACATTTGAATTTATTACTATTTCTAAATCTATATTATCTATATATAAACTTGCAAATGTTTCTTGAGTTGTTCCATCTGTATTTGTCTTTGTTGCTCTTGCTTCAATTAATGTATTCTTTGTTACTTTAAATACTCCTTCGTATTTTTGCCATTCTCCACCATTAACTCTATACTCTAAAGTTTCTGCTGGATAGTTTGTACTTATTCTTATATTTGCAGTATCTTTTGAGCCCAGTTCTTTCTTTGATGTTGAAATATTAACTCTTAATGAGTTTTTATTCTCTGATACATATAAGCTATCATAAGCATTGTAGTATGAATTATTTTCATCTTTATAAGTTGCTTTTACTGTTACTAATGTATTTTCTGCTACTTCTATTAATTCATGGTTTCCTGATCTTTTTATATCAGTTAATATCCATTCTCCACCATTTATGCTATATTCTAGGCTAACTATACCACGTTCTACACTTACATATGTTTGTGATGTCTCAGTATTATCTATTGGCGTTCTTCCATATACATCAACTGTATATCTTGTCTCTTCTTCATCTTCATCACCAGTTGTATTCTTAATTTCTCCAACTGTTCTTTGTGTTTTTCCTTCTGCTTTTCCAATTTTTTCTATTCCATTTTCTAAAGTGATTGTTCTTGTTGCTGCTGCTTTAGCATAGATTGTAGTATTTTTTCCTACTGTGAATGGTCCAGCGTATTCTTTCCATGCCCCATTGTCAATTTTATAATATTTTTCTTCGGCATCTTCTGCGTAATAAATATTTACTGTAGTTTTCGCATTTCCTCTTAGACGTGTTTCATCTGGTATTATACTTATCTCTACAGTTCCAAAATCATATACTTCTTCTTTTTGTGAGATATATGCTTGATCATTTGCACTTATAGTTCTTGTTAATATATAATTTCCCTCTGAATCGTATACATCTTCATCTCTTGTTGTTCTTGCTTCTATTAATGTATTTCCTACAACATAGAATTCGCCTGTATATTCTTGCCATTCTCCACCGTTAATACGATACTCTCTTGTTTTTGCATCTAGTGTATAGTATATATTTACTTTTATTGTTTCTCCTTCAGATGCTACAAATTTCTCTGGTTCAATATCTACTACAAGACTTCCATCTAATGAATCTACGTATTCTTCTCCATTTAATTCATATCTTGTATAAATATTAGAAACATCACTGATTCGAACTAAGATTGGTCCTGTATAATCTTTCCATCCTGTATCTTCTTCTCCGTCACGGATCTCATCAACTCTACCTATTCTCCATTGCCTATTTGTTGAGCCTGCTGGATAATATAGATTTAATCTTATCCATCCATCCCATTCTTCATTTTCTCCATCTGGTACTGTTACTCTTATTTGCTTTTCTGTTGTAGCTACTGGTCCAACTGCACTTACTGCCTTACATGTTACTGTATATTCTCCAACAGGCAATTCAGATGTTGTTGTGTAGTTTACTGACCAATCATAATCGATTGCACAATAAACTTCTCCACCACTTGGTCCAAATGTATAATGACTTGGTAGTTTATAATCACTTCCATACTCAAACATAGAAGGTAAATCTTCTAAATCTATTGTTGGTATTTCTAGTTCTGGCTCTGGATCTTTATCTTCAGATTCTGTAGTTGTACTTGTACTACTTGTTGTACTACTAGTTGTTGAGCTTGTTGTTGAACTTGTTGTTTTTGTTGTACTACTTGTTGTTGAACTAGTAGTTTTAGTAGTTGTGCTACTTGTTGTTTTTACTGTAGTACTAGAAGTAGTTGATGTTGTCTTTGATGTTGTACTTGTACTACTTGTTGTACGTACAGTAGTCGAGCTTGTTGTTGAGTTTGCGTTTTTTGTTGTACTAGTCGTAGTTTTACTAGTCGTAGTAGTTGTAGTAGATGTGTTTCCTCCTTGATTATTTCCTGAGTTATCTTCGCCGTTTCCACCTTGGTTTCCTGATCCTGGTTGATTATTATTACTCTCGTTTTCTCCACCTTGGTTATTATTTTCATTATTATTGTTGTTGTTATTGTTATTATTGTTTGAATTATCTCCGTTGTTGTTATTGCCGTTATTTCCGTTGTTATTATCTACACCATTATTACCATTGTTATTTGAATTATTGTCTCCATTATTTGAGTTATTATTCGAATTGTTTCCATTATTGTTTGAATTATTATTATAATCTGGATCTTCTTCTGGTTTTAAAGTTTTTGATTTAAATTCTACTTCATAGATATTTCCTGCTTTGTCTTCTACTCTTACAGTTATATCATACTCAGTATCTGGGTCTAATCCTTTAATAGTAAAGTCTTTTCCTACTTCTTTCCATTCTCCATCTTTAGTTTTATAATAATATTTATTTATTCCTGATCCTTTATCACTTGCTGACACTACAAAATGTAGAGATGTTGCTTTCTCTTCTGAATCTATTCTTTTTACTACTGGTGCATCATTATCTACAAATACTGTTACTGTATTGGACTTTGCACTTTTACTTCCGTCTTTATATACTCCTCTAAATGTTACATAGTATACTCCTGTTTCTGATACTACCATGTTTTTTGTCTTTGTTTCTTTCCAAACACATTTTCTTGTACTTTTCTTTGTACTTAGGCAGTATTCATATACATTTAGTCTATCTATATCTACATCTTTTGTGACATACACTATATCTTCTTTTACCCAGTTTTTTCCTTTTCTTGCTATTACTGGTTTATTACTTGTATATATACTAGAGACTCCAAGACCTACAAACATTAAAAGAATACCAATTAATAGTATGAAGAAAATAGGTAACAACCATAATCTTGATACGAATATCGTTACCTCTTCATTTTTCTTTACTTTTTCTCCTATTTCAGGCTCGGTTCTTATTACTCTTCCTCGTCTTACTTTTAGGCTGAATTCTTTTTCTTCATCTTCCTTATATTTTATTCCTTCGTTTTTTAAAATCTCTTGTGCGTCTTCTAATTTCTCTTTTCTTATATCTGGTATTACCTTCATAGACAACTTCTCCCTACTTTTTACGGAATTCCCCTTTTTTATCCTTCCCTATTCTTAATTAATTATAACATATATGTGGCTACTGGGCTATATAAATTGCAAATTTTCTATATAAAAATATAGTTATATATTACAGATTTTTAAAATCTGTTAGAATGGGCTGAAGGAATGATTGGACTAAAGATAAAAGAAGAGATAATTATTCATACAGATGAATATTATTATACTGTTATTAGAAGGAATATTAGAAAACTGAGAAAAGAAAAAAATCTAACTCAACAAGACTTAGCTGATTTAACTAATATCTCAAGAGAATATATATGTGATGTTGAAAATGAATCACGGAATAAACACATAACAATTGCATACTTAGGAAGAATTGCTGATGCCTTAGGTGTAGAAATATCAGACCTTTTTAAAACAAATAAAAAATAAGCTTAAAGCTTATTTTTTTAATATTCCAATAACGTCTGTGAATTCTTTTTGTATTTTCTTTAAATTAGACTCTGAGTCAGCTTCAAATCTTAAAGTTAAGTTAGGACCAGTGTTACTTGCTCTAACTAAAGCCCAGCCATTATCTTTATAGGCTTTAATTCCGTCAATTGTTGAATATTTGTAATTATGGCTATCACAATAGCCTTTTATACTTTCAACAATTTTGAATTTAGTTTCATCAGTTGCTTTAACTTTAATTTCTTCTGTGTTGTAGTAACGTGGTAGAGATGATGCTAATTGATTTAATGTTTTATCAGTATTTGAAAGCATTTCTTGTACACGAAGACCCACATATATACCATCATCATAACCTGGGTGACGATCGGCAAAGAAGATATGGTTTGAATATCCTCCACCAAAAGCAATATGTTGTTCATTCATAATTCTTTCTTGACGAGCAGAAGATGGTGTTTCAACTAAAATCTTACCACCACTTTCTGTTATTACATCTTCTAATGCTTTTGAACATTTAACATCTATTAATACTGTTTTATTTTTACTTTCTTTAATTATGTCCTTACACATAATAGCCATAAGCATATCTGCTTCTATAATATTTCCTTTATTATCAACAAAACCACATCTGTCAGCATCTCCATCATAAGCAAGACCTAAGTCTGCTCGATTATGTTTAACCGCTTTGCATAAATCTTCTAAATTAGCTTTGACATTTGGATCCGGATGATGATTTGGAAAATTTGGGTTAGAATCACTGTATAGGAAAATTGTTTCAAAAGGAAACTTTTCATATACTTTTCTAATTATTGTTGATGCTGTACCATTACCACAGTCAACAACTGCTCTTAATGGTCTATTACCCACATTAATTGCAGAAGCTAAATACTCAGCATATGAATCAGTTACATCAATATATTCAATTTTACCTTTACCTAATCTCAATTTATAGTATTCGTTTTTTAAAGCCTCGTATATTGCATCAAGTTCATCATAATCACAATGTTGATAGTTTTTACCAAATAATTTAAATCCATTATCATCTTTTGGATTATGGCTCGCTGTAACCATTATTCCATATTCTAGTCCTAGCTTTCTTGAAGCATAGTTAAACATTGGAGTTGTTACTAAACCAATATACATTACACTTATACCAGTGGAAAGTAGTCCTTCAATTAGTTGTTTAGTTAAGTTTGGTCCACCAAAACGATTATCATGACCAACAACAACGTAAGATACTTTTTTATTGCGCACGAAAGTACCAAAAACTTTACCTAAACGCATAGCAAAATCACCATCAATTTGATCAGGATAAATTCCTCTTATATCTGCTTCTCTTAAAATGCTTGTATCAAACTTCATAATATCACCCTTTTAATCTTCTTCAACAAATAAAGTTTTTGTTTCTTTCATCTCTTTTGGTATTGCGATATCCATATACTTTAAGATAGTTGGAGCAATACTTGCAATTGTACCTTTATGTTTTAAGTTAACATGTTTATCACGTATAATGAAAGGTACGGGGTTAACTGAATGTGTTGTGATTATTTCCCCAGATTCATTTAACATTTCATCACAGTTACCATGATCAGCTGTAACAATAAGTTTATAGAAGTTATTATCAACCGCTTCAATTATTTCATTTAAACATTCATCTACAACTTTTAATCCCTCTTTTGTTGCTTCAATATTACCGGTATGTCCTAACATATCTGGATTAGCAAAATTAACAAGGATAAAATCATAATCTTTTTCTAAACATTTAACTGCTTGTTTTGTTACTTCACGAATGCTCATCTCTGGTGTTTTATCATATGTAGATACACGCGGAGATGGAACTAAGAAGTTATCACAGCCTTTTAATTTAGTTTCTCCTCCTCCATTAAAGAAGAAAGTTACATGTGCGTATTTTTCTGTTTCAGCAATTCTTGCTTGCCTCATTCCTAAATCAGATAGATAATTACCTAAAGAATAAACTTCTTGTTCATTTTCAAGTAAGTGGTCTAATCCGTTTGTATTTGGAACATCTACTAATGTTAAAACATTAAAGTTCTTAGGTTTCTTTATACGGTATCCATCAAAGCTTTCATCTGCTAAGGCATTTAATATTTGTCTTGCACGGTCTCCTCTAAAGTTTAACCAAAGAAGTCCATCATTATCATTTATAATTGCTTTTTCATCTAGTAAGATTGGAATTAAGAATTCATCTGTTATATCTCTTTTATAACAAGCTTCAATTGCTTTATCAAAAGATTTTACTTTTAAACCTTTTCCTTGTAAAAGCATATCTGTATAGACTTTTGTTCTTTCCCATTTATTGTCTCTATCCATTGCATAGTATCTACCACAGATACTTGAAATAGAACCTATTCCAACTTCTTTCATCGTGTTCTCTAAATCTTTTAAATAATTAATTGATGTTTTAACACCTGTGTCACGTCCATCAGTTATAGCATGGAAATAAACTTTTCTTACTCCCATAGCTTTTAAATGATTCATTAAATTTTTCATATATTTGATATCTGAATGAACTCCACCATCAGATACTAAACCCATTAAATGTAATGAACCTTTATTTTGTTTAATAGTATTTAAAAACTGAATCATTTTTTCATCATGCTCAATTAAAGTACTACCTAGTACTTCATTACATAAAGTTATATCATGTTTTAATACTTTACCAGCTCCAATTGTTAAATGACCTACTTCAGAATTACCAAATTGACCATCTGGTAAACCTACATCTTCTCCACTTGCTTCTAAAATAGCATGCGGATATTCATTAAATAATTCATTATAACAATCCATACTAGTCTGTTTAATGGCATTTCCATATTCACTTTCGTTAATACCAAAACCATCTAATATAAGCATAATTACTTTTTTCATAGTTTCACCTATTATAATTTTATCATAAATTATAAAAAAAAACGAGAAATACTCGTTTTAATTCCATAATTCTTTAAAATATGACAATGTTTTATTATCTTCTTTATAAGATCCTTCTATTCCACCAGATTTTTCTCCAGTATAATCATGTAAACATTCATATATTGTATTGCCGATTGTTACTTTATCTCCTTTATGATAAAGACTAGAAGAATCAAATTCTACTGTATAATAAGCTTCAATATCAAAATTTTTTTCATCATAGCAAACTCTTATTTCTCCCAATAATGGAGTATTATCTGTTGCATTATAAATTACATCTTCTTTATCATCATCAGAAGTTAACTCACCAAGTTGAATTAATCTTTCAACAGTAATTCTATAGCAGGCATTTCCAACACTTTTAACATCATCCTTAACAGATTCTCCATACTTTTTAGCTGCAACCTCAATTTCTCTTACCTTAGATTGATAATTATCTCTTTTAACACTTTTTAATACAGTTAAATATGCTGGAATAGTTAAAGCAACTAGAAAACCTAAGACAATTAAGATAGCTAAAACTTCAACTAAAGTAAATCCATTTTTCTTCATGGTATCACCAACCTATTATAAGTATAGCAAAAATTAAAAAACAAAGGTAGTTTTTTCTACCTTTGTTGCGTTAACTAAGATCTCTTTTGAGAAATAACAACTGTAATTTCTGTTTTAACTGGTTGAACAGCAACTAATTCTGATTGACTTGTTACAGTAACTGGAACTGTATGAGTACCAACTTTCAAGTTAGATAAGTCAACAGTTGCAGTAATTCCTTTAACAACTTCATCGTCATTTATTACTGATTCTACACCTGTGATGATAACATCTATGAATTTATCTTCTTGGATTGCACCAGGAGATAAATTTTCACCCAAGTTAGTATGTAATACAGGAACACCAGTTATTGTTCTTTGTCTTGCTTCATCCACTGTAACGCTTACTTGAGTACTTGTTTCACTTAAGTATCTTACTCCACTTGGTTTTGTTAAAGTAACAGCGAATGTTTTATCACTTTCTAAGTTATTAATTGATACTGGTGCTTCAATATAATTAATCTTATCTACTACATCTTTATCACCATATACTTCAACTTCTTTAACAGAAGATATAGCAGAGCCAATCGCTTTACCATTATTCATCTCACCACTAGTTATAACTTTAACAGCTTTTGTTGCATGATATGAATCTATTGTAACTTTAACACTAACCTTAGATGGTACAATTTCAATATTATCAACTTTTTGCCCTTGAGCATCATAAGCAACTAAGGCAACGTTTTCTAGTGTTGCTTCACCAGATTCTTTTAAATCGATAAGTGATGCATCAACTAAAGCTTTTACAACAGCAACTTTATCTAATATTTCTTGTGATGATTTAACTACTACCTCGTTAGTATCTAATACTACATTTGAAATGCTTAGTTTACTATCTAATTTATCTTCATTTAGTAAATCATAATGAAGTGTTTTTGTTTGTGATACTTTTTCACTAATTTTTACTGTGACAGTTGTTGGATCTAATTTATAATCAACATTTGTAACTGAGTGGTTATATTTTAAATCTACTTTGTATGTTCCAACTCCATATTTTGATAAATCAAGTTCTACTTCATGATCACCTAATTGAGTTGCAATATAGATAGTTGATTTACTTCCAATTAAAGTTATATCAACTGTTTGTGGAACACCTTCAATTACATAAGCTTCTTCATTATAAATTACATTAACTTTTTGATCTCTTAATATTTCAGCATTATTTTCTGTTAAGTTGATTACTTGTGAATCAACAAGTAAGAATAACACTACTGCAAATATAAGAGATAGATATATCAAAACATTTGGTCTATTTAAGATTTTTTCAAATCTTCCTGAATTCTCTTTTGATATTTCATTAATCTTATAAATAAGTCTACTCACTGGTGTAACAATTAATTTATCAATAATACGATAAATTAATCTAAATAACGCAATGAAGGGTTTAAAAATCTTATTCATCTTCTTCACCTTCACTTTCATCAGCATCATAGAATACTTCTGCTTTTGGTTTTAATTCCTCTAAAAGCATTGATCTAAATTCATCTAATGTTAAATTATAATGTAAGTAATTATCACAAGCAATACTTACTCTTCCTGTTTCTTCTGAAACAACTAAAGCAATTGCGTCTGTTTCCTCAGCAACACCTAAGGCAGCTCTATGACGAGTACCTAACTTTTTATTAACATTAGGATTCATACTTGTTTTAAATACGGCACCAGCACAAGTTATCTTATCACCTTGGATAATAACACCACCATCATGAAGTGGGTTTGGTGGTAAGAAGATAGCTTCTAATAATTGATTTGAAATGTCAGCATATAACTTAGTTGTTGGTGTTATATATTCTTGTAATGACATATTTCTTTCAATAACAATTAAAGCACCAATTCTTTGTTTCTTTAAATGTTCAATAGCTGTCATTAATTCATAAACAACTTTTTCTCTTTCATCTACTGTCAATACTTTATGTCTTCCAAGTAGTTGAGTTCTACCTATTTGCTCTAAGACATTACGTATTTCTGGTTGGAAGATAACGATAAGAGCAATCGGTCCCCAAGAAACAATATACTCAAGTATAATTCCAACAGTATATAAATTTAAAAGATTGCTCATTAATTTAATAAAAATTAATAAAATAATACCTTTAAATATTAGTACCATTTTTACATTGTTTTTTAAATTTTTAAATAAGAAATAAATCATAAACCAGATAATACAGATATCTAGTATTTTTGTTATTAAACTCCATGCTGTTGTTAGAGTCATAAATTTCACTCCTCTCAAATATTATATCAAAATATGATTATAATTAGTAGTTTGCTAAAAAAAATGCATGTGATGTATGCATTAATTTTGTGTTGTCTCAGGTTGAGGGGTTACATCTTGTATAACTGGTGCAACTGGTTGTTCTGCATTACTACTAGTCATATTATCAAGCATTACTGGTGTTGCTACATTATCAATATCTGGAGCATTTTCTAATGAATCAATTGCTTTTTGTTCATTAACAATTTCCTCACGATATTGCTTGTATTTCTTTTTATCCATCATATAGCCGAATAACCCTAATAATAATACAATTCCTGCTACAATAAACATTATATAATTAGAAATAATAAATTCTAGCATAAGCCTCACCCTTAGTATATTCTTATTTTATCACTTTGATAAAGATAATTCAATTAATTTATTGTAATAGTTCTATTTATTGGTTGAATTTCTATATGAGTATTTCCATCATTTAAAGTAATCTCTTCACCATTCAAATATTTATATACAGTTTGAGATTCTTTTGAGCTTTTTTCCCATGTTATTGGAACTGCATATCCATCAGTTATAAAGTATCCAGATCCTGATCCAATGTTATTAAGTCTTTGTCTTCCTTTATAATCATATGTTGAATTACCCACTTGATAAGTAATAATATTTTTAACAGTATATTGTTCTTTTGTCACATAATCTTTATGTTCTTTATTATTTTGATATCTTTTATAAACTTTAGCATCCGGATCATATACAAATGATGTAGTATGTGAACCAGAGAAAGAAATTGAAATATTATTAGCTACTTGTGCTCCATCTTTACTACTTAAATCAATTTCTTTAGCACTGTAGTTAAGTAACAGATCTTTATCACTAGTTGCTCTAACATTTTTAGATGAAATTTTGGCATATATTTTTTCCATTGAAGTAAATTCTGTATGTTCACTTGATAAACCAAGAGTTTTATCTCTCCATGCTCCTCCTGTACCTAAATCAGTAACACCATAAGTTCTCATATCACTTATAGCTTGAGGAGAACCGCCATCATGAACATAAACAGCATCATTTTCTAAAACATAATCTACATAGTATTCACGAGCAGATCTGATAGTTCCAATTCTTGTTGGATTTACATCCCTAAATATTGCCATTAATCTGGTGATTCCACCTTCAGTTATTATTTCATAAACTATATAAGCGTCTTGAACACCTGATTGGTATCCCCAAACAGTTCTTATATTATTAATCATAACTGCTACATTTCTTGATTTAGAGTTTAAGTCAACAATATTTAATTTTTCTTTTGGTTCAATTATTATTTCTTGATCATCTGGATTATCAAGTAGTGGTATTTTTTTATTATTCAAAAATCCAATTGCAAATAATAAACTAATTATTAAAAGTATTCCTGCAATAATGTAGATTAATGAACTTACGTCCTTTGATTTTTTACTTTTTCTTTTTTTCGCCATAAAACTATCACCAAATTTATAATAACACACTTAAATAATTATTGAAAGAGACTATTTTCTTTGTTATAATTTAGTTGTCGAACGGAGGAATATCGATGGATCAAAAAATGATGAAAACTTTAGGTATTGTCATAGCTGGTTTTGTGGTATTTATTTTAATTATTTTTTTAATAGCTAGTTGTACAAATACTAAATATACATATGAAAAATTAGAAGAAAAAATGCTAAGTGTAGCAAAGAATTATTATCAAAATAATGAAAAAGAATTACCTAGTCAAGATAAAGATACTAGATCATATACATTAAAAAAAATGATTAGTGATGGTTCAATAGATGAACTAACCGAATTATTTGATAATGAAAATATTAAATGTGATGGAAATGTAACAGTTACTAATAATAATGGTTACTATGTATATACTCCATATCTTACTTGTGGAAAAGATTATCAAACAACATATTTAAAAGATAAAATAATCGAAAATAGTTTAGTTGAAGCTGGAGCTGGATTATATGAGACATCAAGTGAATACATTTTTAAAGGTGATGTTAAAAATAATTATGTAAGTTTTGCAGGTAAAACATTTAGAATCATTAGAATTAATGAAGATAACACAATTAGACTAATCGATAATATTGGTATTTCTGAAGTTATTTGGGATAGTAAATATAACACTACTGTACAAGATTCTAATGGTGTAAATGATTATGTGGTAGATAATAACTTATACGCAAATATTAAAAATGTAAGTGATAATTATTATAAAAATAATAATGTATGGACAGATGAGAATAGAACTTATATTGCAACTCAATCGTTATGTATTGGTAAAAGAAGTACAAGCGATACTACTAAAGATGGTTCTACTGAATGCTCATTAAAACTTGATAATCAATTATTTGGATCTTTAGCAGTTTATGAATACTTACAAGCTAGTCTAGATAAGAATTGTAATAATACAACTGGCAGTGCTTGTACAAACTATAACTGGTACACTTCTATATCAAATAGTTTCTGGAGTGTTACAGCTAATGTTTCTCAAACTGATAGAGCATTCTCAATATACAAAAAACCTATTACCACATTATGTAGTTCATACAATCATTTAAATGTTGTATTTAACTTGACTAGTAATGTAGTATATGTTGATGGTGATGGAACAGCAAATAATCCATACGTATTTAAATAAGTGTAGAAGCCTACACTTTTTTTATGGCAAAATAAAAGCACTTATAAAGCGCTTATTCTTTTATCCATTTAGCAACTAATACATAGTCTTGATTTATTTTAGTATTTAAATCAAATGGAGTTCCATGATAGTACCATCCAATAAATTCATATCCAGGTCTTTCTGGTGTACCAATGTTTGTTACAACTTTATTTTCTTCTACATATATTTCATCTAGAAGTGAACCACCATTTGGATTAAATGATATTTCATATTTTTTTGTTGCTTTTTTTGTAGTTTTTTTAGTAGTTGTTTTTGTTGTTGTAGTTATAGTTTCTAATTCTTGTTTTTTAATTTCTACAAATGAATTTTTATAATCTTCAAAGTTATCACATGTTAGTAAAGTTTTTATCTGATATTCTTTATCTAAACGAGTAACCTTTACATAAGATTTTTCTGAATCACAAGTTTTATCTTTTTTATCTTTTATTTCATCAATTAGTTTTGCGTCTACTAATTCTTTTAATGTAATAGTTTGTGAATCTCCAATCTCTTTTGGAAGTTTATCATCATCAAAATACTTCTTACCCACTTCTTCCAAAAGATTAATTTTTTCTTTCATCTCATCTTGCTCTATTACATTTGTCTTATTATCCTTAATAACTACTACTATTTTAAATAATAATAAGACACATAGTATAACGATTAGTATTCTTAACCCGATTTTAAGCCAATTTGCAGAGATTTTGTTTTGTTCATACATATACATCCCCCCGAATCCTAATTATCTCTAATTAAATTATACAAACAATAAAATAAATTGGCAAGAAAAAAGATGGAGAACAAGAGGTTCTTCATCTTTCATATTTTTATTTTTTATGCAAAAACTTTTTACCGTCAACCATTCTTCCAACTATCATTGATGATGCTGTATCACCTACAACATTTAATACAGTTGCTGGTGCATCAATTACAGTTGCTATTATTGTAAGTATTGGTAAGGCCGCAGCTGGGAATCCCATCAATGTTATGATAAACATTTCGGAAATTGTCCCTCCACCTACAGGAACTGCAGTTACAAGTAGAGTTGCAACAATGGAAACGCCAAGGACTGTCCAAATACTTGGATTCATATTAAATAAATATACTAAGAACATTATTTTAAATACACTTCCAATTACAGAACCATCTTTATGGAAACTTGTTCCCATTGGAATTGTTGTATTAGCGACATCACTTGATATACCAATTTCTTTTGTTGCTTTGATATTAACTGGAATACAAGCAGCTGATGAACAAGTTGCTAAAGCTGTTGCTGTTGGAGATAAAATGTTTTTCCAATATAGTTTTAAGCCATTTTTTCCACCAACAATTAGTACATATAGAGAATAAACAATAAAGTAAACTCCTACGCATACCAATGTATAAACAATAAAAGTCTTCAAAAAACCTATCGCGATTGATTCACCATATGTTCCAATTAAAGCTGCCATATAACAACCTAAACCAATAGGTGCATAATACATTATTATGTTAACAAAATTTAGTACAACATCATTTAAACTAGTAATTAATTTTGATACCTCTTTACCTTTTTCTTTGCTCATACGTACAGCAAAAGCAAATATAATTGCAAATACTAAAATGGCAACAATATTTTCTTTACTTAAAAGTGTATAAAAATCTGTTGTTGTTATAAGACTAGCTGTTCTATCAAGTAAAGATAAATCTTTATCAACAACTATACTTTCATCTAGTAATTCTAAAATACTCTCAGTTTTATTATTTGCTACTAAGTTAAATGAATAAGTTGATGCAATACCAATTAAGGCACTTATTACTGACATTATTGCAAATGTAATAACAATACTTATCATAATCTTACTTAGTCTTTTTGGATTTTCCATTTTAATAATTGCTGATGATATTGTTAAAAATATCAGTGGCACAATTATTACAAATAGGAAATTAATAAAAATATCTCCTAGTGGTTTAACGACTGTTGCCTTATCTTTAAAAATCAAACCACATATTGCACCAATTATCAAAGATGCGAGCAATATAAGTGTTCCCTTATAATTCTTTAAAACTTTCTTCATAGACTCCTCCTACTTAAGCATATTACCTTTATGCTAATTTTATTATAGCATATAATTATTTAATGATATAATATATTTATGTGATTACCCCATAGCCAAGCGGTAAGGCATCAGGCTCTGACCCTGACATTTCGTAGGTTCGAATCCTACTGGGGTAACCATTTTTACATCATTAGGAGAAACTATGGAAAATTATATTAAAATAAGTAATTTGATGTATGGACACAATAATGAAGATGTCACTGTTAATATAGATGAAAAATTAACCAATTTAGCAGCCTATTTGGCTACGATGGAGTATTGTGATGATATTAGTGTAACTCCAATTAAACTTACTACAAAAATATTAACATCTACTTCAAAGAAGTTTTTGGCAAGTAAACTTAATTTATACGATGTACTATTTGCAAGTGATGAAATGATTAAATCATCTTTAAAGGGTAAAAAGATATATGACCATTTAGAACTTGCTAATCTATACAACAGCACGGCATTGCTAATCAGTCCATTTGATATACCAATTAAATATGTTAACCAAAATTACTATCATGGCTTATTATCTTTACAAAATCCTCAAATATACGAAGAAGATTTCTTAAAAGAAATAAAGCTTTTAATTAGCAGAATTGAGCTTAGCAAAAAGAAAAGTGATTTTAGCTGCTTATGTTATATTCATGAAATCATGCATAGTCAACTTGTTAGATTTAAAGGATCAATAAGTGATTATTTAAATGACGATGTATTAAGTATATTTATTGAATTAGTCTTTGCATATGAAAACAATCAAAATAATCTTTTAAAAAAGGACTTTCTAATAAGAATTAATCATTTTTTAATTGAATTTGAAATTTTATACAACTATTATTATGAAAATAATGGCAACATCAGTGATATTGATGCAACAGTAACTAGTAAATATATTATTTCAACATTAAAAGCATTTAAATTATTTGATCAATATATAAGCGGAAGTGATACAGAAAAAACATTTATTATGAGTAAAATACAAGAAGTATTTGATGCTAAAAAAACTCTTGAGGAAATACTTGTAGAATTAGATATCACCTATGAAAATAGTTTAGATAAAAACTTATTTATAAAACAATTAATAATTTAGAATATAAAAAAAGAGATTTTTAATAAATTCTCTTTTTTAATTGTTTACTTTTATATCACCACAATCATTAGTGATTTTTAAAACAATATCAGATTTATAATTATTATTTTCTATCTTTTCATCACCTAAAGAGGTTTTTGCTTCTATTCTAATATTATTAGACTTGTTAACCTTAATATCTCCTAAGTTATTTTTAATAGTAGAGTCTGTATCTATATTTATTTCATTAATTTTAATATCTCCACAATCATCATTAATATCTAAATAAGATAATACTTTTTCTACTTTAATATCACCAAAGTTATTATTTAAGATTGCTCTAGAAGCTGTACCAACATTTATATCTCCTGCTTCAGAATTAATATTTACCTCATAAGCCCCTTTAATTGAAGTATTACCATAAGATGAACTTACATTTATATTACTTTTAATAAATTCTTCAATTTCTACATCACCATATTTATTATCAATTGTAATATTACCTTCATAATTTATGGGTAACTCTATTTCTATTTTAGCCATGCTTTGATTAAAACATATACCAATGCATGGTTTATTTTTGTATTCAATATTTAGTATGTTGAATTCATCTGAATTATTAAGTAATGCGCCATCACCAAATATTTTAACTCTTGTATTTCCATCTTTGCTTTGTTTAAACTCTATCATTGAAGCGGATGTTTTAATATTGATTTTCTCAAATTCTTCCTCATATGTATTATCATATATGTTTTCAGTACTAACATTTTTAAATCCGTTCCAGCTAAAAATCAATCCAGTTTTTCCTGATAATCCTAAGTAAAGAATAAAACCTAATGAAATACAACATATTGATAATAAAACTATTAAAAATATAATTAAACCCTTATTTTTCATTTTTATCTCCTGCTAACATAAATATTAATTTAACAATTTCAGTAATGAAAGCATAAATTATCCAAATAATCCATGTTATGTGCCAAGCAGATGTAGCAAAACTAATAACTAAATAAAGTGCACAAGTTAGGCCTGCCAAAATATTATTAATGCAACTCACAATTGGATTTTCATCCTTTTCTTTTTCTTCTTTCTTTTTCTTATTATATACTATTGATACATAAACAATAATAAATGTTGCTATACCACATAAAAGTAAGAATATTCCTGTAGATAAAATTGGATTAATTTGTAAATATGGGATTGAAACAACAATCCAAACAACAGAAAAGAAATATAAAAATATGCCTAAGCTTATTCCAAATGCTTTTTTTCTTTTTTCTTTGTCATAGTCAATTGTTTTAATTTCTTCATTTTCTTCTCTATTAGTAGTTAATCCTAATAATTCATCTGGAGAAATTCCGTATAACTCACATATTGGAGCAATCTTATCAAAATCAGGCGTTGATTGATCAAGTTCCCATTTAGAAATAGTTTGCCTTGTTACACCTAATTTATCAGCTGCTTCCTCTTGCGATAAATGACTCCCCTTTCTTAATTCTGATAACTTATTTCCTAAACTCATAATTCACCTCTCACAAATTAATTATAGTAATTTTATCAGTTGCATACTACCAATTTTGCTTTGAAATTTGTCAACTGAACTTAACATTTTTATAAAAAAGCAAGTAGATTAATTATTATTCCTGCTATTATACCTATTAAATATACAAGCGTTAATATAAGTAAATTTTCCTTATTATTTTTATTAGTTTTAAATAAAACTAGAATTGATAAACCTGAGTTTGTTAATAACCCTGCAATGCATGTTCCAAAAGTTATTACATCATTAAGATAAAATTCTGTTATTATTACACTTGATGCGCAACTAGGTATAAGACCAATTAAACTTGAAAGAATAGGTGCAAAAGTTGTATTTTTTAAAAACATATTGCTGATTGTCTCTTCAGGTAAATAATACATAATTGAATTTAATACAAGCAAAACAACCATAATGAAACTTAAAGTTTTTAATGTATGTATAAATGAGGATTTTAAGATAGAATCTTCACAGTCACAGTGATCATCATCACATAAATCAAAGTGAGCACTTTCTTTTCTTCTATATATTAAATCAATTATGAAACCACAAAGCATACCTACAATTATTTTTATTCCAAGTATTGAGAATATTATTTTTATATCAGCATTGTGAGAAATTAATATTGGTAACATTTCATCACTTGTCGATAAATAAATACTTATTAACGTACCTAATGAAATTATTCTTGTTATATATAGGTTTGTAGCAACTACTGAAAAACCACATTGAGGAAAGCCACCAAGAAGTGAACCAACTAGTGGTCCAAATTTGTTAGACTTAGCTATAGCCTTAGTCGTTTTTTCACTTAATTTATGTTCAATTAATTCAATTATTAGAAACGCTAAAAATAAAAACGGCAATAATTTAATCGAATCTAAAAATGTATCAACAATTATTTCTTTCATTAAATTTCCCCTCAATTCATTTGCAAATAGATTATATCATACAAATTTATTATAGCAAACAAAATAGAGAAAACTTTTTCTCTATTTTAATGACAACTCTTTTTTATTTTTAGAATCATAACTTGCTTGATTTTTATAAAAATCTTCAGTAATAATATGACTACTGGCAACGAAATCACATACAGCATCTCTAAAAGGCATTTTCATAATATTTAGTTTTGTTTTTTCTGCTTCCCTATCTTCATCTATAAATGGTCTACTATAGGTAACTATATTACCGTAGACATCAATTGTGATATTTCCAATGACACTGTCACCATCAACTACTGTATAAGGGTGTTTGTCTATATATGGAGTAAATGTATATTTTTGTTTTGATATTGCATTAATTCCATCTAAACGTTTTTGAGTTAATCTAGCTGCTCTTCCTAGTTTTAATAAACCTTTTGACATATTAGAATTTTCTTCTTCTCTACCAAAATTATCAGCAAAATTCCAATTAATATTTAAACTACGCATTACTTCTAAATTATAATCTCTTTTATCTCTTAGTTTTAATCTATCCAATTCTAGTTGGTGGAATATATTATCAGATACTCTAAATATTAGAATTGTTAATTTAGATAATTCAGTTAAAGATTCTATTATTCTTTTTCCAAAAACTGTTCCATTTGTTATTATTTTTACTTCTCTTACTGTTACTTTACCAATTTTTAAAATCTCGATTAATCTTTCAATAACCTGAATTGCAATAAGTGGTTCTCCTCCAGTTAAAAGTAAACTGCCAACATGTTTCACATTGTTAAATATTTCATCAAGAATATCGAGACTCATATTGACAATACACTTATCTCCTCTAAGACAGTGTTCACATTCTATAGTACAATTGCGAGTTATTTCTAAATGCAAATCTTGTATATACATATGAATCTCCCCTTCAATTCATTTCTTATATTTTAAAAGATGAACATAGTTCATCTTTAAGAAGCTCTTTGTACTAATTTTTTTGGTTGTTGGCCAAGTTTATATTCTGATTTTAAATTTTCATACATTCCATTATAAAGTTCTCTTGCTGCATCTACTTCATTAGCTTCAATTAACTCGCTAAATGGTCTAACATAGCAAATATAAAGGTATGAACATTTATTTTCATTACCTTCAATGTTTGATGCTATTGTTGGTCCAAACTTATCATAGTCTTCTACCCAATCTTCACCATCAATCATATTTGGTAACATAATTTCTTTATAGTATTTAAATGTCAATAAGCACGATGCCATTTCATTAAATGGTAAATCTAAAGTTCTAATTATAGCTCCAATTATATAGCAACCATAACTTCTTGATATTTCCATTAATGCTTCTCTTTCACTTTGACATCTACGACTATTAAAACATTCTGTGATATATCCACAAGCTGATTTTCTTGCTGACACTTCACTAAATCCACTTTTAGGATTTGTACAATCAAACTTTCCTTTTTTATGTCCGCCTGTTTCCATATAAGTACAATCTGCACAATATTTTGCCATAATACCTCCTACATTATAACCATATTAGTTATTAATGTTGATGTAGATGAAACATCCTTAGCATCTTTGCTTAACCAAATTCTAGTATCTAATTTATCTTCTTTATAAGCTTCCATTTCTATATCTTTTAAATAGAAATAATAATAGTTTTCATCTTCTTCTACTTTTAACTCGTTCAATTTATATATTTCATCATTAATTGATACTCTTAAGTATTCATAAGGAATAGAACTTCTTTTTTCAACTAATGTAAATATTTTTCCACTTTTGTTGAAACCATTTCTGTTTTTAACAATCATTTCGGTTGGATTCACTAATTTATTTGCATCAACATCATCACTTATAACAAGTGATTCATAAACACCTGTTTTATAAGCAATTGGTAAATCATAACGCGCATTAAATAAAACACTTAGTTTTGATCCACCGGCAAAACTCCAAAATGGTATTGAAACAATTAAGACTGAGCACACAACGATAATAGAAAATACTAAATACCTAACTCTATTTTTCATCCAATAACCCCTTCTTTTGAGTGGATATTATAGCAAAATAAGGCTATGTTGTCAAATTTTGGGAATAAAAAAATGCCCTAATTTAGGCATTTATACTACATATCCATCGACATAAATCTTAAATTTGTATTTTTTATTGATATAGTCAAGATTTGTATTTGAATCTATCCACATTCTAATTTCAATATTTTCTTCAATATTTGTTTTTGTTTCGCCACTAAATATTAGCAGTTTATCATTCTTACTTGTTGCATCCTTTAATGCTTTAACACCACTTTCACGAGTATCAGAATTAACATTATAAAGGAATGCTTCTTTAGTTATTTTATTTTCTTCTGGAATATCATCATTTTGTTCAATTAAATAAACATCATAATGAACCATTACATCATCATTATCTTTATTTGTTGCAAGAATAGAAAATGTCATTGGTGCCAAATCTTTAAAGTGTTCAATATCACTTAACTTATTAGCATCAAAGTTTAAAGAATTATTAAAGTGAACATTTAGAGATGTTGAGCCATTGTGTTTAATTATATTTTCTTTTAAATCTGATGTAAGATTATAGTATTTATAGGAAGTAAACGCTGATATACCTATAATAAATATTGAGAATATAATTAAAATAGTAATTGTTCTATTGGCGTTTTTTCTCTCTTTTATATAATCGCATAATTCATTTAAATGCTTAACATAAATATCGTTAGTTACTTGATCCGGTTTTTTTAAACTCTTATACTCTTCGAATGATTCTTTAAGCTGTTTATAATAAATCGAATCATCACCTTTGTAGTTACGAAGACATTCTTCTACTTTATTTATTATTTTTTCTCTTTCGTTATTCATTTTTCATTCCTTTATTCATTCTATTAGCTTCTTCAACAACTGCTCTTAGTTTTTTATCTTCTTCTTTTTCTTTAATTAACTCAACTTCTTTTAACTGAGGTATATCTTCTATTTGCTCTTTTATTCTGAATATCTTTATCAATTTCTTTATGTCAGCAATTATTATTCCCAAAGCAGGAATTAATATAATTAATGCCCAACCAAATTTAGAAGAAATAAATAATTGGATTTTTCCTAAGTCAGGTATGATGTAGTGACATTTACCGACTATATTATCAAATGTTATTGCCCCATCATCGACATCTATGTTGTTATCACCTTTGGTTATATAATATTTTATTCCATCTTTTATATATATATCGTGGATACGGTGAGTAACCGTATAACCTCCTGTGTCAATCTCATCTGAATAAAAAGTTATAATATCTCCAACACTCAATGAATCCTCATCTTTTATACGAAAATCCATTATTACGTCATAAACCATTATTTTTGGCTCCATACTAGGACTTACGATTGTATAAATACTTATTGTTGGTCTTTCACCCTTAGCTCTTGCAATTTGATTTGAGACAATAAAGTATATTAAAAAAGCAGCAATAAAAAATAGAATTGCTAAACACAAATATGACAATACTCTTAAAATATTTGCAAATATTTTTTTTACTCCCTTTTTATTCATAGTCCCACCTATTCTAATTATAATAAATTATGTATTTAATTGCAAA
This sequence comes from Erysipelotrichales bacterium, assembly GCA_022508565.1. Classification (GTDB taxonomy): domain Bacteria; phylum Bacillota_I; class Bacilli_A; order RF39; family UBA660; genus CAG-582. The sequence goes on along the minus strand of JAFLUY010000011.1, from coordinate 13,254 downwards.
GAAAAAAGACCTATTTTTCAGGCCTTTACTTCTTTGATTGTGAAACTACTTGAGAAACATAGAATTTTGCATTAATTGCTTTATCTGAATTTTGGCTTGTTTCTCCATTACGAGTGATAGTTACAAAGTATTTATGGTTTAAACCAACTGTTGTTGGTCCAGCAAATACTCCAGTACCTAATGAAATAGTGTTAGCACCAGTTGGAATTGCAATTGGTTCTGAAACTGATGCAATAGTAGTTCCATTATTTGATTCATTTGTACTAATTATTGTATAGAATAATTCTCCATCATCGTAAGTATTGTTTGTTACATCTAATAATACTTCGTATTTAAAATTATTAGATCCTGTTACAACACCTGTGACAGTAATCTCTTTTGTACCAATAACTTCTCCTTGGCCAACATTACCATTAATAATATTGGCATCTCCATTGTATTCTGTTGATAATGTTCCGCTTGTTACTTCGAATGTTGGTGAACCTTCACTTCCTTGCATTAGAGCACCAAAATAAGCAAATGTTGCTCCAACAACAGCAACCAATAATGTTGCAATCGACATAACAGTTAGTAGTATCATATTACCTTTTCCACTATTCATAACTCATGTCTCCTTTAATTTCTAACCCTACAAGTAAATTTTATCATTTTTGTAGATATTTGACAATAAAAATTAGTCGAAAAAGAGAAAAAATAATATAGAAATAAGCTGCTAACCAAATTATATTTAAATTTTGCTAATTAATTATTTTTTTGTAATAATCACTTCTTCATCATTGTTAACTGAAGAATGCTCTTTTAATGTTTTTAAAAAAACCTCATTATTTGCTGCAATATGCATTTTGATATTGTTGTATGTTATACCACCTGCTTGTTCTACTATATATTGACCAGGAATATAATCCCACAAAGTGTCCCATACAAAATTAGTTCCGCTCAATCTTCCACATGCAACATAAGCGAAATTTACGGCTGCACAATAAAAATCTCTGCAATGGCGACTTATCTTTTGCATTTTTAAACTACCTAGCATTTTACCTGGTCCTTCAATAGAATATAAGCCTTTATTAACTTCGCAATTATTAACAGATATAGAGGCGCCATTTAAAAAGGCGCCATTTTCATCAGCATAATATAATTCATTTAATCTTGGTAAATAAATGACAGCAGCACATGTTTTTTTATTTCTTATGCAAGCTACTTGAATCCCCCATAAAGGAATATTATGTGCAAAATTAATAGTTCCATCAATTGGATCAATAGTAAAGCAATTATCAGTTAAACTTTTATTACTATTATACTCTTCGCTTATAATAGAAAAGTCTGGATAATTTAATTTTATTTTTTCTATCATATACTTTTCTATTTCATAATCAAAATTAGTTACTAAATCACCCTTATCATCTTTTACTTTTACTTCAAATTCATCAGTTATTAGGTTGCTGGCACCTTTTACTAACTCAATTAAAAATTCTAAATCTTTGCTCATTTTATGCCTCTTTGTTATCATTATAAACCTCAGAAGCTAGAGGCTCTAAGAAATATATTAACGTATTGTTAGTTTTAAACTCAACTGCATCCCAGTCTGGTCTTTCAATGTATTTAAATCTATTATCTTTTCCAACTTTATCTAGTAAGATATTTCTATCTACTACGGCAAAATCGGCTGCTGCTTCCCAATTTAAACGAGTTTCATCAAAAAACCTTATTTTTACATATTTTAACTTGCCATATTTTGTATCTATCGGATTATTTAAGGCATAAACTATTCCTCTTTCTGTTTCTTCAAGTATTGTAGATATTGAAATTAATTCTTGATCTAACTGAACTTTGTGGTCTTCGCTTGTTGGAAATATATCCATAAAATCAATGCATTTTAATCCCTCAATTTCTTTTAAATCATTCTCAATTCTTTTTAAATTTCTATCAACAATATCATATAACATTTATTATTCTCCTTTCGAATGTATTTTTTTATTATAAGTAATTTGGAAAATTCACAATTGAATAGAGTACCTATTTCACATAAAAAAGAGAATTATTATTCTCCTAAGTTAACATTATGATAAACTTCTGTAACATCATCGATAGCATCAAGAAGTGATAAAAGTCTTTCAAATACTTCTAAATCTTCTCCCTCTAATGTACATTTTTCTTTTGCATACCAACCAATCTCATCAAGAGTATAAACAACATCAGGTATCATACGTTCAACTACATCTTTAACACTTGATGCATCACCTGGTTTAGCTGTAATAACTACTTCGCCATCATCACTTTCTAAGTCAACGATTTCAATACCTTCATCTAATAAACTCATCATGATGTCATCACCATTATCAGATTTAAAACCAATAATAGCTAAATAGTCATAATTATAAGATACTGAATTAGTTACTCCTAAACTCTTATGACATTTATTGAAGGCTTCTCTTACGAATGACACAGTACGATTAACATTATCAGTTAAACATTTAACAATTAATGTTGATTGCCCAGGACCAAATCCTTCATATGATAGTTCTTGATAATCATCACCAGATGCGCCTTTTGCTTTATCAATCGCGCGATTAATAATATCGCTTGGCACTTGTTGATGTTTTGCTTTTTCAACAACTCTTTTTAAATTTATATTAGTATCTACTTCTGGATTGCCTTTAGCAGCTAAATATATTTCTTTAGCAAAAGTTGAATATAATTTAGCCTTAGCTGCTCCAGTTTTTTGAATACTTGCTTTTCTAACTTCATAAGCTCTTCCCATAAATAACACTCCATTCACTAATAATTATATATTAAATGTTTCAATTTTTTCAATATATTCTTATATAATTAGATGTGATTTGCCAAAATCTATGCTATAATACGAAACATTGCTGGTGATTTGTATGACAAAATTAGAAAGAGATTTAAAATTAGCGCATGATTTAATAGAGGATAAAGCTGAACGCACTCCCTATTACTACCACTTCTATAGAATGTGGGCTATGGCAACGCTTAATATAAAAGCTTATTTAGAACCATTCGATTTAGAAGACAAAACAGTTGCTACTATTCAAGGAAGCTCTGATCATGTATTTGAACTTGCTTTAAAGAAACCTAAAAAAATAATTGGTGTTGATACAAATCCTTTAACTGAATATTATTACTTCTTAAAAGATGCTGCATTTGCTGTCTTACTAACCCCAGAAGAATTTTTAAAATTCTTTAGATGGTATGAATATCCTGATTTTACATATAACAATAATAAACATGCCTTTGATAAAAATATATATCAAGAAATATCAAAATATTTAACTCATGATTATAAAACTTTTTGGAACGATTTATTTGATAATTATGATCCAATAAAAATTAGAACCAAATTATTTAATGAGACTGATGAATATAGTAGCAAGGCACTTTGTGAAGCTCTAAACTATTTATCAGAAGAAAATTATGAATATATTAGACAAAACAGAGATAAAATTGATTTCTCATTTTTAAACGCTGATATTCGTGTATTGGCAGATGAATTACCTGAAGATATAGATTTTATAACTTTATCAAATGTTATATTATACGCAAACAAAATGTTTCCATTATATCCTTTGGAATATTTTAAAGAAGTAGTTAAAAAAATAGCAACTAGATTAAAAGATGATGGAGTTATTGTTGTTGGTTATTTATATGATATTGAAAACGAATTAGATGCAAGACTAATTTATAAAGCAAAATATAGAGATCAAGTATTTATACCTCCAGAGTATTCTTATCATACTTTTGAAAGAATGAATGGTTTAGCTCACAATAACAAATCCAATTATCATGATGCAACTTTAATATATACAAAAAAATAGGAAGTCACCTTCCTATTTTTACATTTTATCAACAATCTCAATACCTAATATATCAAGTAAATTAGATAATGTATTATAAGCTAATTTAGTAACAGCAATAAATGTTTCCTTTGTGTCCGCATTTTCTTCATTTGCAATATTGTTATTTGCATAGAATTTATTATATAAACTACATAATTCATAGATAAATTCACAAATGTATGATGTTGATACTTCACTGTAGGATGCATTTAATACTTTAGTTAATTCAGTTAGTTTTACTAAAATATCTAAGACATCTTGATTAGGTACACTTTTGATTGAAACATTATTACTTCCAACTTTATTTAATAAAGACTTCATACGTGTTGCAGTATAAACAGCATATATTCCAGTTTTACCTTCAAACGATGTAAATTTATCGATATCAAATATATAATCAGTCTTTCTGCTTGGCAAAAGATCAGCATATTTTAATGTTGCTACTGTTAATTTATTAGCAATTACTGCTCTTTCTTCACCCGTTATATCTTCTTTAATCTTTGGCTCAATCTTGTCATAAACAAGTTTAATTAACCCTTTTAAGCTCATTACTCCACCATCACGAGTTTTAAATGGTTTTCCATCTGGTCCATTAATAGTTCCAAAGCCATTGAATTTTAATTCAACTGTTTCAGGTACTAGCCCTGATTTATAAGACCCACGGAAGATTTGTTCAAAGTGAAGGCTTTGTCTTTCATCTGCAAAATACCAAATAGCATCTGGAGTAAAATCTTGCATTCTTTGCATAATTGTTGCTAAATCAGTTGTATCATAAAGCACGGCACCATCACTTTTCTTAAGTAGTAATGGAGGCATTTCTTTTTTATCATCTTCATTTGCTACATGCATGATTAATATTCCATTACTCATCTCAGTAGCCCCTTGTTTGTTTAGGAAATCAATTACTGGTTTTGAAAATGGGTCCGCATCACTTTCTCCATAGGAATAATCAAAGTGACAATTTAAATAATCATATACGGCTTGACAATCCGTTTTGCTAACATTAACAATATGTTGCCATAAAGCTCTTATACCAGGAACACCTTTTTGAAATTTTAAAGTCATTTCTCTTGCTTCTTCTGCATATTTTTCGTCTTCTTTTTTTCTTAGACTAGCCCTTGGATAAATAACTCCTAAATCATCGTTAGTAACTGGAGATACACTTGGATATTCACCAGTGTAAGACTCATCAAAATAAGGTAGGTCAGGGTATAATTCTTGAATTTCACGAATTACTAGACCAATAGGTGTTCCCCAGTCTCCCCAGTGAACATCACCAATTGATTCATCACCAAAAACTTTAATAAGTCTACGTATTGCTTCACCAATATTACATCTTAAATGACCAACATGCAATTCTTTAGCAATATTAGCTCCACCATAATCTAAAACAATTTTTCTTTTATTTTCACTTTTATCAACGAAGTTAGAAAAATCGTCAATACATTTATTTAAATAATTAGTTAATACTTCATTATCAAAAGTTACATTTATAAATCCTGGTCCTTGAATATTCACATTTATAAAACGTGAATCAAAAGATGCAACTATATCTTCTGCAATATCTCTGGGATTTTTGCCATATCTCTTTGCAAATTGCATAGCAACATTTATTTGATATTGGCCATATTCAGGCATTTTAGATTTTTCTAATTTAACACTATCAACTTGATAACCTAAAGAATTGATAACTTTTGTTAAGTAATTTTCAGTTTCTTTAATTAAGCTCACTCAAAACACTTCCTTTTAATACAAACATATTATAGCAAAGTTTTAACCTATTATAAAGATAAACAATTAAAAAAGCATTGGTCTGATAACCCAACACTTTCCAAGTTTTTTGAATAAACTATAAACTATTATCAGTAGAATTATAGTTCTAGAACTATTTGGAGTTTCTCTCTCCAATACACGTGTACACTTAGTCGCAGTTCTAATCCTAATGGACATTCGCGAAAGATAATTTATCATAATTTGGTAATCTATCGAGATAATAATAACCACGAATCGAAAACTTATTATTAATAAACATCTTAGTAGTTAATTGTAAGTATCTAAAATGATACTTAATAAAATTCCTTATAGGAATGAATATGATTTTTCGTATAGTTTTAAAATTAAAAGTATACTAATCATATTAAAATAATCATTAACTACAATATGCTATACTAAGTAATTACATTATATAATCATACTCGCAATTTGTCAATAAATGATATTATTTTTTATTCATTAAAATCAAAAACAACTTTTCCATTATCCAATTTTAAACGACCATCAAAGTTTTTACCATTTTTAGAAATAAATCCTTCTATTTTAGAAGACGCACCATCTTTAAGTAATAATTCTGCATTACTTTTTGAGATAGTTCTACCACAAATAGTCGTACTTATTTTAAAATTACATTCTTTATAGTTTTTACAACCATAAGCATATCTATTTTTCATAACGTCATTTCCACATAGTGGGCACTTACCTACAATATCTCCATAGAATCCAATATCTGTATCTTTTTCTATATTAACTTCTTTTTTGTTAAAAACATCAGCTATTTCATCACAAGCAAGCTTGACCGAATCATCAACAGTTATTTCATTACGATAAACCTTTTTTAATGCTTTACCCATTTCACTAGTTTTATATTTATCCATAGAAATATTCATTTGAAGTAATGATTCAATTAGGAATTCCCCGCCAGGCAAAATAGTATATACATCTTTTTTTAAAGAAATATATTCTGATTTTCTTGCATTATCAATTATACCAGTACGTGTTGCTTCTGTACCTAATTCTAATCCCTCAAAGATTGCTTTATAATCTTCTGAATCATCTTCTTCATTTAAGTTTTCTTTTTCTTCTAACTCTTTTTTATCTTCCTTAAAAGGATTTTTTAAATAATTATTTAGTGTCTCAATTGTGTAATGTTTAGGTGGTGTAGTTTCTTTTTCTTTTGGCTCAAAATTAATATTTATTTCATCACCTATATTAACGTTTGGTAATATTTTATCTTTCGTACTTGGCTCATCGAATCTTGTCCAACCAGGAGTTTTAATGATTGTTCCCTTTAGATTAAATTCTTCTAATTCACCAACTTTAATTTTAATTTCTGTTTTTTCAATTTCACAATCTGTTTCACAAAATACTGCAACAAATCTTTTGAAGACAGTTTGGTAAACCAAATATTCTTCTTCAGATAATTTATCTTTTTCGGGAATTTTATAGGTTGGAGTTAATGCTGAATGAGACTCAATTTTTGAATCATCGAATATCGTCTTTTTATCTTTAAACTTAACCGGATAACCTATTTTTTTTATATTATTTAAAATTGTTTTTATCTTGTCTTTTTCAGCTACTGCTAAATATTCTGAATTAGTACGTGGATAAGTTAAATAACCACTTTCATATAATTTTTGAACAATATCTAATGATTTATCCATTGACATTTTATACTTTTTACCTAAATAGTTTTGTAATTTAGATAACGAATATAATTTTGGCGGATTTAGAATATCGTTTTTTACTTTTTTGTCAAAAACTATAGCTTTTTCAACATTATATTTTTGACACATTTCAATAGCCTTATTTTTTTCATTTTTAGAAAATTTCTCTTTACTATTTAATTCAATCTTTTCTCCATTAGTTTCTTCATTACTAAATATTCCATAGTATATTTCTGGAGTAAAATTACGTATTGCCATATCACGATCATATATTGCTTTAACAATCGGGATAATTACTCTTCCTACTCGAAGTAATGTACCTGTTTTTAAAGTTGCATAACGAGTTAAGTTAACACCATATAGCCAATCTATATAGGTTCTTGCAAAACCTTCATTAGCTAAATTATCATACTCATTTTCTAATTTTAAATCTTTTAAACCTTCATTAATTGTTTCTGGTGTTTGATCCGGAAGCCAAAGTCGTGTTAACTTTTTTTCTGTTTTTAAAGCATTTTCAATAACAAGGCGAACTATAACCTCTCCCTCACGATCAGCATCTCCTGCATTAACAATCTCGGTCACATTTTCTTGATTTGCTAGATTTGAAATAATATTAAATTGCTTTAAAACACCAGCATCAGCTTCTTTTTTGGCATCTTTTTTTAAATTAAATTTAAATTTTTTAGGAAAACATGGTAAGTTATCCATTTTCCATTTATAATCTGTTACATTTTCTTCATAATCTTCAATATCAGCTAAAGTAAAAAGATGACCGAAGGCCCAAGAAACGTAGTAGGAATCATTAGAATAATATCCATCGTTTCTTTTCATGTTTCCAATTGCACTTACGATGTTTCGAGCTAAAGATGGTTTTTCGGCAATTATTAGAATCATTTTTATACCTCCGTTAATAGTAACATTATTATAACATATCCGATTAGAAAAAAAACAGAAATGAATATTTCTGTTATATATTTTCTTTAATTATTTTTTGAACAGTTTCAATAATTTCTGTTGTTTTAATATTTTGAGAAGTTTCTTCACCTCTTAGTTTTAATTCAACTTCTCCATTGCTTAAGGCTTTACCAATTGTAATTCTTATTGGTATACCAATTAAATCTGAATCATTAAATTTAACTCCTGGTCTTTCATCACGATCATCTAAGATAACTTCAACTCCATTAGCAATTAAGTCATCATGTAATTTATTAGCATAGTTCATCATCACTTCATCATTTGTATTTATTACAATAATTGATACTTGATAAGGAGCTATCGCAAACGGAAGAATCATACCATGCTCATCATTGTTTTGTTCAACACAAGCAGCTAAAATTCTACCAAGACCAATTCCATAACAACCCATATGAACAAGTTGTTCTTTGTTATCTTTATCTAAATAAGTTAAACCTAAGTGTTCTGAATATTTGGTGCCTAATTTAAATAGGTTACCTATTTCAATTCCCTTTTTAAAGTATAATGCACCTTGGCAATGTAGACAAATATCTCCCTCGATAACATTAGATATATCGCCAACTAAATCATATTTAATATCTTTAACATTAACGTTTTTATAATGATATCCGGACTTGTTTGCGCCAGCTACGAAATTTTTCATTGTTAAGATTTCTTCATCAATAACTACTTTAGCATTTAAAGCTATTGGTCCAGTAAAACCTGAAACGGCATTAGAAGTTGCAATAAGTTCATCATTTGCAAAAGTGATTTCATTAACGCCTAAAAGTTTACATGCTTTAGATTCGTTAAATTCACGATCTCCTCTTACAAAGAAAATAACTAATTCTTCTTTAACATTCATAAGTAAGGCTTTTACTGTTTTTGTTGTATCAATACCTAAGAATTTTGCAACGTCTTCAATAGTTTCTTGATGAGGAGTAGAAACCATCTCTAGTTCTAATTCTTGTTCTTGATCTTCAATGATTTTGTGTTTAGCAATTTCTAGATTAGATGCATAGTCACATGAATCACATAAAACTAAAACATCTTCTCCAATATCAGTAACCGCTTGGTACTCTTCGGATAATGAACCACCCATTGCGCCTGTGTTTGCTCTTACAATTTTATAATCTAGCTTACAACGATCGAATACTTTATTATATGCTTTATACATTTTTTTATAAGATTCATCTAAAGAATACTCGTCTGCATCAAAAGAATAAGCATCTTTCATAATAAATTCTTTTACTCTAATAAGTCCATAACGTGGTCTTGCTTCATCTCTAAACTTATCAGCAATTTGGTATAGATTAAATGGTAAATCTTTATAACTTTTTACCATGCTTTTTGCTGCAATTGTAAATAGTTCTTCGTGAGTTGGTCCTAAAACCATTTCATGATTTGCTCTATCTTTAAGATGAAACATGGAACTGCCAAAAGCTTCAATTCTTCCACATGATTCATAGACTTCGCTTGCAATTAGTGATGGCATTAAAAGTTCTTGTGCTCCTGCATTATCCATCTCTTCTTTAACTATATTTCTAATTTTATTAATAGTTTTATAGCCCAGAGGTAATAGCATATATACACCTGCACTAGTTTTTTTAATCATTCCACTTCTTACAAGTAAGTTTCCTGAACGAGAATCCTCATCTTTTGCATCTTCTCTTAAAGTATAAAAATAACTTTCTTTTAATTTCATAAATTTTCCTCCTTATATATTTTTGAACAAAAAAAGGATGGTATTAAGGAGTGCAAAGCACGGTACCATCCTTTATTTAACTCTATTTTGATAACGGAAATCCTCCGAGAATGTTTACATTCCACTTAGAGGTAGGAATTATTAACGCTTATAATCTAGTTTCCACTATCCTAGAATCACTTTGTATAGCCATTTAATAACGTTTGTCCTCGTCTTTGATTTAATTAGATAATACTATTATATATGTTTTTTGTCAATATTGGAGTACATTATTTAATTAGTTTTCTTTCTTTTTTCTCTATCCATATTTATTCTTATTGTATTTCAGATAAAGCTTCATCATACATAAAAATTGTATATACTTAGATATTTTTAAATACATATTTTCATACAATATATTAAAGATATAAAATACAATTTATCTTGCATTTTATTAAATATATGTTATAATGATTAAGTAATTTGAAATTTTGACGCCATTTCATAGGGAATGCGCTCATAGCTCAATTGGATAGAGCGTTAGACTACGGATCTAAAGGTTAGGGGTTCGACTCCCTTTGGGCGCACCATTAAGATCGAGAAGTAGCACAGCTTGGTAGTGCACCTGGTTTGGGACCAGGGGGTCGCAGGTTCGAATCCTGTCTTCTCGACCATTTGTTTATAAGTCCATAATGTGGACTTTTTTAATGTAATAAAATAATGCGTCCCCCTGTTAATAAAAATTTTTTATTATTCAAATATATCGTAAATAATATGGTTTTATTTCAATAACAGCATATTATTTGTATAGAGTCAGTAAATTTTATTAAACAATTTTTCAAAGTCTCTAAAATATAAACGAAAGCTAGCTCCGTGGTCATGCAATTCTCCAATTCTTGGCCCAGATTTGTATATTGTTGTATTTATGGCAACGCAAATTATATTCTCTTCTATTAGTTTTAAAAACTTATTAAAACTAATTAGCTCATAAATTTTCAAACTTTTATATTTAAAATGTTCTACACCATATAAAAATCTACTTTCTGCTTCGATTACAGCTATTCTAGTGCACTTTCTATATAAACACTGCCTTAATGTTGCAAATGTCCAATATATTTTATCATCAATAATTACTCCATTTTTATCATAAACAATTAAGTTTAATGTTCTGCTATCGTAATTAACGTTTAATCTAAATTGGTAATTTGTTTTTCCCTTTGACTTATATGAATTATATATAAAAGCAGTTAATCTTTTCTTATCATGATATTCTTCATCTCTATATCCGTATAAAGCAGAAATTCTTTTTATTATATTTTCTCCGGGACCCTCTGGCGCACAACTAAACAAACACGTCGATACTTTAGAATTGACTCTTTTTGTCTTTAGTTCTATTCTTTTTAAATCTGAATCAGTACTTTTATTTTCTTTTATATTCATTAAATATTCAAATGTTGCTCCAACTCCTGTACTACCAGGTCTTACTGTCTTTATCCAGTTATTGTTTATTAATGATTTTATTCTTTTAATCTCATTATTAATATTTATCACCTCAATATATATATAATACGTTAACCGCTAATTTACTTTTTTATAACTTTTATTCTATTTCTTTGTATGATATAATCATTATAGGTGATATAATGAGCAGAGGATGTATATACAACATAGATTTAAAAACGAACAATAATGAAATTATATCTGTCTCATCAGACTATTTTGATCACTTTTTTATTGCTAATTTAGATGATAATGGTGATGAAACAAAGTACGAAATTATTGATAGCTCGAATGAATTAGGCGCAAATTTCTTTATGATAAAAATACTTAATGATTTATCAAAAGAAATGAAAAACCATTATGATAGACTATTAGAAAAGAAAGATATTGTAAATATCAGTTTATCTTTTACTAATGGAAGTAAACAAGAATTTAAAATTCCTAAGAAAAGAGTCGCAAGTAATGGCGTAATGGAAAACAAATATGAAGAAATTCTTGAACTTGAAGATGGTTTTGGAATAATTGTTACAGATAAAAATTTGAAATATAAAAAGGAATTATTCATTTAATTCCTTTTTTATTGCAAAAATAAAAACCAACATATTGTTGGCTAGTATTTAAAATGGTGTCCCGCTGGGGATTCGAACCCCAGACCCTTTGATTAAAAGTCAAATGCTCTACCGACTGAGCTAGCGGAACATAAAAAAGATGGTTGTCCCGGATGGATTCGAACCATCGGAATGTCAGAGTCAAAGTCTGATGCCTTACCACTTGGCTACGGGACAATTAACAAAAAAGTGGTGGAGGGTCATGGATTTGAACCATGGAACCCGAAGGAACAGATTTACAGTCTGCCGCGTTTGACCACTTCGCTAACCCTCCATAAAAAAGTGGTGCCGACAGAGGGAGTCGAACCCCCAACCTACTGATTACAAGTCAGTTGCGCTGCCAGTTACGCTATGTCGGCAAAAAATGGTGGGCGATATAGGACTCGAACCTATGACCCCCTGCTTGTAAGGCAGGTGCTCTAACCAACTGAGCTAATCGCCCAAAACAAAATGTTTTGCAAAAATATAAAATTAAATTGGTGCCCGAGGCCGGACTTGAACCGGCACGAGCTTTAACACTCGCAGGATTTTAAGTCCTGTGCGTCTACCTATTCCGCCACTCGGGCAGGACACCACGTGTTTTTCTCCCTTACGGACAACTATAATATAACTTATATTCACTTTTAAATCAATAGCAAATACTTAAAAATGGTGGCTCCAGCGGGAATTGAACCAGCGACACAAGGATTTTCAGTCCTCTGCTCTACCGACTGAGCTATGGAGCCAAAAATGGCGGTCCGTACGGGATTCGAACCCGTGATCTTCTGCGTGACAGGCAGACGTCATAGGCCTCTAGACTAACGGACCAAATGGTTGCGGGAGAAGGATTTGAACCAACGACCTTCGGGTTATGAGCCCGACGAGCTACCAGACTGCTCTATCCCGCGATAACTAAAAAACTAAATGGCGGAGAAAGAGGGATTCGAACCCCCGCGCCGTTGCCGACCTCCTGGTTTTCAAGACCAGTCCCTTCAACCGGACTTGGGTATTTCTCCGTAATTCCTTTTAAGGAACAAATTGATTATAGCATAATAATAAAAATTTAGTCAATAAATTTTAATAAAAAAGCATATTTTTTTATAAAATCGCACCCCATTTGCAACTTTTCGCCAAATGGGGTGCGAAAAATTTCATTCTGTTAAAGGTGAAGAACGCGGTCTTTGATTTCCTGCGTTCTGCCCTGATTCCAGAACTGCGAACCGATATACCCG
>JAFLUY010000010.1 GCA_022508565.1 Erysipelotrichales bacterium | reverse complement strand
AAATTTTGATAAAATAATTTGTCTTATTTTTGAAAGCATTAAAATTCTTCTTTAAATATGAATTTAACTCTTTTGCAGCATCATACCCAAGAGAATAATTATCAAAAATTTCATTGATAAGATTTTCGATTTTCGAATTATCTATTTTAGATTCTTTGACAAATTCTTTAAGCATTTTTATCATGATTTATGCAATTGTTTTGTTTATCGAATCAAGTTCTGATTGAAGAGAAGCCATTTGGCTTTCTATTTCTTGTTTTCTCTGAAGTTGCTCTTTATATAAGATATTTTTAAGAGTTAGAGTTTCGCTATGCTTATAGAAGAGATCAAATAATCTATCTATATATTCTTGATAAGTTTCCTGCCGAGTTACATAAGCTACATATTTATCGAATGGTTTTGTCAAATCATCTTCAAAATCACATTCAAGATCTTCTTCAATTTTTGCTTGGAGATGAATTGTTGTATTATCATCGAAATTCTCAAGAAAATAATCTCGAATTTCTTTTGTGGTCTTACCATCAAAATTAAATTCAAATGGTACTAAATCTGCAGTTTCACCTCTTCTTAGGGTTTTATGACTTTCTTTTGTTAAGACATATTCGTAAACCTCTTCAAATGAAACAGATAGATCTGCTAATGAGGAAAATAACCACATATCTCTTAGTCTTTCTAAATCTTTCTTAAGTATTGGAGTCTTTGCCATGATTTAAAATTTTTGATTGTTTTACTTATACAATATAGAATTATTCTGAAAAATTTCAAACAAATTTATTAATATTGCTTAACCGAATATTTTCATTGAAAACTTCTAAAAATACCGAATTGAATTCTCTTTCAAAATCTTTCCAAGCATCTTTACATTCTTTTCGGATTTCTTCTGCAGATTTTGGACTAATCTTATCTTTCGAGGGTTCAATTGTTATTTCACCTTTAGATAATTTTTTAAGATATTCGATTCTATCTTTTATTCGCTTATCTTTATCTTCTATTGTCTCGCAAATTTCTGCATAAGATTGTTCTAATTCTTTGTCATCAATATTATCTATATTCAAAACAAATTTTCCAAAACTAAAATAAGTTCTCCATACATCTTCTTCTTTAATAAGTTTTTTAATATTATCAAATTTTAAATCTTCAAATGATGGTTTGATTTTGTCTATAATCTGAATAAATAACAATTCTAAAGTTGCCAAATATGACTCTATTTCTTCTTTATTAAAGAAGTACTTAAGAAATGCAAAATATCGAATTAAATAATTCGATTGTTTATGAAGATTTTTTGTTGCTATTTTATATTCTTTAGTATATTCATCGAAAATGCTTGGCTGATTATTTGAAATACGAACAAACTCATGATAACCATGCATAAGTTCATGAAGAATCATTATCTTAATTCTATTCCATTTTATTCTAAAATTTTCGCCAAGATTTAAGTCTATATAGACATCTCCATTTTTTAGAGCTTTATTAAATGCTCCTGATATTCCTTCTTTACGATGAAATAAATTTATATAAACATTTTTAGGATAATCTTGTGAAGAATTTATCGAAATTTTAATTTGTTTTTCTTCAAAATTCTTATGAAGCTTCTTAATATCATTCAATATGATATCTAAAATGGTTTGATAATTAGCAAATAATTCTAAAGATTCTTCAATTATCCCAGAATATAAATCATTATAAATTAAAAATGTTTTTAAATTATCAAATAAATAATTTTCAAACTTATCATCTATAATATATTCTTGCAAGCTTTTCATTAGTAATTAAAAATTTATATTTCAAGACGCTTTAAAATTGAAAATAGGTTTGATTATCTTAACAATCTCAACAGTATCTCCTATATTGTCTATGATTTCCTGCATAGGTTTATAAGCCATCGGAGATTCATCGATAGTGCTTTCGTTAACTGACCAGGTGTTTATTCCTCGCATGGATTGTACAAATTCATCTATAGAGATATTTTCAAAAGCTTTTGAACGAGACATTATTCGACCTGCTCCATGAGGTGCTGAGAAATTCCAATCTTCATTTCCTTTCCCGACACATATCAGAGATCCGTCTCGCATATTCATAGGAATAATACATTTTTCTCCTTCATAAGCTGATATAGCACCTTTGCGAATAATATTATCATCTCCAATGTAATTATGAACTGATTCGAATTCTTCTATAGGAGTTACCCCGAAGAAGTTTGTCAGAATCATTCCAATAAGTTTTCTATTAAGAACTGCCCAATCTTGACAAAGTCTCATATCATGGAGATATTGTTCGCGTTCTTCACCTTCAACATAACAGAGATCTTTCGGATATTTTGGCTCAGCAACTTTATGATTCTTCTTCATCTTAGCTATGACTGCTTGAATTTCAGAACGTCTACCTTCATCTTTCATCTTCTGAATAGTATCTTTAATAAGTTGGTTGAACTCATCTTCTCCATCTGTCAGATGTTTAATGGCTTTGTTCTGATATATATCAGCAACTTGTTTTCCAAGATTTCGTGAACCTGTGTGGATAAGAATATGATTATCACCATCATCAGATCTTTCTATGGATATAAAGTGGTTGCCGCCACCGAGACTCCCAATAGCCATACGAAGTCGTTCAACATTCTTAAGATCTCTATAACAATATAGATTTGTAAGAATATTCTTAGCTTCTTTATATATCTCTATGCAGTCATTAGTCATCGACTTCGGAAATGTTGTAAGATCTTTTCGGATATTCATTCCTGAGGGAACAAATGTGTTTATATAGTTATGGAAATCATGAAGAGTTTCTTCTGATAAGTTATCAATTTTTCCGAGGTTTATAACTCGAACACCGCAACCTATATCAACTCCGACTATATTAGGGATTACTTTATCTCCAAGATCTACGGTTGTTCCGATGACACAACCTGATCCGGCATGCGAATCTGGCATGAATCTAAATTTCTTATCTTTGAAAGGCTCAAGTTCGGCCAAATTCTTTATCTGATTTATCGCTTCATCTTCAATATTATCTGTGAAGATCTTAATATCATATCCTTCTATTGTTTTCATGATTATTTATTTTCTTCGATATTTCTATAATCCGGCATATCTAAATTGATTGGAATTTCCGTATCTGAATTATTTCTATTCCATTCCTTAATTAGTACTTGCCAATTTTTTTCACCGTATTTATCATTTGATTTTAGAAAATCATATAATGAATTTCTTTGATGAGAATTTAATATATCTTCTTTTCCTGTGTGATGAAAATATTTATTTGTTTTTATTTCTATACAAGTATGGAAATTATTTCCTCTGGTTTGAATATCTCTTATATGAAAATGAGGAATATTTCCAGGATCATTAGTATGAATATATATTTCTAATTTATTATCTAAATAGCCGACTCTAGCCATTTCTAAAATAAATTCTTCCTTAACAAAATCTGAAAATTTTTTCATTTTAATATATAAAATTATTTTATGTATCTAAAATAGAAACTTTTTAGAAAAATTCAAAATTTCTTAGATAATAATGTGATAACTGTTATAGATTTTGGAAGATAATTTTGTTGAATAGCTCTTACAGCATGTGATATAGTTTCTCCAGAAGAGTAGATATCATCCAATATCAAAACATCTTTATCAGTTATCATATCTACATAATCAGCATTTTTGTTTAGTTGTAAAAATTTGCAATATTTAAGATATTTCTTCGGGAAACTTTTTGCTTCAAACTCTTTTGGTTCATACATATCATTTTGCTCATCCAATAGATTTATAAGTTTTCGAATTTCTATTCTTCTATCCAATTCATTTGGAAAATCTTTTTCTAATCTTTTTAAATCTATTAAATCTTCATTATCTTCATGTGATAATGTTGCTTTAACGAAGAAATCTTCTATTTCATTATCAGATTTGACAAACTTAGATATCTCTTCCATAAATCGTTCATTGACTTTAGAACGAGAAGGAATCATAATTATTGTATCAAATTTTCTCTGAAGTTTCTCACAATTCTGTACAAATTTTTTACAATATTTATATATCTCTTTATCTGTTATATCAAACTTCCATCCGAACTTATTTTTTAGCGCATAAATAAATGGATTTCCGTCTGTATTTTTGCTAAATCCTGGAAGATTAGTTCGTTTAAATATAGATATGATTTCTATTCCATTTTCATTCCAATAAATCGGACCGTTGAAGTCTACGCCTTCTGATGTATCATTAAGTTTGACAATTTTGCCATCTAAGTTGATTTCTAATCCTTCAGGAATATATTCTGAATCATCTTCCCAATTTGATTCATTATAATATTGGCGTTCTTTTTCTTTATAATTTAAAATGAATTCTCGTAAAGTTTTCATATCTATTTTCTTTTTTAATATTCGGCTACAACTTGTTCGTTAATCACACAATTTGTATATTCTCTTAAATATTTTTTCGCTTCTTCTCTTGAAGAGAATATTGCCGGAGCTTTCCAAGTATCAAACAAAGTACTAAGTATACGTTTCATCGTTCTCCATTTATATTTCTTAGAGTACCATTTCTTTGAATATTCTTGAACTTCATAGTCTTTTTTACCATTAGACCATGTTCTTTCAACTATTCTATATTTTTGCGTCATTTTTTTTAACTTTTTAATTACCACCAGAATATTCCACCCCAAATAAGGTAGAAAAGAACACCACATATAAAAGGTAGACATCCTCCTGTTGGAATAGGCCCATAGTCTCCTTCGTTAGCATCTTTTACAAACCAAATTATAAATGCAATTCCAACCACTATGGCAACTATGTTATACCATGCTAATGTTATCATTTCTCTTCGCTTTTTAAATATTCACCATAATACCAGCATGTAAGCTGATATAAGGCTTCAATAAGTTCAGGTGAATCATAATATTCTATAACGGTTCCCCGGCCGATATATTCATAATTAACACAGTAATTTTCATTCATTATTTGGATATCCAAATAAACATCGCCGTCTTTGGTTTTTATTTCTTTTGGTAGGATTTCTCCATTCAGGAAATCTTCAAGTCTAAATATTGGTCGCTTAGGAATTTTAACCAAGCCTCTTATACCATCTCCAATTGGGGCAACTGAAACAGACCCACTTGCCTTTTCTTTCAGTACACCTAAATCAATCAGATGTTGAGATTGTTCATTTGTCAGCCTTGTTTTCATTATTGTTTTTGTTTAAATTTATCATAATATCCGCAAGTAAGTTTATAAAGAGCGTCGATTAGTTCTTCTGATTTACATTCAAGTGTAGAACTACCCTTTATGCCATCCCATTGATATGATGTCCACCATGCGCTATTCATCCAATCAATATGAAGTTCATACAATTTGTTATCATAAGATATTTCTTTCGGAAGTATCTCTCCGTTCAGGAAATCATCAAGTTGGAAGATAGGGCTTGATAAACTTCGTATAGTCTTATCTCCGTTACCATTACCTATCGCTTCAGCAGCAAGTAAAATCATACTATCGAAATTATCTATATTTATACCACTTGCTTTTTCTTTTGGCACTCCCAAGCCAATCAGATGTTGTGATTGTTCAGTTGTCAGTCTTGTTTTCATGTTTTTTAAAATTGAATTATCATAATAGATATAAACATCATAAATATCGAGGAAAGAAAAATAGGAATAAATCTATAATTCTTATTTTGCTTAAGTTGTAACTTAAACAAAACTGGTGAAATCATTCCTAATGCTAACCCAATAAAAAATAGAATTATTCCAAATGTTGCCATATACAAATGATTTTAAATACATATATAAAATAGAAAATTGAAATAAAATTTCAAATTTCAGTTGAAAATTTTTAGTATAAAATTTTCTATAGAAAAACTCCTTAGAAATTTCAAATAATTTCTAAGGAGTTTTCAATATAAAAATATTATTTAAATTTATTTTCACTTTAAGTTTCTAATAGGATTGTCAACAACTATATCTAAATGTGTGTTATCTTCAAAATAACATTCGTACATTGTTACTCCATTAGTATCTTCATCGGGTTCATCTATCTTTTCGTTAATCTTAATGTTATCATTTAATCTATCCAATAGATATTTGACTCTATCTTTATCATCAATATATTTCTTACCATCATATAATACGACATCGTTACAGCTATTCAAAATCTTTTCAATATCTTTTTCATTTTGAATCTCTTTAATATGACAATTTAAACTTGATGATAATTTATCTAAAAATTCGATTAAAGTCAACTCTATATTTTTAGCTTCTGCTATGAATTGTACTAAGCTTTTCATTTTAATATATTAATTTATTTTTTTGCGAATTCTACGAAAAATTTCATTGCGGGATCTGTCCATTTTACAATGAATCCCTTTTCTGTTGTAGCGACTATATTAATATTTTAAACCTAAATTTAGTTCTTTTAAAAATTCTTTTATCGCTGCATCATTTATTTTATATACAGATTTCTTATCCCAACCCCAAGATCCATATTCAATAGGATTAGGATTTGCAGTTATAAAAATACTATTAAATCCGTCTCGGCTAAGGCTTATGCTTATTCCTCTATAATCACGTTTTTTCAGCGCATTTTTAACATCTTCTTCACCGAATTCCTCTTTGCGATATTCATCTTCTTTAGGAGTTATATTTATATTTTCTGGGAATTTTATAGATACACCTTGACGTAAGATAATACTCATGCGTTCTTTCTTAACATCAACTTCAAATAAATTTGCTCGGTTTTTATATTTTTTAATATCTTCATCATTATCTAAACCTTCAACTTCAAATTCGTTTCTATTTGTGTACCAATATCCTCTTAGATCTTTAACTAAATCATCAACGGGTTTTATCTTAACAGTAATGCCATTATCATATCTATCATCTGACATTATATATTCTTCCGGTTTTCCTATTTTAGGCAAATTTTGTGATTCATTAATTAAACTTTCTTGTATATATTCATTTGTGGATGAAATTCTCAATGATTCGTTGATATAGTCCGATAGTGATTTCATTTCTTAAAAAATAAATTTATATATTTAAAAATATAATTTAATAATTTAAAATATATTCTCTAATTCTATTTGCAACATCTTCTGGACTATGACCGTCCCATTCATTTGCGAATTCTTTCTCGGGAATTTTGAATAGATCCCAATCTTTCATTTCGTAATGATTCGATATCTGGCCAGTCGGAAGTTCTGCTTGAACGATAAACCAGCCTCCTCCGAAACATTCTTCGCCATCGCTATGTCTTTTACTTTTCAGAACAATATCTTTTGGAAGAAGATTAAAGAATGCAGCATTATATAGCTTACGATATTCATAAAGCTCTTTGAAAGAATGATAACCATCATCTATGTTTTCCCATTCGTCTTCAGATATATAACTATTTTCAAACAATCTTTGTTCATATCTAAGAAGAAGCCCATCATTAGCTTTAACTATATAATCGCCTATTTTAATTATTGAATATTCATCATCGTCATCATCTGATAAATATAATGCTCCTTGGGATTTTTTTGATTTTTTAATATTATCTTTTCCATAAAATTTCTGAATCTCTTTGAAGTTATCTCCTGTCCACTGAATAGCTTCTATTTCTTTTGTTTTGCTTCTGTATCGCATATTATCGCTTCTTATTAAGTTTCTTATTAGCTTGAATGACTTTATGTTTAAGAATTTTACACATATCATTCAAAACTTTAATGTCAACTAAATTTCTATTAATGAATTTTCCTAAATAATATATTTCATCAAGTTTCGAAGGATCATATCCCGGAGACTTCTTTAATTCTCTTACGCGATCTCTTCGAATAGATTTAAGATCTTCATTAGCCTTCAGAAGATTATTTAATTGTTTAACTTGCTTTCTATACCACTTGAACGCTTGAGAATGAGAATAATTCTTAATCTTTGTTATTAACTTTTCTTTAGTTATGAATGGTTCTTCATCAGATATCATTGTACAGACTTCATCATAGTTCAATCCAATAACTTCTCTTACAAAAGCTTCTTCATCTTCCATATAGAAATCGTATTGATTCTCATCGATTTCATATATATTGACTTCGCCTATATTGAAATTAAGAATTGTCAGATATTTTGTCATGATTTTAAGAGTTTTTAATAAGTTCAACAAAATGTTTTACGAGATCATCATAAGCGCCAAGAGAAATCTCGTCTGGAAGTTGTTCAACATGATATAAGGTAAATTTGATAAACCCTTCTTCGATATCCTCAATTCCGGTAAACTCCATAAACTTCTTTATCTTTTTGATATCAAAATCAGGAATTTTAATTATATATCCAGAATCCTCGGTGCCAGCATAATATTCTGAAATTATACCATAAAAAATACAAACTTCTTCAGGAACAAGGTCAAACACTTTAGGTTCGTTATCTCTTCCAAGTTTAATAAGATATTTACTCATATTTATATAATTTTAATCAATATTCAAAACTAAATCATAAATAGCAGAAGGATTTTCTATCGATCCATCATAATTATAATCGATATGTCCTTTAATTATGGTTTGGTCATTATATTCAATTTCTAAGATGTATTTATCGTCTTCAGGATAATAGTTTATATTAACTATATCGTATCCATATTTATCATCTAAAGATTTTTGAATAGTCTTAATTACGCTTCTCATATCTTCATATTTATTGTTTGAAACTTCTTTCCAAAGATTATTTAGATCATTTTTAACTTTTGCTTTCGTTACATTATGATCAATTTTTGATGATTCTTTTATAAATTCTTTAAGTGTTTTCATGTTTAATAACTTTATTTATTTAAATTCATAATAAAAATAGAAAACTCCTCAGAAATTTCAAATAATTTCCAAGGAGTTTTTATATAAAAAATTAATATTATTTCTTATTTCTTTGGTCCAATAAGTTTTTTACCTACAGCTTCAAATTTCCAAGAACCTTTTTCATCATCAAATTCAAAAATAAATACTTTTTCACGACTAAAACCATCAGAATCAGTGTATTTCATAACTTCTAATTTAGTTTTATTATCAGATGATTTTTCTAAAAGATATTTCAATAATTCCTTTTCGTCTTTCATGAACGGAGTAACTGCGAAACATCCATCTTTATATGCGGTTTCAAGCATTCCTTTTGTAATATCTTCTAAGCCAGCATCAGGACCACCCCATGATGTATTATAAACAGTGCATAATAACTTAGGCCATGTCATTTTTACTGTAGTGTGCTGAGCCTCATTTAATGAGATTTTGGAAAATTTCATATTTTCCGATATAAATTGTACTAAACTTTTCATTGTTATAAAAAATATTTATATGATTAAAAATAATATATTTAATCTATTCATAAATCTTATCCGAAAAATCCATATCTATAAATTTTTCTAATTTCATCGTATTGACACATTCATCATAAGAGATTAAAAACTCTTCCATAAACTCTTTCTTAAAGTATTTCCATTTATTTTTTAATTCTTCAAGTATTTCTTCCTCAGGAATTTCTTCATCATATAACCCATTATATATTCTCCATATTTTATATTGTAAATCTTTATCTTTATTTTCATTTAATGATTTAATAAAGACATCAATTTTTACATATTTATCCCAAATAAACTCTTCACTAAACAATTCTAAAATTTCTTCGAACTTTAAATCTTCATATGTAGGTTTAATTTTACTAAAAATATTTTTAATAGTTTGTTTAATTGTTCCAATATATGCAAATTTCTCTCTATCGTCTAGAAAATAACCACATAGCACTAATTCTTCTTTAATTTTCGGAATATTTCTACCACTTATTAGATAATCTACAGCCCTCCAATATTTCTTATATTCTTTAGAATCTATATCGTAAAATATTCCATTTGGATTACCATCATCTATCATTATTTTATTTTCATATATATGACAAAGTTCATGTATAATAAGATAATTTAGTCGTTTAGTTTCATATAAAGAATATTCATCTATTGGTTTGTTTTTTATTAGAGATAATTCAAATGATACTGTATCTGATTCTAAATTTTCCTTTTCATGTCCACCTTCTAATTTATTTGCTAATCGAATTTTTAAAATTAATTTTTTAAAGAAAACATCATATTTTGAAAAATCAAACATTTTATTTTGTTTTTCTGGGATATCTTGTTCGTTTATCCATTTAAATATATCATTAACAATATCATCCAAATGTTCGAAATGATATTTTGAACTTTCAAATAAATACATTCTAGAAGAAATACCAAATGAAGACCATATAAGCAATGATCTTCTAAGTTCTTCTAAAAGAATGTTCGAATCTTCTCTTAGAATATCTTCATATATTTTTTGTTCCTTAATGGAATTTTGAGAATATTCCATATTTTCAATAATGAATTCACTAAACTTTTTCATAATATCAAAACATCAATTTATCCATATCTTCATTAAGGATTTCTCCAAATTTCGAATCTAAATTCTTGAAGTCTTTAACTTTATTCGAATTTGCTTCAATCGTTTCCTTATCAGTCTCTTCATTAGAATTTCTAAGATTTGCTTTGATTTCATTAAAGATATCTTCAGTTCTTTCCGCTTGAGCTATGATAAGATTAGTCATGCTATTATATTCGAAATCATATATCTCAGTCGCTTTATATATCTTCAAATCATACTGTAGCTCTCTTTTAGTTGTCAATGATTTCTTTTCTATACTGATGTTCTTAGAGTTATGAAACAAACATTCTATACTTATCTTATCATAACAAACTAAATTGGACTTCTTAAATAACTCTGGAAGTTCTAATTCGTCTTTATCATCATAAACTTTAATAAAGACTATTTTATGACGCCCTTGCTTATATTCGTAGTACTTATTCATATTGAAAATATAGAAATTTGAAATTTCATTTTAAATTTCAGTTAAAAATTTTAGAATAAAATTTTTATAGAAAAACTCCTTAAGAAGTTTAATTCTTAAGGAGCTTTAAAATGTCTTTAATTTTTAATAATTATTTCTTTCTTCTTGTTTCTTCAATAATTCTTCTCTTTTTTCTTCAGAATCCCATTTAACTTTTGATTCAGGAGCGATACAATATTTCATTCTATAATATTTCTTTTCGCCTGGGCTTAGTAATTTATTATAATCTTTTCTTTCTTTCATTGCTTCTTCTTTTGTTAGATTCATTTTATAAACATTAACATGTTTTGAACCTACTCTAGCGTTGCAGTGCTTTGAATCTCCTATAGAACCACCTTCTAAATAAACGACGTACATTTCATCTGCTGCTCCTTCTTCGATCAAAGCATCGCCAATATATTCACTTAAACTTTTCATATGAAAATCATTTTTTTTATATATAAAAATATGTTATTTTTCTAATCTATTTTCATAATCTTTTTGCATCTTTATCCATTCTTCAGATTCACGAAGTTCTTTTAATTTTTTCCAAAATTTATCTCTATGCTCTTTAACAATTTCACAATTATTTAAAAAATGATGGTTACAATTATAATTAACAGAATCTTCTATTATTCTACCATCGTATAAAGAAATGACTGGAGTTCTAAATTTGCATTCTCCCTTACATGGTACTTCCATCAATTCGTTATATAATGGTCTTTCTAATTCAGTGCATTTATTTATATATTCTATTCGTCTATCCTCATTTCTTTTTAACTTGGCTCTTAATTTATCGTCTAATAATTTATCTTTTGGAAGATGCAAGAGGTACCAAGGAGCACTTCCGACATTAGAATTATTTTCCGGAATTATAATTTCTGTACTTTCAGAATCAAGTTTCTTATCTGGGTTTTCATATTTCCAATTTGCGTTATTGTGAATTTCTTGAACAATTTCTGTTAATGTATACAAGAAATTATTATCTCTTACACAAATTTCAAATCCATCATCATCTTTTGCATAAACTTCATATAGCACATCATTATAATCATCTCTAAATGATTCTATAGATATTTCGTTATGATATCCACAAGATATGCATAACATCTTTATAAATTCTTTGTTAGTCATGATTTTTTAAAATAAATTTTCATAAACAAATTCAGACCATTCATCAAAATAGTCCACTATATAATTTTCATTAAAAGAAGATAAATTTATTTCTTCTTGTGAATATTTTCTATATTTTATTTGTTCTTTATTTGCATATTTCGAACACATTTTACCAATAACTTCTGTAAATTTACTATATGCTTTAAATATTTTACTCTTTAAATCAGAATATAATTGGTAATCTTTATCATTGCAATTTTTTCTATCTATAATTTCTTTAGAATCTCTATATATATTTATAATGTTTTTATATCGAGATTTTTCTAATTTATCTTTATTATATTTCTTATTTTCTTTGAAGAATAAATATAAGCTAATTATTTCTTTAAATATTTTGGTTTCTTGTAAAGATTTAAAAGCTTCATTTGGATCATCTTTTTGCAATTTATCTATTTCAGTCTTTAACATTCCTGCAAAACTATTCAATTCATTCTTTTGAATTTCATAAATTAAGTCTCCTAATAATGCATCATCCAGATTTTGATATTGTAAATAAAATGATTTAAATTTAGTTGTATCAAAATAATTATTTTTCGAATCTATATTAAACATCATTTGAGCTCCATAATAGTGAAGCAATTCATGAATAATTGCTCCTTTTAATTCGTATAGAGAGATCTTTTTAGTTGGCAAAAATATTCCAATAACATCCGGGTTACCTTTATTTATATTTTCTCCAGAATGCGTTACTGCATGAATCGAATGATATTTTTTAGATATATAAAAATCACATCTTAATTTATCACAAAATAATTTTCTAAAATCTTCTTTTGTTATTGTATTTTGATATGAAAAAACTTCAGGAGAGTTCATTTTAAATTTGCCATAAGAAACACCTTTAGTAAATAAACTTAATATATAATCTGCTAACTCTTCACAATCTTTAAATAAACCTTCAGATTCATTTAACTGATATGTTAAATTAAACGAATTTAAAATATTATTATATATTTTTTCTAATTCTAACCTTTCTAACAGAAATTCACTAATGGTTTTCATAACTTTCTAAAATTTCTTTTGCTTATTTATAAAGATATGGTGAGAGCAACCGCCTTCACATCCACAATATGAATACCATTTATCATTTATCTTCTTTAATTCGGGATCTTTTTCTCTATTGTGAAATTCAATAACATCGTTAACCCAGTCTTCTATCATAGCCATTCTGCCTTTTCATTAAATCTATCCATAGCATATTGACAAGCTTCAATATCGGTCTCATAGCAAATTAAACCTCGTTGATAATTATTAGAATCATTAGAATTCCAAAAATATCCTATACAGGGCTTATCTATTCCAACAACTTTAACATTGTAAATCCCGTCCGGAATAGTTATTACAGACGTATCTTCTCTATCGACTAATTTATGATATTGAATATCCAAATCTCCAAGATTCATTATCTCGCATTTGTCATACCCAAGATCTTGCTCTAATTCTCCATGAAGATAAAAGAAATTATATAGGACAACACATGGATCATCATATAGAGATTTTGTCAAGTTGTCATAATCTTCATGATAAAACCCATCTTCGATTTTGTCAATCGGAATAACTTTGATTGTTTTCATTCTTCTATTCGTTTTTTAAAATACATTGCTGAATTATACACACTAACTAATTCCCAACCTTCTTCGCCAAGTTTATTCATAATTATTTCGTTTCCATTAAGGAAAATCTTTTCTATTTTATATTCGTATTTAGGCATAATTCATATTTTTTAATTCATAATCAATATAGACATTTTTAAAGAAATTTCAAAAAAGAGAACATTTAGTTCTCTCTATTATTAAATGCATTCATTAATTTGCTTAACAAATCATTTTCAAAACTATTTTTATTATTTTTTAGTTCTTCCCAATATTCATAAGTTGCGTAAACAACCATAAATAAATTCTATTAGAAATATGTTTTTTAATATCTTCCTGAATTCTATGACATTCAATAAATCCTATTTGTTTATTAAATGAATAGTTATATATTTTATCGAGTTGATGAAATGTTATACTTATACGTAAATTTATCATAAAATTATAAAGCATTTTTCTTTCCATATTCATCTAATAATATTCTTTTAAAGTCTTCATAAATTATATTTTTAATTTATTTTTCTTCTGGTCGATTTTCCTAATCTTTTTTTAGAAATATGTTTTCCGCAAATCGTATATGAGTGATTTATAATTTTATGCCAAGCGTCATTTATATTTTTTATAAAATATTTTATATCTTTATCTGATAAATAATTTTTAAGTTCTTCTAATTTATCTTCATTATTTATAGCATAATAAAGATATTTATAATTTTGATAAATAGAAGATTTTTCAACTATTTCATTAAATGCATTTTTAATGTCATCAAATTTTTTGTTACCAAATAAACCATTTAATTGTGCTATATAAGCAGATATTTCGAATTTTTCTCCATAATAAGTTATATTATCAACCAATTCATTAGTATCTTCAAGATTATTTGATAAAGTTTTTATAACATGATCAGATAAAAAAATATTTTTCTTTGATTTAAATATATAATCCTCCCATAAATGTTCTAGTTCATGATATAGAATCTCTTCTAATCCAGCAGGATTTTTATCATAATTATAAATATTTATTTCTACAAAAATAAAACGTTTTTTATTATTATCCCATCTGATATCATTATAATCATCATATTTTTCATTATCTATAACATAAGATCCAGATATATCATTTTCTTTATTATGTTTTAAATGAATACTAATTTTTTCAACAATATTATTATCTATAGTTATTGAAAGGTTTGCATCATTCGTTTGTTCTATTTCTTTTTTGATAATTTTAACAAGTTCATGCTCTCCAGGAAATGCTCCATCTGATTCATATATATGATATTCTGAAGCTTTTCTATAATTAAAATTATAATGAATATAGCAATGGTTTAAAACACATTCATCCAAAAAATCATATTCTATTTCATGATAATCTTCTATATATTCTTTTAAACTCTTCATAATTTAAATTTAAATATATTATATATTTAAGTGAAACTTAAAGTTTTATGAATTTAATATTCATAAATAAAGATAGAAAAGCCCACTGATTTGTTTCAATGAGCTTTCCTTTCCAAATATCTATCAAAAAATCATTTCAAGAACCCCAATTCGTACATCTTAAGGCTTTAAGAGACTTATTTTAGGAAGCCTAAAGCATAGACCATAGGTCGCATCTTATCCGCAAGTGCTTTATAAAGCTTCTTAAACTCTTCTAAATCATCTTTAGCATATTCTTTTGCGAGTGCTTTAATTTGATAGAATCCGCAATCCCAGTTATTGATTTGATATTCAGGCTTTTCAGAATCAAAGAGTGGTCTATATTTGAAAGTCTTTCGAACTATTTCAGACGCTTTATCAAGTACTGCTTGTGCTTCATCTGATAAGGCGATTGTCTGAAGTTTTTCGTAGACAAATCGTTCTGGAGCTGTATGAACGTCTGAATAGCATTCATCATTGCGGTGTTCATTAGCGAGCTCTTCAATTTCTGATTTTGACATCCAGAAGAATTCGTTTTTGATATCCCAGAGTTTGTCGTGATATGAGATGTTTCGGAGAGAAGACTGATTTGAGCTTCCATTAAACAATGAATAGACTATAGAATCGTTAACAAACTCCTGAAATTGTGGATGATCTTCGTTTGGTGCTAAGTACTCATCTTTGGAGTTGATCCAAGTTTTTTCAATAAGTTTACGTGCAGCAAAAAATGATATAGATTTATCAAAAGTTTCTGGTAAAATTGAATGGGCGGTAGAAGAATCTGAATTGACACTTGTAAACAATGCAACGCTTTGCCAATTTTTATCCACATTATTTGATTTATTCCAGAAAAATCCAATAGAATTTTTACACCATTTACCTATGCGATTAGAATATTTTAAAGCAGAAGAAAAAACTGGCATTTCTTCTCGTGGATATTTTTTTGATATAGTATTTTCCCAATCTGATGCAGAAATCAAATTATCAGTATTATAGACTATTTTTTCCTTTATAATTTTTATTTCTCCATCTATATCATCAATACAATTATAATTAAAATTATTTTTATCTTTTTCTTCTCCAGGACCCCATAAACTAAATGATATAGCCCAATCTTGTGCAACATTAGCAAAATGACCTGCATTAAATTGATTAGCATATATCATTTCAAAATTATTTAAAAAAATATTTCTAAATTTTTTGAATGATGGCCCTGTTAGAAACAATGTTGGACAATAAACTCCAATATAGCAATTAGATAAATTATAAAGCTGTTTAATTTGTGTTATTCTATATAGAAATGACGCATATAGATTAGCCGAACATGCGCCTATATTATCAATTTTCATTGATTTATTTACACCATTATTTATCACAGAAATAGATGTACAATTCATAAATTTTCCACCATTATTTCTCGCATACGGCGGATTCAAAAAGAAAACGATCTTCTTATTCTGTTCGAATGCTTCTAACAAACCCTTCGGAAGCTTCTCCAATGCATCATTTAGAAAATCAAACTGGAATGATATTGCTTCTGGATTATATCTTGAAGATATATCCAATTCGGCATTCTCAAGGGTACTACAATAAAGCTCTTTGAAGCGATAATCTCTAGTCAGATTCTTAGTTCCACAGCAGTTATCCCAAACTACGTATTCATCTTTCCAATCGTCTCCAAGAGCTTCACTTATCATCTTATGAGCATAATCTACGAAAAGTGTTGGTGTGTAAAATTCTCCCTTGTTCCTTCGATTTGTATCTTCAATAAGCCTATCGGATATCTCCGCAAACTTCATCTTTTCTTGAGGTGTGTATTTGCGATGGAAATACGAAATGAAGCTCTTGTATTGATCAGCATTTATTGCTATATCACCGAACGGGCTAATAATTATGTTAGACTTCTTCGGATGAATATAATAGTTGTCGTCATTCGTTATGATTCCGATAAAGATAGCTACGATATCATTTGCTGAAATCTTCTTAACGTTCTTGATAACTCGACTTGTGAAATAGTCAAAGATATTTGATATGTTATGCTCAGTCACATGAACAAATCTCTGAACGTTATCCGCAAGTTCGCAAATTTTGTTTACTACGCTTTTGAATGAG
The DNA here is from genome assembly GCA_022508565.1 of Erysipelotrichales bacterium. Lineage (GTDB taxonomy): Bacteria > Bacillota_I > Bacilli_A > RF39 > UBA660 > CAG-582. Next base: position 23,695 of record JAFLUY010000010.1, on the reverse strand, counting down.
AAATTCTCATCAATAACGAAAACGAATGGATTCAGATTTTCATCTTCAGCGATTTCAAGAACAAGATCAGGATTCTTCTCCGGAGCAGAACTTGGAGCAATGTTCCAATCGATATCTTTATCGAGATATTTTATAATGTCATTACTATGGAAAACAAAGCATTCATTTATGTCACCAATCAATATAACATTTGGGAGTTTGCTTCCATCGATTTCAAATCTCTTTATATAGAATAGTGCTTGAGTTATCACTTTAGCTCTAACAACTCTACTTGCGAAATCCAAATCGAATTTGTATTCCATAAGCATCTTCAAGAACTTCCCGTTCGGAGTTTTCGTTTCGATTAGCCCATCACATTTGTATGGATAACTTATCTTGAGGGGACTTCCATCTTCTTCTTTGAAATAGAAGCTTATGCCCTCATTATAGCAATCTTCAACTTGTCTCTCTATAGTTGAATTTGAAATCTTATCGTAAAATTTTGATTTGCTCATGCCGCTATATTAATTTCTTCGATATTATATATTTTTGTAGAATATCTATTAAGATCTCTTTCGCATATCCACATACTAGTCGGGTCTCCTGCGTTATTTATTCTATATTTCCATTTATTATATGAAAATGTTCCGTACCAAATAGTTTTAATTTTTATTTTAAATGTTTTATCATATTCTTCTCGATCAAATAGAATGAAAATAAAATTTTCTGTTGATGTTTGATATGATCCGTTTGAAAATTGTGCACTTTTTTGAATGCAGCATTTTACTTCTGTCGAATTTCCTGTAAGCCTACATGCAATATCAGCCATTCCGCTATTATCATCTGGATGATATAATGATGGCCTAGTTTTAGACAATTCTTCAATTAAATAACATTCAAATAATGATTGTATAATAGTTTTAAATCTATCCCTAATAGGATATAAATCTTTAGAATTATTTATTCTATTTTCTACGTTTTTACAAGCGACAATCCATTCTTCTACAGAAATCCAATAATTGGCTTTTTTCATAATTTAAAATGCTAAAATTTAACCAACATATTTATTGTAAAGTTCTCCATAATTTCTTATGATCTCAAACCATTCATCTTTAGTCAGATTTGTATATTGGCTCCAAGATTCATAATCGAGCATGTTGAATCTTCCTGATTTCTGACATGATAGAAAATTTTCAAACTGAGATTTGGAAATAGTTGCCATAATTTTTAATTTTTTAAAATTGTTATGTTGAATATATTATTAAACACATTTAAAAAATAGAAACTTTTGAAAAAATTTCAAAAATATTTACACTTAACAATTATACAATATTCGTTCTAAACCTTCTGAACCAAAAGACCAACCACTTCCAATTTCATTCCCGTTTAGATCGTACATGATATCTTCAAATTCCTTATTTCTCCAATTAGTTATATATAATACGGAATCTTTGCATTTTAATCTGAATTCAATTCGATCTTCAAACTCTTTTACTTCAGAAAATTCCATTTCATAATCAGGAAGATTTTCAATCAAATATTTCTTAAGCTCTTCAAATGATTCGAAATATGTATTGTCGTCTTCATCACCCCATATAATTTGATCAATAGCCATCTTTAAAAATTTATATATAATGAATCTTTAACAGTATCTTTATTTTTCATTTCTTTATTTGTTTTAGATTTTAGCTTCTTAAATGAGCTGTGTCCAGAATTTACATATTCATGTCTTACAAAAAGATTTTCGGGAACATTAGCTGTCAAATCATCTTTACCTGATATTCCGTCATAACTTAATAACCACTTTACATTTTTGTCAGACATGTTTAGCAATTCATTCCAAAATTGATCTTCATCAAATCCATTACAAAAATATAATCCTCCTATATTTGCATACGGAGGATCCATATATACCAGATCTCCTTTTTTAGCTTTACATATAACGTTTTCATAAGAATCATTAATGAATTCTATATTGACTAAATCCATTGTTGAACCCCAATTGTCAAAAACTTTTTCTAGCTCTTCCGGAGATATTCCTAACTTTCCTGCGACATGGAATGAAGAATTGAAATTTCCTGTTTTCGGATTATACCTGATAAGTCCATTAAAGCAAGTACGAGTTAACCAATAAAATATATAAGGCTTCAATTCATCATCTTTATCTAACGAATTATAGATGTCTCTTTGCTCATAATATAGAGATTGAGCATTTCTAACATGGACTTCACCAAACTCTTCTCCTTCTTGTATTTTAGAACGTTTCTTCAATTGCTCATACATATTGCAATAGAAATCATATAGACGAGCCCTAGTCTTTCTATCTTTAAATATATTCCAGACATCTATCAAATCTTTATTCAAATCTGAACAAACTATCTTATTGCACTTTATATTGCCTTCAACAATCTGATTGATCAATTCATGCATAACTGAACCTCCTCCTACGAAAGGTTCATAATATGTATTGATTTCTTTAGGAAATTGAGATACTATATATGGAGCCTGTTTTCTCTTACTACCGGACCATTTTATAAATGGCATTTTTGAAATTTTATTTTTCATGTTATCTTTTATTCTATCAATTTCTACGTTTAAATAAGCAACGATAATTCATCGCTCCCATAAAAGTTGCACTTTCTTCTATTTCATATCCAACTAATTCCCATCCACTTTGTCCTTGTTCATTCAGCCATTCAATAAATTTTTCTGTAAAGAATGTACCAAATAATGTATCATATTTATATTGCCAAGTATCGCTCATATTTTATATATATTATTTCTTACATATTTCTAAATGATGTTTTCAAATCAAATCCGTGAGATGTTATTTTTGTTTTGTTGTCAGGTTCAGAGATAGGTTCTTGATGTCTAGATATCAAATAATTTTCTAATTCTGTATATACGTCTCGTTCTGTTATTATTTCTGGATAATATGAAAGCAAATCAGTTTTAGATAGATTTTCATTAATATTTACTTTCAAAACATATTTTTTCCATCTATTGAAAATTCCTTCTATCCCATTATTAAATGATATAATAGGTTCTCCAACAATATCAAACAGTTCAGGAAATTCTGTTATCATTTTATCTTTGTTGCAAACTTCTTTATTTGTATTTTTATTCCACCAATTTCTTTTAATTGGATTTACAATATCTTCTGGATAACAAAAATCTTTATATGATACTCCATATTTAGACATGATATCTTTGAATGAATCTTTGATCGACAATATATCAAGAGAATCCTGAGCAGAAAGATAAATTTGTACCTTCTTTGTTTTTGATATGTTTATTGTATTTGGATCGTCATTCTCAATAGTCTTATTAAAATAAACTTTTGGAATATAATAAGTATAAGGATATATCCCTATAATTTGAGATTCAATATTTACAGGTTCTAGAAAACCATTTCTTCTACTATAATGATATCTTCCTTTATAGTCAAATCTTATAGAATGATTTTTACATATGAATAGTGAGTTTATCTTTTCGGCAATGTTAGAATCTACAATTATTTCTTTTTGTCCTTCAACTCTATGCCACGATGGAGTCATCGAAGGTTCTCCATATCGATAACAATCAAATTCATAAAAATCTTGGAATTTAGATATGATTTTCATTATATAGATTTTTATTTTCCATTTACCAAAAGTAGAGTTGAATCAGGAAGAGATTCTTCTAATATCATTAATTCTTTATAAAAAGTATCATAATCAAACTCTTCTTTAGTTATTACCTCAATCCATTCGTTTCCTCCTTCTGTGTATTTTTCTCCATTAGGTTCCTCAATTATATATTCTTTATCTTTACCTTGTTTGATGTCCAAAACTGTATATCCAAGTTTTGTTATTTCATCTTCTATTTGGAGGAGTTTTTTCTGATTTACCATATTTTTAAATTTTTAATTATAGAAATACATAATATAAATAGGTAAAATTTTAAAAATTTCAAACTATATATGAGATCTTTATTAGAGTTTTTAGATGATGAGATATTCGAATCTCAAATGATTTTTGAAAGAAATGAAAAGATGTACCCTTATCCCGGTTCTGAAGATAAGCGAACTAAATTTGAAATTTGGGTAGGAGATCACGGCCGTCAACGGATGAATGAACGAAAAGTTTCAGAAAAACAAATTGTTGATGCTTTCTATGCAGCATGGAGTCAGTTGAACCAAAAATTTAAGGACCGAGAATTTGAAGCTGATAGAAATGGAAATGGTAATGAAATTGTTATAATAGATGCTAGAAAAAATCGCCAGAAACCATTAACAATCGCTGCCTTCTTATATAGAAACAGAGCGAACAATAAATTGCTTTTTCCAGCATTTACTGTAAAGACTGTCTATTATGATACAGGAGGTGCTGCTCAAAATAGAAAAGATAGAATTAAAATTTTTCTATATTAATATTATTTTTTACATTTGGCAGATCTCTAATAATTTCTGCGCAAATTCTTCCCCAAATAGTTTTGTTTTGTTTTTATTTGATGATAATATACAAGCATCTATAAAATCTAAAACTTTCTTATAGTTTTCAAAATCTATATAATCAGTATCTGAATTAGAAACTCTAGGACAACCGCAATGTGAATTTTGTGAAATTGTCATTGGGTGGCTATTGACGAATTCGTCTAATAAATCTTTAATTAATTGTATCAAACAGCTATTTGGGATTAGTACATCATCTATAGAAGTACAGAACCAATCTTCATAGAATTCAATATCCCCAAGCATAGATTTAAAAAGCTCTTTTATTCCTTGGATATATAAATCAAGACAAGATCCGCTATCAATATCAGATTTGTTTGAATTGCAAGTTCCACAACTACCCAATGTTGATATTGTATTTAGACTAACAAAATTATTTCCTAATATTAATTGCAACAATCTTGTGCAGCAATCAGTTCCTCCGTTAGCAAAATATTCTAATACAGTCTTATAAGATTGATTTTTAGGATCTAACAAATCTTCAGGAGTAATGTTTGTTTGTTCTAATATAAGATTAGCAAAAGTCTTACAAATTTGATTTATTTCTAAGTCAGTAAATTTATAATCCGTCGCAATATTTTTCTTATAATAGAAATCTAAATTATTATAATCTCTTTCACATCCACATAATTCACTAAAGATTTCCGAATTCAATTCATAATTTTCTAATAGATAATTCGGTAATACTAAATCAGTATTTTTTATAAGCGATAACTTTTCAATAATATAATCATATAATGTTTCATTCAGAAAATAATCTATCCCTGGTACAAACTTTTTAGTACCATTATATAATATATTTAAATCTTTTAAAGCTTTAGAAATAAATTTTATTATATCATTTTCTTTTAAATCTTCTTTAATGACAAAATATATTCTACAAATATCGGTCGATTCATATTCTATGCCGGCTAAATTATAATTTATAGCATATTTGTTTCTTATTGTTTCGGGTAAATCATAAGAATTTTCAAATTTTATAATAGTAGGTTGCAACAAATTTAAAGACATAGTTTTAGAATATTTCTATTTATATAGTTAAAAATAAAGACAAGACTATCGATTTTAAAATTTACAAAAATAAGCATTCTGGGACCCGCTGGACCATTTTATTTTCAAAGATATAAAATTATATTAATGAAATTTTAAATTAGTCTGACGGCTCCCAGAATGCTTGTGCGGAGCTCTTTAAAATATCTTAGATATATTTAATTGCTTTTCAATTTCAAAATCTACTGCCCAATTATATTTATCAGCATTTGGAATTTGGTCTTTTGGTAATGAGAAAAATAAAGTTTTCTTTTTAGAACGATTGATATATTCAAATGGCAAATAATAAATTTTGTTTTTATAGCTAGTGACTATAGCATCGATTTCTCCTTCTTCATATTTGACTTTTGCTTGATTTGAAAACTTTATTGCGTTACCATCTTCATTTATCTCGCATTTCTTTATTTGGATTTTTAATAGCCTGCCATTGACATCCCAGATTTGATCATATCGTTCAGTACCTCCAAATGGCAGTGATACAATGATTCCATATTCTGCTGCTAATGACGCTACTTTAAGTTCATGCATTATGCCAGAATCCATAAATTATTTCTTTAACGTATCATATTTTTGTTGAATGAATCTTACAAATTTCTTGATTTGTGTATTAGTTTCAGAAATGTTATTAATATCTTTAATATATATCCATTTATTTATTCCGTAAATTTTATTATTAATATTACTGTCTTTATTAGTAAAATAATCATTTATTACAATAAGAGATTGAATGATATGTGAATTCTTATATTTTCTCCATTTATTCAATTCATTCTCGATTTCGGAATAATTAGAAAGATATTGAGAGTCTGTAATATTTACTAATAGAATATTATTTTTAGATTTTTTTGTAACATCTTTTAATATTGTATTATATGCTTCTACTTCATTTTGTCCATAACCTTGATATCTATTTCCAAGCATATTAAAATTTTTTGTTGATGGATCGATATATTTTACTACATAATCACTATGTCCATAAACATATAAATCAATATTTGGATTATTTGAAAACGCTTCAGCGAACGACAAAGCGATTTTAGAGACTGTTTCTCTTGTTTGCTTGCTTCCCATTGATCCTGATTCATCAAGAGTCAATAATAATGTGAATTTTTGTTTTTTCTCTCTTGTATGTTTAATTCCGAATCTTTGATATACATTTTTTTCATTTTGATATGCTGAAGCCAATAATCTCGGATCTAATGATCCATTTCTTTGAAATTCTTCTTTAGATAAAGACTGACTTTTTTCTTTAGATTTGATATCTATTTTTTTAATAGTATCGATGAATGATTTGCAAGATTCTTTAAGAGTTGCATATTTTCCTGCAGCAAAGGCTCTAGCAGAATAATTGATCATTTTTAATCCTGAAGTTGGACTAAAACCTCTTGCTCCGTCAAAATCAGTTTCTTGATAAGTAGGATCATAATCAGTAATTTTAATTGGATATTTTGAAAGATTTTTTATTTGATCTCTTACAAAATCTTTATCATTATTTTCTGCTGTTGAATCCGCCAATAATGTACCATTCATATTTCCAAAAGCTTCTTCATTAGGTTCTCCATCAGAATCAAACTTTGAATTTAAATCAGATTCAACCTCTTCAAGTGATTTATTTTCATCTGATGCGGAGTCTTCACTGCCATTTGGTAAATCTAAATCATCTTGGTTTTCGTGGATATAATGTTTGATTAATTCATAAATCTCTAATGCTGCTTTATAATTTTCTTCAGTACATTTTTCTTTAATTCGAATATTGAAGATATTATTAATCTTCATAATAGAATAAATATCATTAAAGAGATTTTCAAATCTATTCAAATCCGTTTTATTTATATAGTCTAAGTTTTTTGGATATCTTATTATTGAAAATAATATAAATAAAATTATTTCTATATCGTCTTTAAATGTTGGACGATCTTTAACAGTAAACATATAATCTTTTACTGGCCCTAAAAGATTTCCGAGACCTGGCTTTTCGATTTGAAGCATTTCTTCAATAACTTCATCTTCAATCAAATTCCAGATCCATTTTATACAAGGACTTTTCTTTGCTGATTCTTTACTTAAGAAAAAATCTGTAAATCTTATATGAGAAGATTCATGACAAGTTAAACCAAGAATAATATCTAATCCTCTTTCTTTTAGATTAATTAAAGGTTCGCCAGAAATTACTATTGATTTGCCATCCGTATAACAACTTTTATCTTTATTCTGAATAGTGACAGTTACAGGATTTTGAGTATTTATAAGATGATTTATTGCTTCACATTCAATTTCAATTATTCTTGGATCTTTATAAAGTTCTTTCAATCTTGCTCCATAAAGAATACTTGATACTGTTTGGTTGCTAAAATTATATATAGCATTAGAAGTATCAAATTTATATTTTCCAAGCTCATTTCTGTTTGAAAACCAATCTTGTGAATATATCATCATATTTATTTTTTAAATTCAATATAAACATAGAAACCTTTGAAAATTTTTCAAAGGTTTCATTAAAAATAATTTTATTCAATATGAAAAACTTTTATCCCACATTTTTTCAATAAATCTAATCCTTCAGTCTTTCTATATAATTCTCTATAATAGACTTCAGAAATGCCTGCTTGAATTATTACTTTAGCACATTCTAAACAAGGTGATAATGTAATATATATTTTGGCTCCATTTGTAGATACTCCATCTTTTGCGCATTTCAATATAGCGTTAGTCTCTGCGTGCATCAATTCAGGTTTTGTATATTCTATTCCATCTTCTCCGATATATTCACATTCATTTTCCATTCCATGAGGCATTCCATTATATCCTTGACTTAATATTTGACCATTTTTCGATACAATTAAACATCCGACTTGTGCACGTTTTGCTTGGGATAATCTCGAAAAAGTTTCGGCCATATTCATATAAGCCTTATCATATTCTTCAATTCTTTCTTTTGTCATCTTTTTTATTATTCTTATTAGAGTCGTCTTCAATCATTAGCCCGATAAACCCGAGAGCCATTCCAAAAATAACAATTCCAGATACAATCCAAATTATATAAGATTCAATAGAAGAATCTATTAATATATTATTAGATTTGGTAGAAAGGTTTAAATAACATATATATAATATCAATAGAACAAATGATATTAATGATATATATGCTCCTAAAGAAGATATCTTATTCATATTTATTCAGATTCGGGAATATATTCTCCATAATATATAAGATCAAATGATTCTTCATCATCTCTATCTCTAATATCAATAGAAATGCCTTTATCTTCCCATATTTTTTTAACAGCTTCTTTATTGCAACTAGGAGCATATTGCATCATTGCAAATTTAAATTGAGATTCGTCCACATCGAATCGATAAAAATCTTTTGCTTCTTCAATATATTTAAATACTTTTTTAGCATTATCTTCTCCTATAATATTTGCAATCGGATCTAATTTTTCATAATCTTTATGAGAATGTCCGAATTCATCAGATTTATAAATTCTTTTCATTCCACCTTTTTCTAGGTAATTCTTAATTAAATCACAATCATCTTTAAATTGAGCTTCTAACCTATATGAATCTAGATATTTATTTATGATAGTTTCATATTCATAACTAGAAATATAATGCTCATTAATAATATTATCATTAATTTCTTCTCCTTTGGCTATTTTTTCTTTTGCTTTTTTATCTTCTTCAATAAAAGAACAAGAAGGCTGAGAGATCCGATACATCTCTTCTAAACATCTCCAAATAGCTTCAGTCATTATAGAATCTCTATCAATAATTTTTCCTTGGTCTGTTTTCATTACTTTTTATTTTTTACATTAATATATAAAAGATAGAAACTCTTGAAAAAATTTCAAGAGTTTCACTAATAGCTATATAATATATAAATTTAGAGAGTAAGAATCATATCTATAAGTTCGGGTTGTGGGAACATATCTTCTTTATCTTTACGAATATTCGCGTGAGTAACAATTCCTTTAACTTTACCATTATAAGCATCTGCTTGGAATTCGAATGCATCAGCTCCTTGTTTTTTAATCCATTGATATAATCCTGTATGTAAATCAATATTATCTCTATTTGCAATATAAATTAATAATGCTCTAAGTGATTCTAATTGTTTATCAGAATATTGATTGAATTGTTGATATCCTCTAAATTTCTTATTTAAAGTACAAATTTGATCTGGAAGACAAGCTGCTCCTGTATAAGTTTTGCCATCTTTAATATGTCCAAAGCAACAAGTTTCGATTCCGACGCTTCGTTTATCTAATCCAGATACTCCTGTAGGCGATCCAATATGATAACCCCAATATCCTTCTGGAAAAGCTCTTACTACTTCTCCATCATATGTCACATCACCATCTGTACATTTGATTCCTCCAATAACAAATTCGGTAGCTACTCTACCTTGTGAATCTCTATTCCAACTACTAATAGTATTATAAGGGTTATTCCAACCAGCGGTATGGTGTAATACAATAAAATCTTTAGTAGATTTGGTATTTACATATTGGCCTGCATCTAAATAGGAATTTTTGATAATCAATTCTGGAGTAGTAATATTTGGACGTTCACAACAATCGCAAGTACAATTGCAATTACCGTTATTATCATTTTTTTGTAAAGCCTCCCAAGTTTTTGGACCAACTATGCCATCTACTGAAAGTACATTCTTCTTTTGAAAATCTTTTACAGCGCTTTCGGTTTTTGCTCCAAAAATTCCATCTTCAACTAAACCATAATTACCAAATTTATTTAACAATTGCTGACAAAGTTTAACATCATTTCCTTTGCTGCCATTTCTAATCGTTGTCATAATTATTTCATAATATATTTTTATCTCTTTAAATACTAAAAAAGCACATCTTATTTTCGACGTGCTCTTATGATTAAAAATAGATTTTTATAAATTATGTAGAGTTTTCACAAATTATTCCGAATAATTTGGTGAAATATGTTGCATGAAATGCAAAAGTTTTTGATAACTATAAAATATAATCATCGAAATATGTTGTGCGAAGCACAAAAGTTTTCAACAACTACGAACTGTAGTTGTTGAAATAGTTCTGAACAATGACCATCGGAGTTCCTTTATCGCCTGATCCGGAAACAAGATCCATAAGTGATCCAAGAAGATTCACATATTTTCTCGGAGTTGTTCCTTGAGTTTCCATTTCTCCTTGTTCAACATTCTTATTAGATATTCTATTCTTAATTGCTTCTTCTAATTTATCTCCAGATAGATTCTTAAATTCATCATCAGCGAGATATTTAAGCTTAAGTTCTGCAGGACCTCCTTCTAGGCCTTTTGTATAAGCAGGAGAAACTACCGGATCAGCGAATTCCCAAATGCCAGAATCAGCATCTTTAAAGCACCCATCTCCGTAAATCATTACGTCAACATTGTTCAATTCGAATTCTTCACAAATTTTATTTCTAAGTTCATCTACAAATTCTTGATAACGACTATCTGGATATAGTTTGAGAAGTTCTTCTCCCATTTTATTTGAACCAAGAAGCCCCCATTCTGAGGAATTGTTGCAAATGTCTTTTAATGACACTATATGAGGAAAAGCAGTTATGCACATAGGATAATTATACAATTCTCCATGAAGCGTACAATCAACAATAGGAGTATTTCTAAGATTATGTGACAACTCTTCGAACTGCGCAAAATTTAGATGTCCAAATCCGCAAGATTCTTCTTCACAAATATTTTTATAAAGATCAATATAATTTACTTTTGTTATATCATGCTTAATATGATTACCAACTTCATCTATATCATCCATAACAAATATAATATTATGGAATGCTCTCGCAATAGCCCTAAGAATGATTGAAAATCTATTACGCGAAAATATAGGATTAAAAACGATAACTGATCCCATATTCATATCAAAATGTTTGATTAGCCAATTTGTGACATCATCCACCGTAACATATTGTCCATAAGCTCTGGCGACGATAGATTCGGTCAATCCAAAAATATCATTTTCTTCTAACTGATATTCACAATTATCGGTATCTTTTCTAAGATTTTTAACAATAATATCGATAAGATTGTCTCCTTGTTTAATAATTGGAAGTTTGACTCCAAAAGCTCTTGTTCCTACTTTATTCATATTTATAAATTGTTATTTTCTTTTAATAAAATAGAAAAATAAAAAAGTATTTTTAACTATAAATTAAAAACTTATTTTATCTAAATGGAAAACTTAATACAGTATATTAACAATACAAAAATAAGAAATATATCTTCAAATAATTGGTATACTTCATTATCCGCAAATATTAATAATGAAATTTCCGAAAATTATTTTGAACTTATAAAAAATGACGGAAAATATCTCGATAGTGTATTACATAAAATAGATGTATATACTCATCGAATTTCTAGTTCTAATTATATTAATGAATCTGATCAAAATGTTTTATTTGATGTAGATGAACAATTTACCGCTAGAAATATATTAATTGCTATTTGTAATGAGTATTTAAATAGTATTTGCTTAGAATATGCATTAGAAAACAATATTGTCATAAATGAAAGTGCTAAAGATTTAATAAATACAATTGCTAAAAAAGCAAAAGACGCTAAAGATAAAATTTCTCAAGGATTAAAAGAAGTTTCAGATAAAATTAAAATAGTTAAAGATTTTATTCAAAAAATTATTAATAATACAATTAAATCAGCGAAAGAGTTAGTTGATAAAATCGGAGAGATGATGACATCTTTCGGTAGTTCTGTACAAAAACTTATCAATCAATTAGGAGGAGATGAAAAAGAGTCTTATGATTTCTTACATGAGAAAATTAAAGGAGCATTAAAAGACGAAAAAGTCTCTAAAGAGAATATATATGAAACTTTATCTTTAGAATTAAATACGTCATTAGGATACATTCGCGAGAATGAATATGGAACTTTCGTTCGTGAGAATGAATATGAAACGTTCGTTCGCGAGAATGAATATGATGATGCATCATCAGCAAAAACTTCAAAGAAATCAAAAATTAAAGGCAAACTTTCGATGCTTGGTAAAGCAGGATTGAAGATATTGCTTCAGATGATAGCTTATTATGCTGTCACTGTAGTATTACCTGCAGTCATAACTCTTATTGGAGGTCCTCTCGCTGGAGCAGTAGCCGAAGTTCTTTGTAAAGTTATTTGGTCAAGTGCTGTTATTTATAAACAAGTACAAGATATGCGAAAAACATATAAGTCTGAAGAATATAAGAATTCTCCTAAATGGATGAAAGTTCTTCGTTGGGCGATGTTCTTCATGTCTATAGGATTTGCGGCTTTTGCTGGAGGTAAAGCGATTAAAGACGGATATGAAATTGGATTGAAAATATTTAAAGGAGCCGCTGATCAAGTATTACCTTCTGATATGGTGCAAAAAGTAACAGAAATCTTAAATAATTGGTATAAAGCGATGAGTGGTAAAAATGCCGGAGGATATGAAGCCTTAGTAAAAGCCCAAAATCAAACATTTGAAAAGATTACAGAAGTAACATCAAAATCTAAAGAGGCATCTGATCAAGGTAAAGAAAACTTTGATAAAAATTCTAATCACGGAGAATTTAAATCTGGAGAAACTAATAATGTTGAAAAAATGAAATCTCTTGCAGGGGACGAATATGCTCAAGAGATTAAAAATAAAATTATTGATACTAAATGTAAAAGCTCTGGACAGATGATAAATGCGATTAAAGATGTCAATGTAGAAACTCCAGGAGTAACTACATTTGCTGTTGACGGAGCAACTTTAGGAAAAATTGGCCGAAAAGAATATATTGAATTAATCGCTAAACAATTAAAATTAAATCCTTCTGACATAGATATTTCACAAATATCAAATACTGCTTTGATGAATGCTACAAAACATCAAGCTGGTACAGTATTTCAAGTAATTGTTAAAGGTGATGCTACTAAAGAATTTACTGATAAAGCGATGAATGCGGTTGCAACAATTGCTAAAAACCATCATATGGGTAAAGGATTTTGTCATGTAATGAGTAAAGTAATAGATCCATCACAATTAAATCCTATTAAATTAGTTTCTAAAATTCCTGTAGAAACTTTTAAAAATTCATTTTCTGCATTCGCCGGATTATTCCCTATAGCATCTAAAAAGATGAAATCAGGAGGTTTCAAAATGAGATTAGGTTCAGGAAGAACCAAAACAAATAAGATTTATGAAATCCCAGCGGACGGAATTAAAGAAATGAGTTTTTCCGAAGCTTCTTCTAAATATGGATCTACTAATTCTAAAGGCTTTACAAATATGTCAAAAATTTCTAAAGAAAACTATGAAGCTATTGTAAAATATAAAGATGAATTAGAAGCACAAAAAGATTTATCTAGATCCGATAAAAAGAAAATTAAAAAGTTAACTAAACAGATTGAAAAAATGAAAGAAGGATCAGCCGAATATAAAGTTTTAGTATTTTATACGAAAGCAGATTCTGGAGATGATAAAAAAGTTGAAGAAGCGAAAAAAGAAAAAGAAATAAATGATAAAGGACTTACTCCAGTATTCTTATATAATCCAATAATGATGGCCGGAATAGATTTAGCTCCTAGATCTAAATCAAAAGGTCCTAGAACCAATCCTTATTATGCTAAAGGATTATTTAGTCATCTTGAATTCTTACCTACAGATAAAGGAATGAATTTAGAAGATATTATAAATATGTTTACAGATCTCATTGAAGAATCATTAAAAGCATGTTATGATATGAATCCTGATGTTCCTTGTATTAAAGATGGAAAAACTTATATAGAAAATGAAGAATCAGTTTGGAAAGATAAACCTCGTTTAGATTTTGGAGATTTTACAAATAAAGAATTGACAGACATATTCAATAATCCTAAAACATTATCAAATTATCTCGGAGGAGAATATAATACTAAACAAAGAACAGTAGAAAAGACTGATTCTGAAAAGAATAAAGAAAAACATGATAAAGCGATTGAAGAATATGAAAAGATTATAAAGAATAATCAAGAGGTAAAAGATATTATCGATAAAAATAAATCTTTAAAAACTGCTTTATTAGATGATGAAGGAAATGTCAAAAAAGATGCGGTAGAAGCAATCTCAGGAAATCTATTTAGAATCGAAAAAAATTACTTAGGTAAAAACAAGAAAAAAGGTTTATTCTCGAGAATCAAAGACTTCTTATTCGGTAAAAAGAAAAAAGACGAAAACAATCCAGTAGATGAGATTGATCCTGAAGCATTAAAAGAATTAGCATTAAAATGTGCATCTATTAGAAAAGATAAACGAAAAGCTAAAGTAGAAGAAGGATTAGAAGATTATGCTGATTTGATGATTTTTGAAGCAAATATCGAAATATTAAAAAGAGATTGGGACATCTATTGGTATGATAGAATCGACGAAAGTGAAGAGATTTTAGAAATTTAAATTATAGAAAATGGGACACGATAAGTGTCCCATTTTTATTTAAAATTTTTATCAACATAATCTATAATCTCATTAATAAGTTCTAATTGTGCTCGGTACCAATTTGTATCATCTTGACAATTTGAATACATTCCGCTTTCGTTTATTCTATCTTTTATATTGTTAAGATAGTTTAAGATATCATTATTCATATTTAAACATTTCTTTAAATTGATTTTCTGTCATGACACTAAATCCAGAATCAAATGGATATTTTACAATAATGTCGTCATAACATAAAAGCTTCCACGAATCATCTATAAAAATATATGCAGATAACAATGAAATAAATGCATGTTTCCCACAAAAATCTTCAACTTCTTTATAATTTTTACCTGTATATTTTAATGCTTTAACTTTTATTTGTTTAATTGGAACATATTCTGTTTTCCCATCAAATCTATAATTTGTAATAGATTGTTCTCGATCAGATTCAATCAAAAGATTTATCCAAGCTTTATAGACTTCATAAGAATCTAATTCCCAAATTTTTTGTGGCACAACTACATTTTCATAATCTTCACAATCATCATAATTAAAAACAATATTTATATCGTCATTTTCCATCAATTCAACGGAAATAACTTCCCAACTATTTGGAAGATATCTAAGTTCTTTCATTAACTGAACGATATTTTCAGCTTTCTTAAAATCATTCATTTATATAATCCTCATATTTACTTTTTAGTTTTTGTTTCTGTAAACTTATTATAGCTTTTATCTTATTTTTTGTATTAAAATCACCATCATAATAACTATGAAATTTTGGATAATAAGATTTTGTCCTTATAAATTCGAATTTACCAATTGTGTATTTATATAATTTTGTTTGGATAGTGATATCAAAATAACTTCCTCCAATAAACGCATCATATAAAGTTTCTTTTATATCAAAGATAAATTCTTTTTGTATATTTATCATATAAATAAAGATAGATATATTAATTATTAGATTTTAATTATCTTTATTATTTTTCCTGAATTTTTCGATCATATCTCTACCATCTTCTATATTTTCAGTTATGTCAAAACGGAATTTCATAAGATGATATACTTGTAAAGTAATTCTAATACTTAGATATATAAATAACCAAGAGAATGCCCAATTAAAACTAAAATAACTATTATTTGGAATAAAAGTAAGCATACTAGTAATCCACAAAATAACTAAATTCATCGTAGCAATCATATTAGAATGGTTTATCAATAATTCTAATTTTTCTTTATCTTCATAATTTTTTATTCGTCTATCTTTTCTGATTTTAGGACTCATCCAAAAGAAAAACGATAACATTACAAAATATAAAGGCATACACATTAATTCTATAATACAATATGAGGTATTGACTTCTGTACCAAAAATTGTTGGGCCGAATAGTCCTCCACAAATATAGAAAAATAATACAAAAATAAAAATTCTAGTAATCATGTTTATAAAATATTTTAAAATTATTTATTGTTTAAATTCATTTGTTTTTCAATTATTTCTTTAATATCATTATAAGAATATGGATAATAATTATTATTATCTACTCCGCAATCGAATTGAGCCGGAAACAAATTTGTCAATCTATTGTAATCTAATCCAGAAGTTGAATTTGGTCCGCTATGAACATGTCCAAAAATTTGCCAAGAAGAATTCTCTCTTCTCCAAGAACCAGCATAACAAAGAAACGGAAAATGGTTTAGATAAATTATTTTATCATCAATTCGTATAACCATTTGTTGGGAAACATCTTCAAAATAATTAATACAGATTTCTTTTGTCATTCTTTTCCAATCATGGTTTCCAAATATTAAATACTTTTGTCCATTCAATTGTTCTAAAATATCTTTTATATATTGAGTTGAAGCAAATGCAAAATCTCCTAGATGGAATACGATGCCATCTTCCGGAATAATCTCGTTCCATCGTTCAATAAGAGTTTTATCATGCTCTTCAATAGATGAAAATGGACGATTGCAATACTTCATTATGTTTTCGTGCGCGAAATGAGTGTCCGAAGTAAAGAATATTTTATCTTTTGAAGAATCAAACTTCAATTTTTTCTTAATGTCAAAATCTATCATTTTAATTTAATTATATTTGAAATTAAACTTGGAGGAATATCTATTGTAGAGTAAGCATAATTAATTTGATTATTAATAGGCATCATAGAATCATGATAAAATGGAATCTTATGGTTTTTCAAATCGATTTCTATTACTGAATAGTTTGATGGATTAAATCCTTTATCTATTGTTTTACCAAGTATTTCAATTGTATCATTTATATTTTCATTTGTATAAAATACAAAAACTCTTTCCGAAAAATTTCTATATATTAGATTTTTAATTATAGATTTTCTTATTGAATCTTTCAAATTAATAAAAGTATTTTTATATTCTTCAATAGAAATTTTCCATATAATGTCATCATAATTAGAATTTGCAAATCCGGCTACAATTAAACCATGTTTTTTAATTGATTCTATATTTTCATTTTTAGTTAGATGATATACTTTATTATGATATTTTTCTTTGATAATTTGTGTAATATTTTTTGTATTTACCGGCTCAAATATAATATCATTTTTATTTATTGAAGATATATAATATTTATAATATTTACAAATCTCTATTAATTCTTTATCATTTAATATATTTTTATCAAATTTAATTTTAATTGCGCCAGACCTTTCAATATCATTTATCCCATCAATTATTTCTATATCATCTATAGATTTATTATATTTTTTCTCCAGTGCTATAATAAAATCTTTTATAGAAGCCGAATATAAAGACTCATTGATATATTTATTATATTCTTTTTTAGTTAATTTTCTTAAGTCTACATAAAAACTATCTTTATTATTAGAGTTTATATATAATTGTTTTTTAGAAAAAATATAATCATTTAATTTTTCATAACTTTCTATATTATTTAATCTTTTATAGAAAAACCCATCTTTAGAAGGATTATCTTTAAAAAAATCATTTTCTTTTTCAATCTCTTGTTTTATAAATTCAATTAAACTTTTCATATATGAAAATTATCTAAAATCCTTTTCAATCTCTTTACGAAGCTTAACCAAATCATTCTTGTACATATCTACTTCTGAAGTATTCTTAATATATTCAAGTTCCTTTTTAATATTTTCATTTTCTTTCAATAGAGCATCTCTTTCTTCGATAGTACATTTAGACATTGGAGTAGAAGTTACTAAAGAATAAGGAAGCTTATATTGTTTCATATCTTCTGTAATATCCTTTTTAGAACGATTACGAATCTTAAGTTTACCTTTGCAAACTAATTCAATAAACCTTACCAAATCAGAATTATTCTTATATTTTTCTTCTAGGATCTTTACAAGTTTCTTTTTGCGAAGAGTATATATAGTTTTTCTCCAATTTACGAAATATTTTACTACAGCATATCTGTCTTGAAAAAATTTCAATTTATTATTTTCGTCAAGTAGCCAAAGAAGATCAGGAGTAACTTTTGAAATCAATTTGAAATGATTTGCTAGGCGATTTCCTGAACGATCTTTTTTAATTTCTTTTGCTAATTGATTTTTTGGAAATATCAGATCATATTTTATATTGTTTCCTTCCGAATAATTTTTCCAATCTTTAAGATATCCATTATCACAATATTTATTAAGAAGTTTTTCAAATGCCTCAAAAGATATATTATAAGGGATATCGGTGACCGACATGATATCTTTTTTCGGATCTAATTTCCATTTTCCTTTCGCAATATAGGTACCATCTGATTGAAGTTCAAACTGCTTGTTATTCAGATCATTCAAATAAGGCTTTATCTCAACAAATTTCTTTGCTCCATTAAGTTCTTCTAAACAAGCATCGATTATATGAAGAGGATTGTAAGCCATTGTATGAAAAGCATAACCAACAGCAATTCCTTCTGTCATGTTGCAAAGTACAGTAGGAATAATAGGATAATAATGTGTGGGTTCTACATATTGTCCTTCATCAAATATATATTCAAGAAGGTCTTGATCAGTCTTATATATAAGATCCATATATTTGCTATGCTTGATATAAAGATATCGAGGACTACCTACGGATTTCGGATCTCTAAGTGTACCGAACTGACCTTCACCATCAAACGGAACTAAATTGTTATGCCATCTTTGAGCAAGTCCAGTACAGTTACTGTTGAGGCTTGCGTCGCCATGCGAGTAGAGTGATAGTCTCATAGTATCTCCGGAGAGAACTAGCAATTTATATAGTTTACCATCTTTTAAAGATCCTTTTAAGGAAGCATTCATAATTTTTCTTGCCGCCGGTTTAAACCCATCGCAAACCGAGGGAATGGCTCGATTTTCAAGAACGTATGAAGCATAATCTTTATATTCTTTATTAAGATAATCTGTAATATTTCTTTTCTGCATAGTACAAATATATTTTAATTCTTATTAAAGATAGTAAATTTTTAAGATTTTTCAAAAGGTAATATAAATTAAGATAGGTTTTCATAAATTATTTTTATATATAGTAATAGAATTTAGTTATAATAATTATGAAAAGTTTTAATGAATTTGCCATAGATAGAAATTTAAATAGTATATCCGATTTAATTAAAGAATCTTATGAAGATGAATATTTGAAGCTTTCTAATAAAGACAAGAAAAGACTTCTTGAATTAGATTTAGAATACGGTAAATTAATGCTTATCGCCCGATATGAAACTATTGTTCGTGAAGTTTCGAATAAAGAAGATGAATGGGAAAAATTCGAATTAAATTATATTAAAAAAGGAATAAAATATTATCCTACATTAAATCATAAACCATTAAAATGGAAAGAATATAATTTAGAAACCAGAACAAAATCCTTAATTAAAGAATTTAGAAATTTGAATTGTTATCTTACAAAATTTTATATAGATAATTTAGAGGGAATATTAAATAAGATTGATTATCTCAAAACTTTAGATGATAGAGATTTTCAACCCGACATTACTGATAAACTATTAAGTTTTGATAAAGAATTGGTAGATGAAGCAGAAAAAATAATTAAAGAACATCCATACAAAGAACCTACAGAAGAAAAATATAAAAAAGTACTTGGAGCAAAAGAAGCGGCAGAAGAAATCAAGAAAAAATTAGATGAGCTTGGTTATGATTGGAAAATCGTTATAAAACCTAATATGCTTCCTCGTATGGGAGTCAATCCAGAAAAAACTTTTAGAATTAGGTCTCATGCAAAATTTTCTGAAGTGGATATAAAATCTTTAGTCGCTCATGAAATTCAATCACATGTTGCAAAAAGATATTACGGATACGAGACAGGATTATTCTTATTTGTTTTTGGATTAGATGGTAAAAATATATTCGATGAAGGACTAGCTATTTGGAATACATTTAATCTTATTGATGATCAAAAACCTAATTCGTATTTTAAAATTGCTATGTCGTATATTGCATGTTATTATTGTTTGCAATACGATTTTTGTGAAGCATTTGATAAACTTAAAAAATTAGTAAAAGGTTCAGACTATACAGATAAATCTATATTTTCTCAATTAATGAGATGCAAAAGATCTGTTATAAACACTGATCGTCTTGGTTGCTGGTCTGGAGATGTAGATTATTTCAGAGGATATAAAATGGTCGATAAGATGACCAAAGCAGAAAGAGATATCATATTAAAATATAATATTGGCCCAAATCAATTCTTTGAAGTAGAAACTATAAAGAAATTTTTAGAAATCAATAATATTAAACCATTAACAAACGAAAAAGTTGATGAGATTAAAAAAGAATACGAAGATTTAGAAGAATGATTTCTTTAAAAGATTTTATTATTGAACAGTCCAATTCTTATATAAAATACGATTCAAAAGCTTCAATATTGTTTGTTGGAGATGCAATGGCACGTCCTGAACAATTAGAAAAGGCTAAAAATGGTTCGACTTATGATTTTTCAGGATATTATGATAACATATCTGAATATATTAAGTCTCATGATTATTCCGTTGTAAATCTTGAAACTCCAATACATTCTCAAGAATATTTTACTAAAAAGGAATCGCGCCCAATATTTTGGGCTCCTGAAAGTTATCTTGATGAATTAGAAAAAGCCGGATTCAATTTATTTCTAACTGCTAACAATCATGCACAGGATCAAACCAAAGATGGAATAATGACGACTTTATGGTCACTTGACCAAAGAGGATTAGATCATATTGGTACTTATAAAGATACATACGAAAAGATTTTAAAGACTCCATTTATTAAAGAAATAAACAATATTAAAATCGCTTTTTTAAATTATACATATAAAACTGCTGATCCAAAACCAAATGACGGAAGATACGTAAATAGTATTGTAGATTTTATTTATATAAAACAAATTGAAGTGGATATTAAAAAATCTAAAGAAAAAGGAGCAGAATTTATATTTGTATGTCTTCATTGGGGAAAAGAACATGAACTTATTCCTGGACAAGAACAAAAGAAATTAGCAAAACAAATTTTAGATTTTGGAGCAAATGCAATTATTGGCACTCATCCTCATGTAATTCAACCTATAATATTTGAAAATGATAAATTAATAGTATATTCATTAGGAAATTTTGTATCTTGTATGAAAAGAAATTATCATAAAGCTAAAGATACAAAAGGAGGAATGATTGTTGAGGTGAATCTAATTAAAGATATCTCCGGAAAAGTCAATATAGAAGATGTAAAATATAGGTTGATATTTACTTCACTAAATAATGAAAAAGATAACTTCGAAATCAAATGGGTAGATGATGTCAATAATAAGTTTGCTAAAGATTTTAGAGATGAAGCTAGAGAATTCTTAAGCAATAATAATTTAGATGTTATTGAAGATATCCCCCAAAACTCCTAGTGATAGGAGTTTCATAGGATTAAAAAATTCTCCAAAAACTGCTTGGATTTGAACCAAGAGAGATATTTGCATAAATAATGCTATACGATTCACGAAACAATTTCGCAGCCAGATTGGATTTCATCTGACAAAGTAATTCCGGGATGATTTCCGGTTGATCACTAGTGTATACCAATTCCACCACAGTTTGGAGATTTTTAGCGCTACTTCCTGGGCTCGAACCAGGGACCTGCGGATTAACAGTCCGACGCTCTGCCAACTGAGCTAAAGTAGCATAACTTTTATAGTGAATTATAAAAATCTAAAAATTTATCGATTTTTTCTTTAGTCAAATCTGATAATTCTTTTGAACCATCCATTTTATTCCAGTCAATTCTATATACAATATATCCTAATTTTTCTAAATATTCATCTCTAATTTTATCAAATTCTAATCTATCAGAATATTTATGTTGTTTTCCGTCTATTTCTAAATCTATTTTCTTTCCATTTTTCTCTATATAAAAATCTAAAAAATAATTTTGTGTACCTTTTCGTTCAATAGGATATTCAGAAATATATGAAATATTATTATTTTCTAAAACTTTCATCCAAAATTTTTCTGCATAACTACGATTATTTCTAGGTTTCCAACCTTGAAATGTTCCATTTTCCATACGTTTTCTAACAGATTCTTTGGCTCTTCTAGAAGCCAATTCTTTATGACATTTATCACAACATGTTTTACCGCCATGATCAAGTCTTCCAGTTTTAGTTATTTTTGCAAAATATTTATTTCCACATATTATACATTCTTTTAATTTATAATTTATTGTGTTTATTTTTTGGCTATCTTTTAATCTATAATTATTAATGTTTTTAACTATGCCTAAATCAACACAATCTTTTGTATATGCTGTACAAATATTATCAATAAATTTATAATTTTTATCTAATAATTCATCATATAATGTTCTAGTTGAATCTTTTCTTAATAATGTCTGTTGTTTATTTAATTTATTTATTTTATAAAATGATGAATTAATTTTAAGTGTTTTACTAATTTTTCTTTTTGTTTCTTCTGATCTAGAACCACGCTCAATATTAGAATATTTTGTTCCGCATGATTGTGAACAATATTTATTAAAACGTTTTTCAAAAGGAATTATATTTCCACATTTACATATTCTAGGATTTTTATTATATTCTTCACGTAATGGTAATTCTCTTACATCTTTAGCTATTTTCTTTTCTTCTTCAGTTTTTGTTCTTAATTTGTTATTAAATGATACAGAACATGAACATGAGCAAAATTTATTATTTCTTTGTTTAAATGATAAAATTTTATTGCAATGTTTACAATAATTTGGGTTTTTGAAATATTCTTCTTCTATCATAATATATTTTTATTAAGTTTTATAATTAAAAATAATCGAAATTATAAAACTCGAACTAAAATTCTTTGTAGGGGCGATGGGAGTTAAACCCACTTCATACTTGATCCCAAATCAAGCGTCCATATCGACAGACTCCACCCCTATATTTTTGTGGTCCCACAAGGACTTGAACCTTGAACTCCCAGTTTATGAGACTGGCACTCTGACCAGTTGAGTTATGAGACCTTAAATAAAAATCACTTCAAAAGAATATCTAACAAGACATCTAAAAATATCACGAATCAAACGTGATTAGTCAGAGTTATTACAATATTCATAATTAAGAAGTACAAGTAAAAATTATCGAAATTTCCTAAAAGGAAGCTTCGGCTTTAGTCGAAGTAAGTCTTATTATGACTATTTGAAGTGATTTAGAGCGATGAACGAGGTTCGAACTCGCGACCCTTAGCTTGGAAGGCTAATGCTCT
>JAFLUY010000001.1 GCA_022508565.1 Erysipelotrichales bacterium | reverse complement strand
CGAGATAGCTCAGTTGGCTAGAGCACGCGGTTCATACCCGCGGTGTCGGGGGTTCGAATCCCTCTCTCGCTACCAAGTGCTTTTAACTAGATTTATATCTAGTTTTTTTGTGGTATAATTAAGTTGGTGATAATAGATATGAAAAATATTTTAATAATGGGAATTGGAAGAGCAGGAAAGACAACCTTAAGTAAAATATTAAAAGATAAATATAATAGTTATAATCTAATTCATAGCGATTCCTTGAAATGGGCAATGATTAGAGCAAAAGATCAAGAAGAATATTATAGAGAAAATGTTGATGAACAAAAAGAATTTGAACATAGTGAATACTTTCAGAGAACGTTATTAGAATTTATGAATTCGTTAGTTAGAAAAGATGAAAAAAATTATGGATATATACTAGAAAGTGGTCAATTACATCCAAAAATTGTTAATGAAATGATAGATTTTAATAACACTATTGTTGTATGTTTAGGATTAGGTGACCTTAGTATTGAGGAAATGGTTGAGTTATGTTTAGAACATGATACTGAACAAGATTGGACATATGGATTATCAAGAGAATATTTAATGAAACATGCTAATGATTGGTATAACGCAAATGAAATGTTAAAAAGAGAGTGTGCAAAAAATGGAATTAATTATTATGACACGTCAAAAAATAGACATGCATGTTTAGAGAGTATTTTAAAAGATATAGAGAATAATTTTTAATATTTAAGATACTATATTTTTATTTATAGTTTTATTATGAGAAATGTGGAGAGTTTATGAAACAGATAAAGTGTGTATTAATTATAATTGGAATATTAGTTTTAGTTATTTTAATTGATACTATACAAGCAAGGATATTTGAAATCAGTCCTCTTATTAGCAAAAAAGTTAAACTTGAAGGCGGCAGTTCAGTTAATAAAGGATTTATTATAGATACATTTTTTTGTGTTGAAGACAAGGATATCGTGACAGTTAGTTGGCATTTTAAAAAATCAAAATTTACTTGTCCGGTCTATGAAGTACAAAGTACTGTGGAGGAGAAATTAAAAGTGAAAAACATAAAAATAAGAGTTAATGATGAAGTATTAGATGTTAAATTAGAGGATAATGCTGCAACTCAAGTATTAATTGAAAGATTAAAACAAGAAGATATTACAATTAATGCTAGCGAATATGGTAATTTTGAAAAAGTTGGGTATTTAGGCTTTGCTTTACCAACTAATGATATTCAAACTGCAACAAAACCTGGTGATGTTATGTTGTATCAAGGTAATCAAATTACTATATTTTATGAAAGTAATTCATGGAGTTATACAAAAATAGGTGAGATTACTAACAAAACTCAAGATGAATTAAAAAGCATTTTAGGTTATGGAGGTGTTACTTTAGTATTAAGTATAAATTAATTATAAGGCTGGTTCACCAATAAATGATGTTTGATTTACCTGAAAGTAAATTAAGCATATAATTCCAGCAAGTAATAAACTACTACCAAATAGTTTTATAAGATACAACTTCTTATTTTCAGGTGTTGTTTTTTTATAAAAATAATAATTTCTTGCAATAAAGTATATATAAATAAAGAATGTAACTATAAGTGTAAATTCAAATATTTTATTTGCTTTGCTTTTATAGATATTATCTTTGGTTAAAATATACTCTTTTTCGCAATAATCACCATTAATATTGATAATCGATAATATTATAACAACTACGCATATAAAGTCTTCGAATTTTAATCTTTTTAATTCACTAAATAGTTCATCTTCGTTCATATTTTATTATATAAGTTTGTTATTTCTTTTATTACATATTGCTATTTTTATTGTTTGTTATAAAATATTATTGTGTATATTATTTAATTGGAAGCTGAATATTAATGTGAGGTGAGAATCTATGAAAAAAATTGTTTTAAAGATTTCTGGGATGACTTGTAGTGCTTGTTCATCAGGTTTGGAAAAATATTTAAATAAACAAACAGGAATTATTTCTGCAAGCGTTAATTTAGTATTAGAACAAGCTTTAATTGAATATAAAGATGATATAACTATTGATGATTTAAATAGATTCGTTAAAGAAGCTGGTTTTAAAAGTCTTGGTGAATTTCATGAAAATGAGGAAAATAAACGTAAAGTTGAGAAAATTGAATTGATACTATTTAGTATTTTATCGATTATCATTTTATATATTTCTATGTCACATATGGTTAGACTTCCAGTTATTCCATTTTTAAACATGATGGAATACCCAATTAATTATGCAGTTTGTTTATTTATTTTAACAATTCCTTACTTATTTTATGGATTTGAAATATTTAAAAAAGGATTAACAACTTTAATGCATAAGAATCCTAATATGGACACCTTAGTTTCAATTGGAGTTATTGCAAGTTTTCTTTATAGTACATTTGGTATGATTATGATTTTACTAGGAGATTCTATGTATGTAGAAAGTTTATATTTTGAATCTGCTGCTATAGTTTTATATTTTATTAAGTTAGGAAGATTTATTGATAGTAATGCGAAAGAAAAAACTAAAGACGCTATTAAAGATTTAGTTCAAATAACACCAACTAAGGCATTACTAAAAATAAAGAATGGTGAAAAAGAAGTTACTTTAGATGAAGTAAAAAAAGGAGATATACTGATTTGTAAACCTGGAATGAAGGTTGCTGTTGATGGAATAATTGTAAGTGGTACTTCACATTTTGATGAATCATTTATAACTGGTGA
This sequence comes from Erysipelotrichales bacterium, assembly GCA_022508565.1. Classification (GTDB taxonomy): domain Bacteria; phylum Bacillota_I; class Bacilli_A; order RF39; family UBA660; genus CAG-582. Next base: position 275,237 of record JAFLUY010000001.1, on the reverse strand, counting down.
ATCTAAACCTAGTAAAAAAGGTAAAGATGAAAGAATTGTTGCTGGAAGTATAAACTACGATGGTTATATAGAATATAAAGCAACAAATATAGGAAAAGACTCAACTATATCAGAAATAGTTAGATTAGTTATTGAAGCAACAAATACAAAAACTCCAATTTCTAAGATTGCTGATAAGGTTAGCGGTGTATTTGTTCCAGGTATTATAATTATTGCTTTTTTAACTTTTGTTATGTATTTAATCTTAGGCTATGATATTAATGATTGTTTAACTCATTTTGTAACTGTATTAGTTGTTGCTTGTCCTTGTGCTTTGGGGTTAGCAACGCCGCTTGCAATTGTTGTAAGTGAAGGAATGTGTGCTAAAAACGGCATTTTAGTTAAAACAAGCGAAACCTTAGAAAATGCGCACAAGATTGATACTGTTGTGTTTGACAAAACTGGTACATTAACTTGTGGGACATTGCAAATTTCAAAAACACTAAATTACAGTCAATATGATGAAAAAGATTTAATCAGGTTAGTTGCCAGTTTAGAGAATGATTCTACTCATCCAATTAGAAATGCTTTCATAAGTTATGTTAACGAAAATAGGATTAAATTAGATAAAGTAATAAGCTTTAAGAACTTGCCTGGAGTTGGTATTACTGGCAAAATAAAAAACGATGAATATTACATTGGAAATAACAAAATATTTAATAAGTTAAAGATTAACGATGATTATAAAGAAGATGAAGAGAAATTAGCTAGAGAAGGTAATAGCATTGTTTATGTTGTTGAAAATAAGAAAGTCATTGCCTTAATTGGTGTTAAAGATATTGTAAGAGAAGATTCAAAAAGAATTATAAGTGAACTAAAAAAAATAAATAAACATGTAATAATGCTTACAGGTGATAATGAAATTACTGCTAATACTGTTGCGGATGAACTTGGAATTGATGAAGTAATTGCTAATGTTATGCCAAAAGATAAGACAAATAAAATAAAAGACCTTATAAGTTCAGGAAAAAAAGTAATGATGGTTGGCGATGGAATAAATGATGCCCCAAGCCTTGCTGTATCTACTATAGGGGTAAGTGTATCAAGTGGAACAGATATTGCAAATAATTCAGCTGATGTTATTTTAATGAATGATAATCTATTTAATTTACTAAATTTAATATTTATTAGTAAAAAAACAATTAGAAATATCAAGCAAAATTTATTTTGGGCATTTTTTTATAATACTTGTATGATACCTATTGCAATTGGTTTGCTATCATGGTTAGATATAAATATGAATCCAATGATAGCAGGATTTGCAATGATGCTAAGTAGTTTTACAGTTATATTAAATGCTTTAAGATTAAAAAGAATTAAATTAAGGAGAGATTAAAATGTTTGCTAAGAAAATTAAAACAATTGTTAGTATTGAAGGAATGAGCTGTGGACATTGCATCAGTAGTGTTACTAAAGCTTTAGAAAGCTTAGATAATGTCAAAAAAGTTAGTGTTTCTTTATCTAAAAAAGAAGCTAGTATTGTTAGCACAGAAAAGTTGAAAAAAGAAGATATTACAAAAGTAATTGATGAATTAGATTTTAAAGTTATTGATATTATTGAAAAGTAGATTTAGTGTTATTAAAACATATAAGACGGCGTAAATAGTCGTTTTTTCATTATCTACAATATGTAGATAAAATTATTAGTTATCTATGATAAAATGTACTTAGGTGATGAGTATGACTTTTGGTGAACGTTTAAAAAAATTAAGAATGGATAAAAACATGACACAAGAGGAGTTAGCTAGTGTTTTATTTGTTTCTAATAAAACTGTATCTAGCTGGGAAATGGATAGAACAGAACCTAGTATGGACCTTATAATAAAGTTAGCTGATTTATTTGAGTGTTATTATAGTTATTTAATTTATGGTAATTCTAAAAAGAACGATATCGAAACTGAAGTTAAAATTAAATTAGAGAGAAATGAATTTAAGGATCTAGAAATACTCATGAATAAAGATGCAATATTTATAAACGAATCTAGACAAGTTGATACATATTATCAACCTAAATATCGTAAATTTTTAAAAAATGATGATGAAGAAGTAGAAGAGTGGTTAAGAATTGGTATAAGAGGCAATAAAAAAATACTTAATTATAAGCATTGGTATGATAATAAATATTGTGATGAGTTTGAAGTTTCAATTGATGATGAAGAAAACTTAGATAAGATATTTAATATTCTAGATTTAGGGGTTATTGCAGTTGTTGATAAAACAAGAAAAAAATATATGTATTTAGACAAGTATGAAGTTTCATTAGATTATGTAGAAAGTCTTGGTTATTTTGTTGAGATTGAAGTAAAAGAATATTCGAAAGATGCAATAGAAGAGTATGATGATTTGATTAATCTAATAAGAAAACTGAATCTAAATATAGCAAATATTGATAAGAGAGGATATCCATACCATATAATTTATAAAGATGTGTAAAAAGCGTTTTCACACATCTTTTAATTTGTTATAATTATTTAGGATGTGGGGAGTGTTTATGGGAAATAAAAGATTTTATTTAGATGAAACTAAGCTTGATGGAGCTTTAAAAATAACTATGGCAAGAGATACTGCTGTAGATAAATTGATTGAATTTTATAATAATTTTGCAAATTTAAAAGTATTTAAAGATATAATCGGAGAGAATATTCCTGGAGATTCTATTCTTTACTTAGATGATACAAGTGATTCGGTAATTATTAGGCTAAGCAATAAGAAGTTTTTGCTTATTTCAGGGAGTGAATCATTACTTATTGATTCAAAGATGCGTAAATACACATTTAGCGATGCTGAAAATACTTATATATCTGATAAATTAAGCAGAGAAGATAAAGGTTTAGTCTTTGATAAAATAACTTTATTTATGTCGTATTTTAATAGCTTAAATAAAGCATTGCCAGTAGATTTAACGATTAATTGTCTTTTTGCATATATGGGTCTTTTGGATAAAAGAAGATTTCTTGTAGTTGCAAATGATGATAAAATACTACTTTGTTTAAATGATTTTAGAAAAGTTAATCCTGAGGGTATGAAATTAACAATTGCCGATGCAAGTACTTTTGAAACTGTTGGAACAATAGAATTTTATTTAAATTTAAAGGGACAGGACAATTTTTCTTTTTCAGGTAATGTAGAATATAATATATCAGAAGAGTATTCCAATAATGGCTATGCATCTTCTGCTTTAGCTTTACTTAAATCTTATATTAATAGTTTAAGTGATGAATATAATAAGGAATTATATGTTGCAACTTTGGTAGAAGATTTATATTATCAACAAGTAGCAATTAAAAATGGTGGAGTTTTAGCATATGATGGACCTATACCAAAGGGTGAACGCTTAAGAAGTCTAAATAAAATTGATGATATTAAAATTTATAAAATTGAAAATAAATAGTATAATAAATATAGGTGATATAGATGACTGATAAAATGCGTAAATATGCGAAATTATTATTGCAAGCAGTAAAACTTGAAGATAAAAAATATTTATTTCTTGATCTTCCAAATTTTTTAGGAGATTTTGAAAAACTGTTATTAGAAGAAGCTAAGAATTATGATTTAAGAGAAGTATATGTTAATCACACAGATCCATATAAAGAACATGATTTAATGTTAGAACTTGATCAAGAAAATATTAACAAACATCCTTTATTTGATAATTCAATTCGTAATAAGTATGCAAAACTAGATGCCGCATTTTTATTTATCTTAAGTATGGTGCCTAATTTAATGGATGATATTGACCCTAAAAAGATTAGCGAGACTAACAAACATAGGAGAAGTACTGAAAAGTATTTTAGAGACCTTTATGAAGGTGGAAAGCTAAATTGGTGTATTGCCGCCGCCTCTAATAAAGAATGGGCTTTAAAAGGCCTTAAAATTAGCGAAAATGAACTTTGGGATAAAATATATGAAGTTTGTTTAGTTGATAATAATACTGATCCCTATACTAACTGGTTAGAAAAGTTTAAAAAGATGGAAAATACTACAAAAAAACTAAATGAATATAGTTTTGAGTATTTAAAATACACTAATGAAATTGGTACTGACTTGAAAGTGTATTTACCAGCTGGACATATTTGGTGTACTGGATTAGGAATTCATGGTGAAATTAATAATATGCCAACTGAAGAAATATTTACAAGTCCACTTTATAATAAAACAGAGGGGATTGTCTATTCAGCTAAACCATTATTTTATAATGGGGTTATGATAGAAGATTTCTATTTAAAATTTGAAAAAGGTAAAGTAGTAGATTTTGATGCTAAGTCTGGTCGTGATATATTGGAAGGTATTCTTACTAACGATGAAAATGCTCCTTTTTTAGGAGAATGTGCTTTAGTTTCGTATGATTCTCCAATTAATAATACGGGAATTGTATTTAAAGAAATTTTATTTGATGAAAATGCATCTTGCCATTTAGCTATAGGTATGGGATTTAATGAGTGTAATGAAAAAGCATTAGAATTAAATCGCGAAGATTTAAGAGATGTGGGTATAAATACTGCTAATATTCACGTTGATTTTATGATAGGTGATAAAACTTTAAATATAATTGGTGTTAAAAACGGCGAAGAAGTCCAAATTATGAAGGATGGCAATATTATCATATAAGACTGAAAATCATGTCTAAAATTTGCGTTATTTGCGATTTTATATTATAATTATGTCGTAAGAAAGGGAAGTTATTATGGGATCTGATATGAATTTTTATAAAATTGATGATCAGGATTTCGTTTTTTCTGTAAAAACTGATGAAGCAGGTACAATTAGATATTATAGATTACAACTTTCTGATGATAGACCTTTTAAAGTATCAAGGATACGAAATGCTTTTGCTTTTTTAGATAGCAGAGATATTCCGAAAGTTAAAGAGTTTTCGCCTGATTATATTAAAGTTGTTACTTCTTTAGTTGAATATTGTGATTCTGAAGAACAAATTGTGACTTCAAGTCAACAACATAGAAAAGCAATCGATTATAAACATATTAAACATCCAAGCGAAGACACTACTGATGATAATGATAGAAGAAAAAGAAGGATTAATAATGCTAAATTAATTGTTGCTTCAAGAGCATCAGCTCAAAAAAGCACAATGATGGAAAGTGACCAACTTTATGATATATCGCAGAAAGATATGAGTATTATAACTGCTGGCATTACCAATAATAACTTTGTTAATTCATTTAAAATAAGATAAAAAGCTTCGATTATGAAGCTTTTTTTATTTCTATCTAATTCTTTCGATGTCTTCAATTTCCTCAATTGTTTCTGCTAATTGTGTATTCTTAATATTTTTTAATCTTTTTCTTAGAGTAACACTTAGTATTTCATATTTCTTTTGGTAATATACATCTTCAATAATATCAATTTGAGAAAATTTATTTTCTTTTAACTCATATTTGTAATAGTATTCATCTTCAAAGTCAAAGAAAGACGGAATATGAATTACTAATTCATAACTTTGTGTTTCTTCATTAAATAGAGAATATGTCCTAATTCTGTTTAACGTAGGTCGACAGAAGAATGTATAGCCAGGTGCTTGACTACAATTGTCTTCTGTAAGTTCTCCAAACATTGTAAGTAACATCTTATTAATTGTTGCAATTTGTTCACTATAGCCAAGTTGATTAAATTCTTGTGGCCCATTTGCAACACCAAAAATTATTGGAAACATAGTTTTGAATTTTTCATTAATATAATCAGATTTAATATAAGGTGTATCGTTTACCATTTCTAAATTCTTTTCAAAAACAACAATATCTGGCAAAAAGTGTTCTACAATTTTTTCATGAAGAATACGAAGATTTCTTATTTTCTTATTAACTTTTTCATCAATAATTTCCGATTCGTAATTATCATGTATTGTATTAATCATTTCAACATATGAATTTACTTGATCTAGTAATAATAAATAGTCGTCATAAAATTTATATGGACATTTAAATTTTTTCTTTTGGCGAGTTCTCCATAGTTTATAGTCAAATATATTAGGTACTTTTATTAAGTAATCATATTCATTTCCATAAGTATCGATTAGTTCTTCATATAGCATGTTACAAATATTTTTTAACCATGAATGATAATCAATAAATTTATATGTTGGTAGGTCTATACCTAAAGTATGTTTTAAATTTTTTTCTACTTCATAGCAAACATTTTTTATAAGTTGCATATGATATTGTTCAAATATAGTTTTATTGTCTAAAGCAGTAATATATGATTTTTGACCATTTCCGTCAACTATTGTAAACATGTTTCTATACATTTCTGAGTTATGAATAATAACTTCATAATACCATTTGTTATCTTCATTTAGATTACTATTAATTTCACGTAAAACTTGATTATGATAATCAAGATAAGTATTATTACTCTTTTTATGTCTAAAACCAGTATTTACGTAGCCAATTTTTTTATCAATGTTTAGTAGTTGTTCGTATGTCAATTGAGTATATTCAAGTTCTTCACCATCATACATTGCATTACCTTTGCTATCTCGGTAAGCTATATCAGTAGCAAAATGTTCAGTGGCAAAGTTATTTTTAATGTTGTGAATATCTCCGGTTATAGTGAGAAAATAATGAGTATTATCAATATCAACTGATAAAAACCAGTGGTATACTTTGGTATCATCAGTAGGTGATAAATTGGTATAACGTGTTGTCCTAACTAAATGTGATGGGATATTTATCATATCTAATATTATTTTCATTAATACATGAGCTGACCTGCAAATAACTTTGTACTTGTTTTCAATCTCATTTAAGTCAGGTATGTTATTATAAATATCTCTCATTTCTTCGTCTGATAAGGCATTTCTTCTTAATTTAGCCTCTTGAGTGAAAAAGAATTCGGTGTTTTTTTCGATGATTTTACCCACTTCAATATAGACATATCTTGTTTTTTCAAGATATGTCCATGAAGAATCAATATTATTAATGATTTTATTAACTTCCGCTGTGAGACTTTTCATATAATCACCATTCTTTTATAATTTTACCATAATTGGTTATTTCTTACAATTTTTGGAGCATATTTTATTAAATATTTACTTAATTTTGCATAAATATTTTAATGGATATTATTTTATTTACAAAATAGGGGATAAATAGCCAAAAATCATTGATTTTAACGTATATTTTTGATATATTATTGGTGGCTTTTTGAAGCTAATAAACACAAGTATTGGTCTTATTTGCCCTGTGGCCATTGGTTGGTGATAAGTAAATACTTGGAAGTAATAACAAAAGGAGAGTGAATGTAATGGCAGTAGTAAATATGAGTTATTTACTAGAAGCTGGTGTTCATTTTGGACATCAAACTAAGAGATGGAATCCTAAAATGAAGGAATACATCTTTACTTCAAGAGATGATATTTATATTATCGATCTTGAAAAAACTGTTGCTTGTATTGAAAAAGCATACGAGGAAATTAAGAAAATTGCTGAAAATGGTGGTTCTTTCTTATTCGTAGGAACTAAGAAACAAGCAGTAGAAGCTTCAATTGAAGAAGCAACAAGAAGTGAATCTTTCTATGTAACTGAAAGATGGTTAGGTGGAACACTTACAAACTTCAGAACTATTAGAAGAAGAATTAAACGTTTAGAAGAAATTGAAAACATGGAAAAGAATGGTATGTTTGAAGTTTTACCTAAAAAAGAGGTTATTCATTTAAAGAAAGAATACGACAAATTAAACAGAGTTCTATGTGGTGTTAGAGCAATGGAAAAATTACCAAATGCTTTAATTATTGTAGATCCTAAAAAAGAAATTAACGCAATTAGAGAAGCTAGAAAACTAAATATTCCAGTATTTGGTTTAGTAGATACAAACTGTGATCCAGATGATGTTGATTATGTTATACCTGGTAATGACGATGCTGTTAGATCAGTAAAAGTTGTTTTAGGTGTATTAACTAACGCTATTTGTGAAGCTAAAGGTTTAGAAATTGTTGACTACGTAACAGAAGAAGAAAAACCTAAAAAAGAAGCAAAAACTAAAAAAGAAGAATTAACAGAAGCTTTAGATAAAAAAGCAGATATAGTAGAAGAAACTGTAGAAGAAGTTACTGAAGAAGTAGTAGAAGAAACTACTGAAGAAGTACCAGAAACTACGGTTGACTTATCAGGTAAAACTGTTGCTGACTTAAGAGCTATGGCTAAAGAAGCTGGCATCAAAGGATATTCGACAATGAAAAAAGATGAATTAATTTCATCATTAAGTTAATATTAGTTAGGAGAATAAAAATGATAAGTGCAAAAGAAGTTAATGAATTAAGAAATTTAACTGGTGCAGGTATGATGGATTGCAAGAAGGCTTTAACTGAATGTAATGGAGATATGCAAGCTGCAACTGACTGGTTAAGAAAAAAAGGAGCGGCTAAGGCTGAAAAGAAAGCAGATAGAATTGCTGCTGAAGGTTTAGCAAATATTTATACAGAAGGTAATAAAGCTGTTATTATTGAAGTTAACTGCGAAACAGATTTTGTTACTAAAAACGAAGAATTCGTAAATATGATTGATGTTATCGGAAAAGCAGTTCTTAACAGTGATGCTAAATCTATGGATGAAGTTAATGCTTTAGAAGTTGAAGGACAAACTGTAGCAGAATTTGTAGTTGCAAAAACTGCTAAGATTGGTGAAAAACTTTCACTAAGAAGAGCAGAGTTAGTTACTAAGGCTGATAGTGAAAATTTTGGTGCTTACTTACATATGGGAGGTAAAATCGCTGTATTAGTTACAGTTGATGGTGCATCAGAAGATGTTGCAAAAGATGTTGCAATGCAGGCTGCTGCTATGAGACCTGAATATTTAAGAAAAGAAGATGTTCCTGCAGAAGTAATCGAAAGAGAAAAAGAAATTTTAAAGGAACAAGCTATTAATGAAGGAAAACCTGCTGATATAGCTGAAAAAATGGTTAATGGACGTATTTCTAAATACTATAAAGAAAATTGTTTAATTCACCAATCATTTGTTAAAAATGGGGATATTGATGTTGAAACTTATGTTAAAAATAACGGTGGAGAAGTAAAATCAATGATCCGCTATGAAGTTGGTGAAGGAATAGAAAAACGTTCTGAAAACTTCGCTGAAGAAGTTGCTAAACAAATTAATGGCTAAAAAAATAAAAGTACTCTTAATGAGTGCTTTTTTTATGTAATAAAAAAGGCTGAATTTGTTATTCAACCTCTTTAAAGCCTTCATCAATATTATCTATAAGTGATGTAATTATTTCATCATCTAGAGTACTAAAGTCTGAATCCTTTATATCTTCTTCAGTTATTTCTTTTGCATTTTTGCCTTTGTTATTATTTATTTCAAGAGAATAGGGATTATTATCTTCAATATCTATTTTGATTTTTTCTTCATTTTTATTGTTATTATCTCCTTTTATTTTAAGATTATAAGGATTATCATCATTTATATCTATTTTCATATTTTCTTTATCTTTTGATCTTGGTTTTATTTCTAGAATATACGGATTTTCATCTGTAACATCAACTGAGATTTTTTCTTCAATATCAGGCGTTTCATATGTATTTATTTGACTATTATTAATATCATTTAATGTCTCAATAGTTTCAGATGTAAGTTGATCTATTGGGTCAAGTTCTTCATTTAATCTAAATGTTCTATTAAATGCTTTAATTAAATCTTCTTTAACTTCAAATTTTAATTTAGTAGATTCTTTTATTGCTTTAATATAGTCTTGAACACTATCAACAATTAAAGGATTATTTATATCAAAATCAGCTATTTTATTTGCTAATTCCTTAGTTTTGTCAGGAAATTTCTTTTTATTAATTTGTTTTAGATTTTCTTTAAATTCTGTTATTAAATCTTCTAATGATACTTCTTCTTCTTTAATTTCGATATTTGCTATATCAGTTGTTGAGATACTTTCATTTTCTAGATTTTTTAGTTCTGGATTCTTTTCTTCAAATTCATCAAGACTTTCAAGTTCATTATCGTCTTCAAATTCATCTAGAGTATCTATATCATTTACTATTTCAACTGATTTATTTTGTTCCACATTATCTAATGTATCAACTTCATCTAAAATCTCAATAGGTGTATTATCTTCTATATTTTCTAAAGTTTCAATTTCTTCATTATCATCAATTATTTTAATTTCTTTATCTACTTTTGGTTTAGCTTTAGTTTTGGTAGATTTTTTAGATTTCTTAGGCTCTTTAACAACTATAACTTCTTCTTCAACTTCCGCGTTATCATCGTTAACTATGTCTTTTATTTCATCTTCCTCAACTTCAATAATTTTTCTACGTGTTTTTTTCTTTGCAGTATCTTTAGGTTCCTTAACAACAATTATTTCTTCTTCAATTTCTTCATCGTTATTATCATTTGAAGTTGTTTTATTATTTAAAACATTTAAACTTTCTAAAAGTTCTGGAGTTATATTTATGTTAATAGGGTTATTAGAAAGATTTACTGGCGTAACATTTTGATTATTAGTCATTGTTGAAGCATCAATTTGATCTTCAAGCCCAAGTTGTGTTCCACTTCCTAAATCATCTTCTAAATCAATAAGTTTAATTATTTCATCAAATGATGTTTTTCCTTCTAATACTTTTTCTAAACCGTCTTGTAACATTGTTTCTGTACCATTTTCGCCATATACTAAATTTCTTAAAACATTTTTAGCAACACCTTTAGTTATCGCGTCTTGAATTGCTTGATTTAGTAATAGTACTTCTTGAATAGCGATACGTCCACGATATCCTCTTGAACATTCTTTACAACCCACAGGTTCATATATTTCTTGAATATCTTTATTTAAAACACGTTTGAATATTTCTTTTTCATATTCATTTGTTGGTCGTAATCTTTTACATTTTTCACATAAACGTCTTGCTAACTTTTGAGATACTATACCAGATAGGGCAGTTCCAAGTAAATATCTTTCAACTGACATATCTGTTAGACGCTCAATTGTGTTTAATGAGTTATTTGTATGTATTGTTGATAAAACTAGATGTCCGGTAATACTTGCACGAACAGCTATTCTAGCAGTTTCATCATCACGAATTTCACCAATCATGATTACATCGGGGTCTTGACGCAAGATAGAACGTAAGACAGTAGCAAATGTTAATCCAATTTCAGATACTGCTTGAACTTGATTAATACCACCAATATTCATTTCTATTGGGTCTTCTACTGTTATTAAGTTAGTTCCTTCAACATTTAACTTTTGAAGCATCGAATAAACTGTTGTTGATTTACCAGAACCAGTAGCACCAGTTACAAGTATAATACCATTAGGTAATTTAAGCATTTTTTGCACTTTTTCTAAGTTTTTTTCACTAAAATCTAATGCTTCAACACCAGACGCACTCATTGAGTAGTCCATAATACGGATAACTATTTTTTCACCCATATTAGTAGGTAAACAAGATACACGAAGGTCGATAGTTTTATTAGCAAGTTCTGTTCTAATAGCGCCATCTTGTGGTGTACGAGATTCAGTAATATTCATTCCAGATATGATTTTTACACGAGTAATCATATTCTTTTTTACAAATAAAGGAACAATAGAGTAGTCATTTAGTTGGCCATCTATTCTAATACGTATTTTAATTCCATCATCAAATGGATCAAAATGGATATCTGATGCACCTTTGTTAATTGCATCTAAGATAATAGAGTTAACTATATCTGTAATAGGAACATTATTGTAATCAAATGTAACCATTCCTTGTAATAATTCTTTATTATCCATTTGATGTTCTGATGCTGAAGTAGCAGTAATTACATTAGGTTGAATATCATTTAAAGAAGTATCAACTTCTGTTTGACTAATAGTTCCTTGGTCAACAGGATTTCCTTCCTCATCAACATATGTTTTTGGACCAATATAATTACCGTTTTCATCAATTAAAGATGGATCAATTGGATTACCATACTCATCTACATATTGTGGAGTAGTGTTACCAATATAATTGCCATTTTCGTCAATTAAAGATGGGTCGATAGGATTGCCTAGTTCATCTACGTATTGAGTTTCTACAGGAGTACCGTTTTCATCTACAAATAATTCGTTGTTATTAATATTGCTTTGATCATTTGTCATACGTAAATCAACCCTATCTATTTTATTCCAGTATTATTATACAATAATTAGATAATTTAAGTCAATAATATAACTTTGAAACAATAAAAAAAGAGAATATTTATTCTCCTTTTAACCATTGATATTTTGTAAATTCTAATAAAGTTTTTACGAGAGTACTAGGATTTGTTATTTCATCCTTAGAATCCTTTGAAATTGCCTTGATTTCAACTTCATTATCTATTACTTCACTAGCATTTTCGCTATAAGTGTTTGTAGGTTCTAAGAATTTCTTATATATAGATGTATCAGTATCATCAAATACACATGGACAAGTATATTCTATAACTTTTCTTGTAAATGTGTTGTTATTTTCCTCCCATTTTGTCTTAACTTCAATAATAAAATTGTTTTTTTCTGTGTTATTCATAAACCATTTCCCCCTCGATTGCTGAGTATTCTAATACATTTTATTCGATTTGTCAAAAAAAAGACCAGGCATACCTGATCTTTAATTACAAGATGGCTGAATAACTACTGATTTATTTCTTGTTAAAGTGTTATATTTAACTACAAAATCAACTCTATATTTAGTTCCATTTACCATATCAGTACAGCTTATTTCACTACCATTAGCATCAAAACATGTAGCATTAATATTAGCTGATGCTGTTACATCTTGTTTATTATATATAACTTTTATTTTATCTTTTGGACTAGGTCCTAAATTATTATAGGTATCTACAGTTACACAACTAACACCTTTAAATTCAATTGCAAGAGCACTTGTTGCATCAGTTGTATCAGTATTAGTACTTTGATTTGTAATTTTAAGTGTTATACCATCTGATTGATTTGCTTTAAATTTTTGATATGATGATTTAATTGTAAATGTAACCTCAGATGTAATAGGCAAAGTAGTTGTAAGTGTTGTAGTTGTTGTAAATCCTAAATCTGTAGTTCCACTTGGTGTAGTCATATAGATTTGATATCCAAAATTGCCAAATACTGCATTATTATAATTAATTCTTTCTTGATAATATTTATCCGCCCATGTTGCATATACACTATTTTTAAAGTAATTTGCTAAATATTCAGTGCTAATAGCATTAGGTGTGTTCGCTGCTTTCCATGTAAGAGTTACTTGGTTGCCGTTTACAGTGTATGAAGCTCCACTTGGATTTGATAGTTTTGAGAATCTATCTGATTGCTCAGAAGGTTCATATCCTTTTTTAAAGTATTCAGTACTTCTTAATTCAGCTGGTGTATAAGCACTGGCTAGTTTAATAGGATCAGTTCCTAATTCAACTTCAACGGCTACTACTGAACTAGGTTTTTCAAATTTTGAATTCTTTGGCAGTAGGTTACTTGTTAAATATTTTGTTAACATTTTTCTTGCTCTACCACCTTCATTGTTGGTTAAATGATACGTTGGGTCATATTGGTCATCATAACCATACCATGTTGCAATAGCATAATCTGGAGAGTAGGCAACTTCCCATGAGTCTCCGATTATATTTCCTTTAACACCTCTAGCTTTTTTCTGTGCAGCATCAACTGTTGATGTACCTGTTTTTGCACAAAGATCAGTACCAGAAATAGATCCAGCTCCAACAGCGCCACTTGTTACAGCATGTCTTAAAATCATATTTATTATAAAAGCAGTTGATTCACTCATTGCTTGAACTTTTTTAGGCTTAACTTCAATTTCTTCTCCAGTTTCAGTTAATTCTATTTTTGTATATGAGAATGGTTCAATATAAGTTCCTCCGCGAGCAAATGTTGCATACGCAGCAGCAGCTTGTAGTGGGTTAACTCCGTTAAACCCTCCAATTGCAGCAGATTCTACAATATATCCTGATTTATCTTCAGGATGCCAATTTAAATTATTGGCAAATGTTAATTTTTGTTCATTTGTTGTTTGCTGGAAAGTATATAATGCTGGTATATTTCTTGATTGGGCTAGGGCAGTTTTCACTGTCATTATACCTTTATAATCGTTATCGAAGTTTTTAATTTGCCCTCCGCCTGAGTAGGTTGTTTTATCATCAATTACAGTTGTTCCAGATCCCCAGTTTAAATATTCAATGGCTGGACCATAATCAATTATTGGTTTTGCAGTTGATCCTGGGTGTCTTTTCATTCTTTTAGCTGTTGCATAATTATATGCTTTTTCTTTTGTGCTTCTACTTGCACCAACTGCTACTAAGGCACCGTCTTCAACTCTGACAACAGCAATACCAGTTTGAGCAACGTCATTTGGAAAATTCCATTTTTCTTTACCAACTGTAATTCCTTCGCCACTCATTATTTTATTTATTACTTCTTGTCTTTCTGGATCCATTGTAGTGTATACTTTCATTGATGTTGTTGCTGGATCTAGTCCAGTTCTATTATATATTTCGGATGATACCGTATCAATAAAATCTTGATATTTACTATATTCATTTTCATTTTTAATAAGTAGACTTGATAGAGGTATAGATTTAGCTATATCTCTTTCTTCTTCAGTGATGTATCCATGTCTACACATTAAGTTTAGAATAGTATTTCTTCTATTTTCAGCAGCTTGTGGATGTTGATATGGATCATATGCATCAGGTGATTGGAATAATCCAGCTATTGTTGCAGCCTCTACTAAAGTAAGGTCAGATACTGATTTACCAAAGTATGCTTTACTTGCTTGTTCAACTCCCCATACACCAGCTCCTAAGTATGGTATATTTACATAGAATTCCATTATTTGTTCTTTTGTATAATTTTTTTCGAAGACAAACACTGATAAGTAGATATCTTGGAATTTTCTTTTTATTCCAGCAAATCCAGAACTTTTATTATTTGTAGCAGCATTTTTTGATACTTGCATGGTTAGAGTTGAACCACCACCAGCATCGCTTTTACCAACTAATTGACCAAGAACTGCTTTTGTGAATCTTGCAACATCTATACCGTTGTGTTGAAAGAATCGTGAATCTTCAGCAGATACTATTGCATCAATCAATACTTCTGGCAAATATTCATAACCAATTTTTTCACGGTTTTCAGTACCACGTCTTGCAAAAACTTCGCCATTTATATCTATAAATTCTGAAGAACTTGTTTTATAAAGTCTTTCATTAGATATTTCTGGTGCAGTTACTACTATGTAGATGCAGAACATAATTACTAAACTAAATCCCGCAATAAGTCCAAGCATTAATAATATTAGTATTTTATCTTTAAACGTTCCATATTTAAATCTCTTTTTAAATTTTTTCATATCGAATTTAATCACCCTAATTCTATTAATGAAGAAAACAGAAATTTTTGCAAAACCATCATAATCTCGATATTTTAATTTAGTGATTTCATCATCAACAATATCTATGATTTCTTTTGATTTTGCTTTCTTTTTATGTTTTATTTTAATTTTTTCTTTTTTCTTCTTTCTAACAATATTATATTGTTTAATTATAAAATTTTTAATATTTTTTAAGACAATTAATGTAACTTTACATATAAGCAATAATAATATTAATAATTTTCTAAATACATATACAAGTGCATTTTTTAATGCTTTTAAAATAATAGTTAAATATTTTATTAAGTTACTAAAAATAAATATTGATGTGTCTTTTATTTTTGTTAAGATGATAACTAAAAAGTTTTTAATTTTACTTAAATCAATATTTGGTTTCCTAATATTAATATTAGGTTTTTTAATATTGATTTTCTTTTTGTTCTTTTTAGAAGTTTTCATTGTTTGTTTTGGAGCTGTTGTTTTAATATTTTTCTTTTTTATTGTTTTAGACTTTCTTTTCTTTTTAGTTTTTAAATCATTAATATTCTTTTTTATTTGTCTTTTTTTCTTTTTAGGATTCTTTTTGGTACTATTTTTTTTATTTGCCATATTTAATCCTCCTTAAAATATAATTTATCAATAATTTTTAGATAATCTAAACGTGGTTTTATTTTTTGCTCAATTATATAACCATTAGTTTCTATATATTCAAATGGTATGCTTTTTCTCTTATTATTATCAATAAAATTAATAATATTATTTCCGTCTAGATAATAGAATGTTCCATTCATATATATTATAAGAAAAGCTATGCCACCATGAGCTATAACTCTTTTTATGTGTAAAAGTTGGTGTTCATGAATATTTTGCAGTGGAAAAGATGTCTTGTTTAAAGTTTCTTTAGCATCAAAATCAATATATCTACCACGATATATGCCATTATAATCAAGTGTTGATGGTGTTCTAAAGTAAGCTTTAGTTATTATTCTTTCTTTAGTACCATATTTTACTTCACTAATAGTGATTGGAGTGGGTTTTTTGTAAATAACTGCAATATCTGATTCTAAATAATATTCATTACTTTGATTAATTAATTCTTCTAAGTCCATACCACGATTAGCGTAGCTTGTATATTTATTATATTCCTTTTTTATCTTTCCCGGATAATTCATTTAAAATCACCTTATATAATATTATATAATAAAGTTATTGTATTTTCTATAAAATTAGTTTAAGAACTAGGAAATAATTTTATTTTATTGTATAATTGTCTAAATAAGGGATGTGTGATTATGAAAATTGAGAGTTCAAGTCTAGAAACTATCGCTGTGAGAACTAGTCAATATCCAACTGATGGAAAACCAGAGTTTTTATTATGTGGACGTAGTAATGTTGGAAAAAGTAGTTTCATTAATACAGTTTTAGGAAGAAAAAACTTTGCTCATATTTCTGGTAAACCAGGTAAAACTCAAACATTAAATTTTTATTTAGTTAATGAAGATTTTTATTTAGTAGATGTTCCTGGGTATGGTTATGCTGAAGTATCAAAAGAAAAACAAAGAAAATTTGGTCTCATGATTGAAGAATATATAAAAACTCGTGAGAACTTAAAATGTGTTTTTTTACTTGTTGATTTTCGTCATAAAGCTCAAGAAAATGATATCTTAATGTATAATTACTTGAAATATTATGAAATACCAACAACTATTGTTGCAACTAAATATGATAAAGTAAAAGCTAATTTAAAAGAAAAAACTGAAAAGAGTTTAAGAGAATCATTAAATATCTTGCCTCAAGATGATTTTGTGTTATTTTCATCAGTAACTAAAAAGGGAAGAGAAGAAATATACAATATTTTGTCAAGTCATTTGAATATAGAAGATAATTAAAAATTATTTTCTTTTTTTATGGTATAATTTTTACAAGGTGATAAGATGAAAAAGAATGGTTTTACTTTAGTTGAATTACTAGCAGTTATTGTATTACTTGCCATTTTAATGGCTATAGCAGTACCTAATGCTTTAAAATTAAATAGTAAGGTTAATAGAAAAGGATATATGACAAAAATTGAACTTATTGAGGATGCAGCAGACAGTTATGGACTTTCTAATTTATCTTTTGTAAGACAAGGTAAAAATCCTCTTAGTGGAGCTTATAGCATTTGTACTTTTAATTATTCTGGTGATGATGTTACTAGCATAAATGTTTTAAATCAATCTAGTTATAATGCTGATAGAACGATGACTAATACTGCAACAAAGAAAGAATATTGGTGCTTTCAAATGACTGTAGCAGATTTAGTTAAAACCAACAATCTAGATTGGGACTATACAAGTCAATGTGATGGCAAATGTACTGATGATAATAAAGAAAACTATGATAATATAGTTATTAATCCCGCATCTAAAAATATTATTAATAAATGTTTCGTTTATGTTTATTATCGTAATAACAGAGTTTATTCTTATTATGATATAAACGAATGTGATAAATATAGTGAGATACCAACTAATGGCAAGGAATATCGCCAATTAAGAGTTTAGAAAATTAGCATATGATAATTCATATGCTTCTCTTTTTTAAGTAAATTAAAATTTGAAAAAAAGTGCGTAATATGGTAATATATGCGAGTATTTGAAGGAGGGATATTATGCGCAAATGTGTATGTTTAGTTGGTAGACCTAACACAGGGAAATCATCTCTTTTTAATCGTTTAATTAATGAAAAGAAATCTATTATTGCTGATACCCCTGGTGTTACTAGAGATAGAATATATGGAATTGTAAATTATAATAATAAATCATTTTCTTTAATTGATACAGGTGGTATTGATTTAGAAAATGCTACATTTAATGAAAATATTCGTATTCAAGCTGAACTTGCTATGGATGAAGCTGACGTAATAGTTTTTGTAGTTGATGGTAGAGAAGATATTACGTTGAATGATTTAGCGGTTCGTGATATGTTACTTAGAACTAATAAAAAAGTTATTGTTGCATTAAATAAAATTGATGATAACACTCACGAAGATAATATTTATGGCTATTATGAATTAGGTTTTGAAACCATTATTACAGTTAGTGCTGAACATAAAAGACATATTGATGAATTATTAGATGAAATTACAAAGGATTTTCCTGATTATTCAACTGAACAAGCTCCTGAATTAATTAAATTTTCACTTATTGGTAGACCAAACGTTGGAAAAAGTAGTTTAGTAAATGCTTTACTTGGTGAAGAAAAACAAATTGTTTCTGACGTTGCTGGTACTACTCGTGATTCTGTTGATTCAAGATTTACTTATGAAAAAAATGATTATTTAGTTATCGACACAGCCGGAATGCGAAAAAAAGGCAAGATTTATGAAAATATTGAAAAATATTCTTTAATTAGAAGTTTAAGGTCTATTGAAAGAAGCGATGTTTGTTGTGTATTAATTGATGCTGAGACTGGTATTCAAGAACACGATAAACATATTGTTTCTTATGCTTTGGATGCTGGTAAAGCTCTTGTTATTGTCGTAAATAAATGGGATGTAATAGAAAATAAAGATGAAGCAATCAAAAAATGGAAAAAATTAATTCGTGATGAATTTCAATTTATTCCTTATGCTGAAATTGTCTTTTTATCTGCTAAGACAAAATCAAGGATACATACTTTAATGCCGGCAATTATCAAGTCCTTTAATTCTTACACAAAAGAAGTTAAGACTAGTTTATTAAATGACATTATAAGAGATGCTGTGGCATTACATGAACCACCTTCATATAAAGGTAGAAGATTAAAAATATATTTTGTTAATCAAACAGGAATATGTCCTCCTAAATTCACGTTTAATGTCAATAACAAAGGTTTAGTACATTTTTCTTACTCAAGATATTTAGAAAATAAGATAAGAGAAAATATCGATTTAGAAGGTACTCCAATTATTTTACAATTTAAGAACCGTGGTGAAGAATAATGAATAATAAAAAGTCAATTATTTTAATTAGTATTATCGTTGCTTGTTTAATTTTGTTAGGAGTTACAATTTTCTTGTTTGTTAATGATACAAAAGAACAAACTACTAGCAATATTTATGGCACAGTTGTAGACAAAGGCAATAATTATATTAAAGTTAAATCTACTGATGGAGAAAATTATATGATATTAGCTGATGCTGATTATGAATTAGGTGATTTTGTCTCAGTTAATTATAAAAGTAAATCCGATTTAAATAAAGGTAATGCTAATGTTGATTTAGTTTTAGAAAATAATGAAATGATTTTAGTTGAAACAATTATTACAACTACAAAATCAAATACTACTATTCAATCAACGACTAGTTTACCAACTAATAAAACGAACACTACAAAAAAAGTAACTACATCAACAACTATTAAAACAACAAAAGCAACAACTGTTAGTGAAACAGATGTTGTCTCTTTCGTAAAAGAAAAGTATGAAACCCTTAATACTTCAAGTGATAGTAGTTTTAAGGAAAAAGCTAAAAACACTTTTATAACTTTGGTGGATTTCATATTCTATGGTGGCGAAATTAAGGGTAAGACTTTTAATGAATTATCTAATTCTGCTAAAGCTAAGGTAATCTACTATACTTTATTACTTGATTCAAAAATTGATAATAAATGGCCAAATTACAAAGGTGAGTTACAAGATAAATATAATGATATAAAAGCTAAACTAATTGCTAAATATATGGAAATAACTACCTCAATATGTGAAAACAATACAGACAATTGTAATAATGTTAAAGAAGATTTTAATCTATTAAAGGGTTCAGTTAATTTAACTTGGAGTGTTGTTTCGGGTGCGTTTAAATATGCGGTTAATAAAGGAACAGATGCTTTAGTTAACTGGTACGAAATATTTAGTGGTAAAAGATGATAATTAATGGTGATGAACTAGAGGTAGTAGTTGAAAGAAAAAAGATAAAAAATATTTATTTTAGAATCAACGAACAAAATCAAATATATGTAACTTGTCCCATGAGAGTTAAAGATTCGGAAATAAAGAAACTTTTAAAAGATAATGTTAAATCTCTTGAAAGAATGCATAAAAAGGCTAAAAAAAGAACTGAATCTTCAGAGAAAATATTACTTTTAGGCAATGAACTTGATTATGTAGAGTATAAAAAAGTTATGTTTCAAGATAAATTAGCTTTTGGGCCAAGTGTTGATGCTGTTAATGAATATTTAGAGCGTCATTCTTTAAAAGTATTTCAAGATAGATTGAATATCTATCAGCATGAATTTCCAAATCTACCTAAATTTCGATTAAGAATTAGAAAAATGAAGAGTAGATGGGGAGTGTGTAATAAAAGTAGTATGACAGTTACATTGAATTCTTTATTAATTCATAAAAAAATATTTTTAATAGATTATGTAATTGTTCATGAACTTTCACACTTTGAGCATATGGATCATTCGACTGCTTTTTGGGCTGAAGTTGAAAGACACTACCCAGAATATAAAAAAGCTAGAAAAGAACTGAGGGATTAAAAATGATAGAATCAGTTAATAATGAAAAAATTAAGAATTATTCAAAATTAAATCAAAAAAAATTTCGTGATGAAACTCATTTATTTATTGTTGAAGGCGAACATTTAGTAGATGAGGCCAAGAAAAATGATTTATTAGTTGAAGTTTTCTCATTAGATGGAAGTATTGGAATACAAGTTAGTTTAAATGTCATGAAAAAACTTTCGAGTTTAGCTAATGTTCCTAATGTAATTGGTATAGCTAAAATGAAACATGATAAAAAAATAGAAGGTAATGTTTTAATTCTTGATAATATCCAGGATCCTGGCAATTTAGGAACGATAATAAGAAGTGCCGTTGCTTTTGGAATAGATACAATTATTGCATCCAATAATACAGTAGATGTCTATAATACTAAAGTTTTACGAGGTAGTGAAGGTATGTTTTTTCATCTTAACTATATAATTGATGATCTTAATAATGTTTTATCCAATCTTAAAGGGTATGAAATATTAACTACTAATGTAAAAAATGGTGAAGATATTGCTAATTTAGATATAAATAAACCTTATGCTTTGATTGTTGGTAATGAGGGAGCAGGAGTAAGTCAAAAAATCGCAAGTTACGCAAATAAAACGTTATATATACCAATGAACGATGTTTGTGAAAGTTTAAATGTTGCTATTGCAACAAGTATAATTTTATATGAAATAAATAAGAAATAAAAACGAGATAAGACTAGTTAAAATTAGTTTTATCTTTTTCTTTTGTTTGCTATAATTATTATGGTGAATAAAATGAAGGATTTAAGTTTTCTAAAAAGCAATATTATTTCTTATTTAGGAATTTATGATAATGAAAGAATATTTGAAAATACATTACAATCGATGATGAGAGCTAATAAATTTGGTTATTTGATTCAAATTGATGTCAAAATATTAGCTTGTGGAACAATTATTTGTTTTCATGATAATAATTTAAAAAGATTATTACATGTTGATCAAGAGTTGTCTACGATTACATATGATGAATTAACATACATGGCAAATTATCAAATACCAACTTTAAAATCAGTTTTAGATGGAATATGTGGTTCTGTTCCTTTAATTATTAATATAGATGGTAAAATAAATAAATTTTTTCTTGAAAAGAAAGTTATGGAAGACTTAGTTAATTATCAAGGTCAATTCGCGATAATAACGGATAATAAGAAAAGAGCAAAATGGTTTTATAAAAATTATCCAGAGGTTATTTGTGGTTATACAATTAACTCCTTTAATTATAAAAAACCTTATATCATAAAAAAATATGACTTTTTAAATGTTGATTTATCTTTATTTACTGATAAAGAAATTAGAAAATTAAAAGAAGATAAAATGGTGATTGGATATTTAATTAAAACACGTGAACAATTTAATTTAAAGACTGATTTATGTGATAATTTAATTGTTGATAATATACTTGAAATTATTGAATGATTTGTTTATAATAAACGGCTAAGAGGTAATATATGGATTTTGTTTTTTTAGGGAAAATTGTTAATACCCATGGTATTAAAGGTGAATTTAGAATTAAATCAGATTTTGAAAGAAAAGACTTAGTATTCAAAATTGGTGGACTTATCTATATTGATTCTACTCCTTATGAGATTACTAGTTATCGAGTTCATAAAGGATATGATATGGTTACTATTAAAGGATTTAATGATATAAATCAAGTATTACCTTTTAAAGGGAAAAATGTCTTTATTGATAGAAATTCTTTGAATTTAAGTAATGAAGAATATATTTTAGAAGATTTAATAGGTTGTGAAGTGATCCTAGGTGATTTTATACTGGGTAAAGTAATTGATTATGCTCCAGGTGTAAACGCACTTATTGAAGTTGATTATAATAAAAAAAAATATTATATACCTATAAAAGGTAATTTTATTAGGTGTGTTGATAAAGACAATAAAAAAATCTATGTAACTGAAGAAACTAAGGGATTGATATTATGAAAATAAGTATTTTGACTTTGTTTCCATCGATGTTTGATGGATTTTTGTCTGAATCAATTATTAAAAGAGCAATTGAAAAAAAACTAGTTAAATTTGAAATAATAGATATTCGAGATTTTTCAAAGTTAAATAACAATCAAGTCGATGATACACCATATGGTGGTGGAGCTGGAATGGTCATGATGGTAGAGCCTGTAGTTGATGCCATTAATTCAGTTAAAACTGAGACTTCTAAGGTTTATTTAATGACTCCGGCGGGGATTCCTTTTAAAGAAAGCATTGCCCAAGATTTAAGTAAAGAAAAACATATAATATTAGTATGTGGGCACTATGAAGGAATTGATGAAAGAATATTAAATTATGTAGATGGCGAAGTATCTATTGGGGATTATGTCTTAACCGGTGGAGAATTACCAGCTATGGTAATTTCTGATGCTGTAACTAGATTAATTGATGGTGTCATAAAAAAAGAAAGTTATGAAGAAGAATCTTTTAATGATAATTTACTTGATTATCCAACATATACGAAACCTTATGAATATGACGGACATAAAGTTCCCGACGTATTGTTATCTGGACACCATAAAAATATTGCTGAATGGAGAAAAAGTGAACAAATAAAAAAAACACAGGAGAGACGACCTGATTTAATGAAGTAGGAGGTATATAAATGAGTAGTTATTTGATTAAAAAAGATAATTACACTGGTGAGATTATATATATGGAATATGATCTTGAAGGTTATAAATTTAAACCTAAACATGATGATTCAAAACCATATATTAAAGTTAACTCTGTAACAATTTATAAACCAGAAATGATTGATCATTTACTTACAAAGAAATTTGAAAAGAAATTTGATCGCTTATCACAAATAATTATGAATTTTTTATACCAAGATGATGAATCAAGCGATGAAGGTGATTTTATGATCTTGCTTGATGAAGTGGCTCGTTTAAAATCAGTTGTTGAATTAAAATATCAAAGATATTTGCAAGTTGAAGAATATAAAGATTATATTCACAAACTAGCATTCTTAGATAACCAATTAAGACAAAAAATAGCAATTATTAATTATAAAAACAATTTATATTATCAAACTGAAAGGGGAAGAAGTATGTAAATACTTCTTTTTTCGTAAATTAAGGTGTTTTAAACCTTAATTTCCTTGATTTAGACATTTATTTAATATATAATACATCTAGTATTTAAGAAAGAGGCGAATACATGAAAAATGTAAAAGAGATAACTGTAGAAGTTAAAGGTAAAGATTGGGAATCTGCAATCGATAAAGCGTTTAATAAAAAGAAAAAAGATATTAAGATTGATGGTTTTAGAAAAGGATCTGTTACTAAAGAAATATTTATAAAAAAAGTTGGTATTGAAAGTTTATTTATGGATGCAGCTGATATAGTTATTGATGCTGAATATCAAAAAGTAATTAAAGATGAAAAAATGGAAATAGTATGTGAACCAAATGTATCAATTGAAAAAATCGATAAAGACGGTATTACTATAAAATTTACTTTAATTGGTAGACCTGATGTTAAACTTGGTAAATATAAAAAATTAGGTGTTAAAAAAGATAAAATTGAAGTTAAACCTGAAGAAATTGAACATGAAATACATCATATCATGGAACACATGGCTGAAATTGTTGTAAAAGAAGATGGTAAAGTTGAAAACGGTAATACTGCTGTAATTGACTTTGAAGGTGTTGTTGACGGTAAGAAGTTAGATGGTGGTACTGGAGCTAATTATCCATTGGAAATTGGTAGTAAGACATTCATTCCTGGATTCGAAGAAGGAGTTATTGGAATGAAAGTTGGAGAAAAGAAGGTTCTAAAACTTAAATTCCCAGAAGATTATACACCTGAACTTAAAGGTAAGGACGTTGAATTTACTGTTACTGTTCGTGAAATTAAAGAAAGAGTTGAACCAGAAATGGATAAAGACTTCTTTGAAGATTTAGGTATTGAAGGTGTAGATTCAAAAGAAAAATTAGAAACACATGTAAAACATGAAATTGAACACCAAAAAGAACATCAAGTTGAAGATAAATATATTGATGAACTATTAAGAAAAGCAACTGATAATATGGAAGTTGATATCAATAATGAGATTATTGAATCAGAAATTGATAGAATGGCTCGTCAATTTGAACAAGAACTAAAAATGCAAGGTGCATCTTTGGAACAATATTTAGCACTTGTTGGTACTAAAATGGAAGATTTTAGAACAACTTTAAAACCACAAGCGATTGCTAGATTAAAAACTAGATATTTACTTGAAGAGATTATAAAAGTAGAAAAAATCACTTCTACTAAAGATGAAATTAAAGCTAAGATTAAGGAAGAATCTGAACACTATGGCATGAGTGAAGAAGAATTTGTTAATGCTATTGGTGGAGAAGAAATGATTAAGTACGATGTTGAAATGAATAAAGCAATCGACATCTTAAAAGAAAATTAGAAGTTCGTGAAGAACTTCTTTTTATATATATTTTAATTCATGTAATTTTTTAGTATTTAAATAATTTACTATTAAGATATCTATTATTTCGGCAATTATCAGACCATATATTCCTATGCTAAAGAAAGATAGTATTGATAGAACAATAATCTTAATAATGCAACCTTTTAAAGTTGTTTTCATTGTAAATTTTGATAAATTTAAACCTTGTAAGGCACTTGTTAAGGGGCCTTCAATATAAAATAAAGGGAAGAATATTGCAAGAAGTTTAATATAATCTATTCCTTTATTCGTGTTATATAAAACATTTAATATAAGATCACTTTTAAAGAATAGAAAAGTACAGTAGATAACTCCAACTAATAAAGAAATACTAACACATTTTTTTAATAATTTTCGAATATATTCTTTATTTTTATAGTTTTTAGACACTTCTGGTATTAAGGTTGTATTTATTGCCATAGAAAAGAATGTTGGCATTGTAAGTATTGGTATGACATAGGCGTTATATACTGCATATTCACTTGCTATAAAATTTGTTGAGTATCCAACAAATACTAAGATGTTAGTTAGTATTATTGGTTCAAAAAAATAACATATATTACCAATTAATCTTCCAGATAAGCTAGGAATAGAAATAGATAAGATTTCGTTCATTAAAGGAATACGTATCTTTAAATCGGATAAAGTAAAACTTAAGTTTTTAGGAGCAAAGAAAAGGTATATTATTATTTGGGCTAGTTCTGATACTGCAGATATTATTACATAACCTGAAACCGCTGCAATAACCGAATGTTTTAAAAGTATTGGTACAATAGTTATTAATAATATTAATCTTGCTAATTGTTCAACTATATTACTTATTGAGTTTGGTAACATATTTTGTTTTCCAAAGTAATAACCTTTGATTATTCCTGATATACTTGTAAACGGTAAAACAAATGAAATAGATATAATTGGGTAATAAGTATCTGGGTTTTTTAGTAAATTATTAGAAAGTACTGGTGCAAAGACATATATAAGAGCAATAATAACAATATTAAATAGTAAAGCAATTGGTATTATACTTGCAAATATGTGTATTCCTCGATTATTATTTTTTGCCATAATACATGATATGGCATATGGTAAACCCAGTTGAGTTATTGCAATTAAAAGAGAATAGGTTGGCATTATTAGTGAATAGATATTTATTCCATCACCAATTGTTCTTACTAAGATTATTTTTATTAAGAAAGCTAATACTTTTGATGCGCTAATGCCGAGAAGCAATATCAAGGTTGACTTTAAGAATATATTTTTCATGAATTCTCCTTTAAAGTTTAGTTTATTTGTTATATAATTATATATGATAAAACTTAAAAAATATTAAGGTGATTAAGATGGAAAATAAATTTAATAATCAAAATGAATTATTTAATAAAGTAAAACCAGCATTAAGAACTAAAAAAAATGAACTTGTTAGAAATGGTATTAAATTTGTTAATGAATTAGATATATGGGAATATAACAAAATACATAATTGGCGTAAGGCTAAAGGACTAACTTTAGCTAGTATTGTCAATGATATTTTAAATACAGATGATAAATTATATGAGGAGTTTGTTTTAAAAAAATTCGAAAGACGTGAAGATAATGAATGAAAGATTTAATGAGTTATTACAAATATGTGAAGATAACCGATATACAAGTAAAGAAATTGAATTAATTAAAAAAGCATATAAATTTGCATCTCTTGAGCATGAAGGGATGTTAAGGAAAAATAAAGATCCTTATATTACACATCCTTTAGAAGTTGCTATAATTGTTGCTAATCTTAATACTGATGCTGCAACAGTGGTTGCTGCTTTAGTACATGAAACAATAGATCATGGTTCTTCAAATTATGAGACGATTGAAGAATTATTTGGCGAAGATGTAAAGAATATTGTTGTTTCTTTAGCAAAAGTTAATCATCTACATTTAACTGACGATTCAGAGTCGTCTGCTCTTTATTTAAGAAAAGTTCTTGTAGCTTTATCTGAAGATGTTAGAGTAATCATCTTAAAACTAGCAGGTCGTGTTCATAATTTACGTACTGCCGAGGGATTAAGTAAGGAAAAACAAAAGCAAAAAGCTTTAGAAACATGGAATGTTTTAATACCAATTGCACACAGACTTGGTATTAATCAATTAAAAAGTGAATTAGAAGATTTAAGTTTTAAATTTTTAAAACCAGAAATTTATGTTGATATAGAAAACGAACTTCCGGCTCCAAGAGAAGAATTAGAAGAAGATTTAAATCTGATGATGGAAGAAATTACTGATGTTTTAAGAGATCATAATTTAAAATTTGAAATTAAAGGCAGAGTAAAATCAGTTTCGTCTTTACATAATAAATTATCTAATGGTAAAAAATGGAGTGATATCTACGATATTCTTGGTATTAGAATAATTTGTGAGGAAGAAAGTGATTGTTATTTAATTATTGGTATAATTCATTCTTTATATCGTCCAATTCCAAGAAGATTTAAAGATTATATTGCGATGCCTAAAGGAAACTCATATCAGTCTTTACACACAGGCGTATTTGGGTCTAATGGTTATCCAGTTGAAGTACAAGTTCGTACTAAAGAAATGAATGAAATTGCTGAACATGGTGTTGCATCACACTGGTCGTATAAAGAAAAAAATTCTAAAAACATTCAAAGTGTTATGGAGCAAAAACTTCAAATGTTTAGAAACACTATTGAAGCAAATTCTGATGAAGTATCAGATGATCAAACATTTGCCAATAATATAGAAGAAGAATTATTATCGTCTTCTATTTATGTCTTTACACCTAAAGGTGATGTTGTAGAGTTACCGCAAGGATCTACACCAATAGATTTTGCATATCGAATTCACTCAAGAGTAGGAGATACAACAGTTGGTGCTTTAGTTAACGATCAAATGGTACCACTTGATTATGCATTAAATGATAATGATATTATCAAAATAATGACAGACAAAAATTCTAGTCCTAATAAAGATTGGCTTAATTTTGTTAAAACTAGTGCTGCAAAAGCTAAAATTAAATCTTTCTTTTCTAAGCAAGATAAGGAAGAATATGTTGCTCGTGGTAAAGAACTTTTAGAACGTGAACTTAGAAGACAAAAAATTAGCATTACTAATGCTTTAACTGATGAACATCAAGAAAAATTAATTAAAGACTTAAAATTAAACAATTTTGAAGAGGTTTTATTAAATATTGGTTCACTACGATATACACCAGTTTATATAGTTAATTTGTTATTTGAAGATAAGAAAAATGTTCAAGATTTATTAGTTGATAAGATAATGAATACAAGTTCTGTTCCTAAAATTAATTATAAAAACGATGTTATTGTCTCAGGATGTGATAATATCTTAGTTAATTTAGCAAGTTGCTGTAAACCTGTCATGGGGGACGATATTATTGGTTATATTACTAAAGGACATGGTGTTACTGTTCACAGGAGTGATTGTCAAAACATGAAAGGTATAACTGAGAGACTTGTTCAAGTTATCTGGAATGAAAATAATGAGGTAGATGATAAGAGATATGTTTCTAAATTAGTAATTGAGACTAATACGCATGAACCTAAAGTCTTAGATATTGTAACTAAAGCTACATTAAGAAATATTACGGTGAGTAGTATGAATGAACTTAATCATAATGGTGTAATTAATTTTAATTTATTAGTTAAAGTTCAGAATAGAAGAGATCTAGATTTATTTGTTGACGAACTTCTTACTCTTCCATTTATAGTAGCTGTTAGGAGGTAATATGAAAGTAGTAATTCAAAGAGTTAAAAGCAGTAGTGTTTCTGTTGCAGGAAAACTGATACATAAAATAGATAACGGGCTAAATGTCCTTGTTGGCATTAATGTCGAAGATACTCATGAAGATTTGATATATTTAGTAAATAAAATAGTTAATTTACGTATTTTCGATGATGAAAATGATGTTATGAATAAATCAATTTTAGATGTAGGTGGTAGTATTTTATCTATTTCTCAGTTCACTTTGCAAGCTGATACTAAAAAAGGTAATAGACCTAGCTATATTCATGCAATGCGCGGCGAAGATGCTTTTAAACTATATGAAGAGTTTAATATAGAGTTAAATAAGTTTGTACCAACATATCCGGGTGTATTTGGTGCAGATATGCTAATAAGCATAGAAAACGATGGTCCAATAACCATCGTAATAGATTCAAAGGATAAGTAATTATCCTTTTTTGTTTATTCCAATCATTGTTCCTAATGTTGTAGAAGCAGTTATGATTAGATAATAAATTATATTATATAAAGAGTGTTCACTTAATAAAATTACACTTAAGATAAACATAATTAAGGATATTGATAAGCCATATAAAAGTCCTTTTAAATAACCTTTTTCATGAATATTTTGACCTAATATAAAACCAGATATTAACATGATAAGAATCATAATTATAGTGACTACTATTTTGTTTAAACTTATATTAAATATATTCAAGATACTCATTGGAATAGGGAGTATAAGAATTGATGCAATTGGAAAAATAAAGATAGATAAATATTTTTTCATAAAAAATCACCTAATAATATATATTAAGTGAAATTTGTTTTATGATAATTTATTATTAATTGCTTCTAAAGCGGCCGTTTTATATGCACGAGTTAATGGTCCTACTCCTAATTTTATGCCTCCAAAATATCTTATTACAACTATTAAGCAGTTATCTAAACCCTTTTGTTCAATTAGATTATATATTGGACTTCCGGCCGTGTTTGCAGGTTCCTTATCATCGCTCTTTTTAGCAAGCGGTCCAATTTTATAAGAGTAGGGAATATGTCTAGCTTTCTTATGTTCTATTTTCAAATTTGCTAATATTTCATCTACTTCTTCTTTTGTGTTAACTTCATAGTATTTACCAATAAATTTAGATTTTTTTATCTCGTATGTATATTCACTAATAAGTTGCATAACATCACCACTTAAATTATATCAAGTAAAATATATTTATCAATTAAATTTCGAATATTTGTAATTTTAAATGAGATAATATTATAGTATAATATGGTTGGTGGCGCATATGTTTAAAGAAAAACTTGATTTAGTCCCTCATTTACCTGGAAGTTATCAAATGAAAGATAAAAACGGGATTATTATATATGTAGGTAAAGCAAAAGACTTAAAAAATAGGTTATCTTCTTATTTTACCGGTAAAGTCACTGGTAAAACAAAAAAACTTGTATCAGAGATTGCTGATTTTGAATACATTGTTACATCATCGGAATTAGAATCTTTTATTTTAGAAATAAATTTAATTAAAAAATATGACCCAAAATATAATATATTACTTAGAGACGATAAGAGTTATCCTTATATTCAATATAAGAGGGATCCTTATCCTACATTAAAAGTTGTTAGATATTTAAATGTCAAAAAAAGTAATGGTAAACATCTATTTGGTCCCTATGTTAATGCTTATGCTGCCAGAAGAATGGTTAATCTAATAAATAGATTATATCCTTTAAAAAAATGTGATGGTAAACCAAAAGAAGTATGTCTTTATTACCATATTCATGAATGTTTGGGTTACTGTGTTAAAACAATTGATAAACAAATAATTGATGATATGGAAAAAGAGATATTATCAATATTGAATGGTAATGATGATATTTTAGTAAGTAAACTTATGGAAATGATTGATAAACAATCAGAAATGATGAATTATGAAGTGGCATTAGAATTAAAACAAGAACTTGATTATATAAAAATCATTATGGAAAAACAAAAAGTTGAACTTCATGATTATGTTAATCGCGATATTATTAATTATTACTTTGAAAATGGTTTTATATCTATTCAGTTATTCTTTATTAGAAATGGTAAGTTAGTTGGTCAAAAGAACTCGATAATGCCGGTGAATGATGAATACATTGATGATATTGAAACATTTATAGGTTTATTTTATACAAAGGCAGAAATACCTAAGGAAATTATTGTTCCTGATGAACTGAATTTAAATGTGTTATCAGATTTACTAAATACTAAGGTAATTAATGTTACTAAGGGTGATAAAAAGAAACTGCTAGAATTAGCACGAACTAATGCCAAAATATCTTTAGAAAATAATTTTGAAACAATTAATCGTGAAATAATGCGCACAAGTGGAGCTAATGAAGAATTAGAGAGTTTATTAAATATGAGAATTAACCGTATTGATTCATTCGATAACTCAAATCTATTTGGCTCATTTGCAGTATCTGGCATGGTTGTTTATAAAAATGGACAACCAAGTAAAAATGATTATCGAAAATATAAAGTATCAGTAGATATTAATGATGATTATCATACAATGAAGGAAGTTACATATAGGCGTTATTATAGAGCTTTAGTTGAAGATGCAGAACTTCCTGATTTAATACTTGCAGACGGTGGCATAACACAAGTTAACGCGATTAAAGAGACTTTAGAGTCTTTAGGATTAGATAAAAAAATCAAAGTATGTGGTATGGTAAAAAATGATAAACATAGAACTAATGAACTTTTAGATGGTGATACACTTACAACTATACCAATTGATCACACTAGTAATGTATTTCATTATTTAACACGTATTCAAGATGAGGTGCATAGATACACAATTAATTATCACAGAACTTTAAGAAGTAAAGGTTCTATCTCATCAATTTTAGATAATATTGAGGGAATAGGTAATGTAAGAAAAAAAGAACTTATTAAAAAGTTCGGTAGCGTTAAAAAAATGAGTGAAGCAAGCGTTGAAGAGTTATCAGAAATAGTACCAGAAAATGTTGCTATTAATATTTGCAAATACTTGACTGATTATTTGAATAAAAACGTTGATTAGAGATTATCTTTATTATAAAATATCATTAGGATAGTGATTATTTATGGCAAATGATGTTTATGGTAGAAGAAATATGTATACTGGTGGTGGATTTTTAATTTTAATAATTCCATTTGGTATGATTGCAATATTCTTTTTATACGATCTTTTTATGAATACTTATAAGCAATATACCTTAAATAAAGCTACTGAAGAAATTCTTTTGCAAGTCTTAAATCGTGATGGTTTAGAAACTCCAGAAGAATATAAGGAATATGCTTTAAGAGTTGTTAAAGATAAAGAATATGATCCAGAGGAAGCGTCATTTACAAAAGATGAAGATATGTATTATTTAACTATATATGATAGGTACACAAGTATTATTGGTGAATTATCATTTGGTTTATTTAAAAATAGAGAAATAATGGTTAGATCAAGTTATGTAGGATACTATAACGAATATAAAGAAGCTGTTGCTGAAAAATATATTGAAACAGATTTTGAAGAAGATTATGGAGAATACGAGGAAGAAATACAAATAGGATGATTAGAAAATCATCCTTTTATATTTATTAACTAAATTAACAAGAAACTCATAATTTTCGGGACTAAATCTATTTTTATATTGGGTTATATCAAAAGATTCTGGATTCTTTAAATAGTGTTCAAAATTATTTTTTATAAATGTGTATATAAAATCAACTTCTGAATTTGTTACTTTTAAATTATTCTTGTTAGCAAAGTTTATAATATCTTCTTTTTTCATAATACTAACATATTTAGTAATAATATTATTCATATTAACCTCCGTTATATTTTATGACTAATAGCAAATAATATTAATATGAATAAAGAAAAAATCTTAAAAATGTTAGTAGTTTCGATTAATCTTATTGTCATAATAAGACTTTTTAATATTGGAATAATTAATCATAACTTTTATAAGCAGGAATATAATGATTTAACTCAGAATACCTACTACTCATCTTCTGCACCAAGAGGTCGTATAATGGATGCAAATGGTAATATTTTAGTTGATAATAAAGGAATAAAAAGCCTTATATATAAAAAGAATGCTAGCACAGATATAAAGCACATGTGCGAAAGTCTTGCTAGTATTTTAGATATAGCAAATGTTAATGTATCAGAGTTCGATTTAAAAAGTTATTATTACTATATAAATAAAGATAAAATAGATAGTTTGCTAGATAAAAAAATGATTGAAAAATATAATTCTAAACTTATTTCGAAGAATGAATTTGAAGAATATAAATATAGTTTTATTAGAGATAGTGAACTAAATAGTATTAATGAAACTGAAGTATATATTTATAAGATAATAAACTCAGGTTACAGTTTTGATGAAAAGATAATAAAAAATGATATTACTGAAGAAGAATTAATCAAAATTAATGAATTAAATATTAGTGGTTTAGAAATAAAATTAAGATGGGTTAGAGTATATAATTATGATACAGTTTTAAATGATTTATTCGGGACAATTGGACCAATCGCTAAAGAAAATGTCAATTATTATTTAGAAAATGGATATAACTTGAACGATATAGTTGGAACAACCTTTTTAGAAGCTTACTATGAAGATTATTTAAAAGGAGAAAAGGCTGAATATAAACTAAACAAAGATAACGAATTGGAATTAATTATTGAAGAAAAAAGAGGGACTGATCTTGTGCTATCTATCGATATTGAAAAACAATTAGAAATTGAAAGAGTTTTAAAAGAGGAAATTAAAACTGCTAAAATGTTCCCAAGCAGTAAATATTATAAAGGCTCATATGTAGTAGTATCTGAACCAAATAGTGGTGCAATAAAAACCATAGCCGGTTTTAATTATCAAGATGGTTTTACAAATGATATTATTGGCATACTAACTAATTCATATACAGTTGGATCAATTGTTAAGGGAGCAAGCCAAAGCGTTGCTTATATCAATAATGTAATTGATGTAAATAAAAGAATAAATGATTCTTGTATTAAGCTAAAGAATTTACCATATAAATGCTCGTGGGCGAGATTAGGGATGATTAATGATATTGATGCCTTAACACAATCGTCGAATTACTATCAGTTTATTAATGCAATAAAGGTAAGTGGCTATAATTATACTTATAATATGGAATTTAATCCAACAATTGATGATTTTAATAAGTATCGTGATGTTTTTAAAGATTATGGATTAGGAACTTTATCGGAAATTGATTTATTTGAAGAAAAACTAGGTATCACAGGTTCTACAGTTAGTGGAGATTTGCTTTTAAACTTTACAATTGGGCAATATGATACATATACTCCGTTGATGATAGCAAGTTATATTAACACTATTGCGAGTAATGGTACTAGATATAAATTGAGACTAGTTGATTATGGTATTGATCAAGATGGAAATAGAGTAGATTTAAATAATGAATCAATTGTTAGTAATGTTGGAATTCAAGAAGAACACTTAAAAAGAGTACAAGAAGGTTTAAGAAGTGTTATAGCTCGTGGTACTGCTGCTGGTTATGTTAATTCTAAATATAATGCAGCAGGCAAAACTGGTACTAGTGAAACCTTCTATAATGGAATAAGCACAACAACAAAATCTTTTATTATGTATGCACCATTTAATGATCCAAAATACAGTTTAGTTATAATTTCACCTAATATTGGTTATGCAAATTCACCAAATAGCTATAAATATCCAATAAATAGCCGATTAAGCAATAAAATAAGCAATATTTTGTTTGAAAATTAGGCTAATGTATGTTAAAATACTTTTAGTTTGACTAGTGAGGAGGCAATAATATGGCTAAAGGAGCACAAGCTGCTAGAACACCAATTGGACTAAAATGTTCAAAATGTGGAAAAATGACTAGAAGACATACTCAAAAAAATACAAAAAATACTACTGATAAATTGGAAATGAATAAATATTGTCCAAATTGTAAATCAGTACAAGTTTTCAAAGAAACAAAAATTGGAAAATAGTTAATGGAGGTATATTATGCATTCGACATCTTTTGTAATACACGGAATGTACCAAGACTTAATTGATTATAAAACGCTTATTAATAATTAAGCTAATCAATATACATTCATAAGCAATAGTACCCCACAAAGTAAACGTGGGCCATTACGAGTTAAGAAATCTAGAAAATCTAAAAAATATAATATAAGAAAAACTAGTAAAAAATATTATCCTAAAAAAATATTAAAATGGTAGGAAGTGAATATAATGAATATTAATATTAATGATATTAAAAATGGTATGACTATTATCATTGATGGAAAACTTTGTTTAATTGAAGAATTCCAACATGTTAAACCTGGTAAAGGTTCAGCATTTATGAAAATGAAATTAAGAAATTTAAGAACTGGTGCATTAGTAGAGGATACTTATAATACTAATATAAAAATAGAAAGAGCAAGAGTAGATAGACTACCAATGCAATATTTATATTCTATGGGAGATTCTTATGTATTCATGAATAATGAAACATATGAGCAAATCGAACTTCCAGAAGAAAAAATTAAAGATCAAGTTAAGTTTTTAAAAGAAGGATTAGATATTACAATTACTATGTATGAAGGCGAAATGCTTGGGGTTCAATTACCTGAAAAAATTGAATATGAAGTTGTTGAAACTTCTGAAGCTGTTAAAGGTAATACAACTAACAATGCTCAAAAAGATGCAACAATCGAAACAGGTTATGTTGTAAAAGTTCCTTTATTTATTAATCAAGGAGAAAAAATTGTTATATCTACTGCTGATGGTAAATATGCAGGAAGAGCTTAGGCTCTTTTTTTCTTGCAAATATTTTCTATTATTTGTTACAATAATAGTCAGAAACGGGTGGTTTTATGGAAAGTGTAAATTCAAAAAAGACAAAAGAAGAACTAGTAAGACTTATACAAGTTTATATTAAGAATAGCAAAGCATTGTGTGATATTATGACTCTTTATAGTTACTGTGTTGTTAATGGAAAAAAATTTGATTTAGAAACACCTCTTGTGCTTGATACAGTAATTAATGATTTAGAAGATAAATGTGTTACTGTTCCTTTCTATGCAAATAGTATTTCAGAATTATTTGAAATAGATAGAAACAATTATTTGAAAATATCTGCTGAAATTAGAGAAAGTGATTTCAGTGATGAACTATTTAATAAGTTAAGACAAGACTATCGTACTCATAGAATAGAAGAATATTTTAAAAATTCTCTTGATTATGATCAAAAAGATAAACCTTTTGATCTTGTTGGACGTTTATGTCAAAGGTCTAGTGCTTTTGTAAGTGAGTTATTATGTTCTAATATTCCTATGCCTAGAAAAATAGAAATAATAGAAAGACTTTTAAATTTTTATATTAGAACTCAAAATATGAATGGCTTTGATCATATTGTAAATCCAAGAGGTGCCGGATTTGATTTGTCGAGAACTCTATTTACTGATAAAGAAGTAAAAATGAAAGAATTATTTAATGCTTTAAAAGAAAATCTTGATAAGAATCCAAAGATGAAAGAGAGCTTAATTAAAGTAATAATCAAAAAAGATGGCTCTGCTCAGTATGCTTCAAGTTGGTTAAGTTATTTACAACAAAAAGGTTTAGTTGATTTTATGAACGTAAGAAGAAGTAGATATATTGATAACGAAAGAAAATCAACATCTATTTGTTCAGATTTATGTCCATATCTATTAAATAATTTTAGAGAGTTTTATGAATTAGAAGAATATGCTAATATATCAGAAGATATTCGCTTTAATGATAGTTCTTATATTTTAACAACTATTGAAATTCATGAAATCTCAAAATTTATAGACTTACCAAATTATCAGCCTAACCTTGATGATATTAAAATTATTGCTAAAAGAGTTTATGATTTACAAGATTATTCAAATGAGATTAAACAAGATTTAATTGATGAAATAATGCAAGTTTTAATTAATAAAATGAGAGTAAATGCAAAGAACAGAAAACAATACAAATTATATTGTGAATTTATTGAATTATTTGAAACTGAGTCAGATTATAGTCTTGATAAAAAGAAAAAAGATGAAGAAAAAAGACAAGCCAGAATACAAAAAGAAAGAGAAATTCAAGAATTACAAAATGCTCGACAAAATCTTTATATGAGAATATATAATATGAGTGAATCTCTATTAGAACAAGTACCAATAAGAAAAACTATTAAAGAATTATCTTTTAAAAAAGAAAACAACAATTAATGTTGTTTTTTTATATGCACTTTTTTAATATTTTAGCAACTATTATTTGTATTGCTACTGTAAACTATTGACATTTGTTTGATAACTTGATATTATTGTTATGTAAAATAGAGAAGGGAAGTTCGACAATGGAACAATTAAATAAATTACTACAAGAACTAGGAATATCAAAAGTTAGATTAGCTAAATATTTAGGTGTATCTAGACAAATGGTATATAACTATTTAGAATTAGAGAGTATTAATAAATGGCCAAAAGAAAAGAAAATTTTATTATTAAAATTGTTGGATATTGAAGATGGCGAAAATGGCACTATTAGCAATATTAAAGTTAATACTGATTATTTACTAGCTGTAGAAAATAGATTAACTGAAGGTGTTAAAGAAGCTTCAGAAAATGATTATTTAGATTTAAAGGGATTAAAAAAAGAGGAACATACTCTTATAAGCGATATTACTTTCTTAATTAAAGAAAAACTTGTTGAATCTTCTAATCACGAAGAAAATTTTTATGCATTACAATATGTATATCATATGTTACAAAGTATGGATAACGCTCCAGAAATAAAATATTTATTAGCTTATTTATCTAAATCTATGGGGTTTACTCAACCAAATGTATTTAAATTTAATGAAGATAAACAATTCATTTTCGAAGGAATAATTTATTCTGCATTTAATTTATATAATAATGGAGGAGCTAGTAGAAACAAAGCTACTATATGCCGTGAGAGATTTGTTAAAGAAATAGAATCTAAAAACGAAGAAAAATTATCTAGAACACAACAATTATTTACTGTTAAGGTCCAAGCTTTAAGAGAATTGGGTTATAGTCAACTTAATAACGATAATGCTGCTGAAGTTTTTGAAAAAATAGCTGAGATAGAGTCAAGAAAAGTTTAATACTTTTCTTTTTTTATAGGGTGGAGAAGGGGAAGTGCCCTTCTCAAATATATATAAATTTAAAAAAATAATAATTATTACTTACTATAAGCGGATATATTATTCACTCTTATATTTGTTATATTAATAAAAAAAGGGCGATTTATATATTTAATATTTTAATTATCATAAAAAAATTAATAACTCCCCTTTTATATTATTAAAAAAGAGAAGTGGAGTGATTTTCTCAAACACCCCTCTTCTATTATTTATTTTAAATTTAGGGTAGGATAATTATATTATTAGATATGTAGTTTATAATAAATATGAACAATACGAGATATATAAAGATAAATAAATATAGAAATTCATATAAATATTATAGCCTTTAATAAAAAATTTATTGATTATAAAATTAAATTAGTATATATATTTTTATAGTGAATATAAGATGATTAGTTATTCATCTTTTTATTTAAAATATAGAAGTTAACATAATATATATTATATGAAGTTTGGTGTTTTGATAAATAATATGGCTAATTATCCATCTTTTTATATTATTAAATTACTTTTATATTAATCATAATATATTTTATTTAAATTTATATTTATATATTTGAACTACTTTATTTTCTATGTAAATAAATGTTATTTATCTACTCTATTTAATTAATAGTTATAAGTAGGGGTTATTAATTTTTATTATATATCTCTTATTATTTTTATTAATATATTTGCTTCTATTCTACTCTTTTAATTAGAAGTAGGGGGAGTGAATAAAAAAAGAACTATAAAGTTCTCTTAATTATTTATTTAGTATTCGGCATCATAATCAAATGTATCGTCGTTATCAGGATCATCTTGAGTACCGTCGTTATTATAACTGTTTGATTCTTCTTTTATGTCGCTTGATTCACAAGTAATATACTCCTCTACTCCATCTTCATTGTATGTACAAGTGTATGTTTGACTTTCACTATGATAATCGCAATTTATTGCATGTTTACATTTATAGTCATTCTCATCTACTGTTGTTGGACTAAATATATATAAAACAAATAATAGTATAATAGAGATTATTTTGAGAATATTAATTGCTATGCCACTTATTGCAAGACCTTTCCCCTTCTCTTTTGTCTCTTTTATTTGGTTTA
The DNA here is from genome assembly GCA_022508565.1 of Erysipelotrichales bacterium. Lineage (GTDB taxonomy): Bacteria > Bacillota_I > Bacilli_A > RF39 > UBA660 > CAG-582. The sequence goes on along the minus strand of JAFLUY010000001.1, from coordinate 235,792 downwards.
AAGAAATAACACATAATAATATTCCAAAAATCACACTAAATATTGAAACAACAAATCCAATTATACTTAATGTATTTGTTTTTTTGTTATTCATATACTTCACTACTTTCTATTATTAGAATAACATAAATACATTTTTATATCAATATGGCTATTATACTTATTAATATACCTATAATTATTCCTTTTATCATGTTTTTCTTATCGTTTAGTACTTTTTTATAGATATTATTAATACTTAAATTAATCATTAGCCCGGCAACAAATAATAATATTATACTTATCGTCAGATTATTTATATTATCTTTTAAGAATGCATAAGCTATTATGGCACCTAATGGTTCTGCTAATGATGCAATTAACGCTATTGATAATACTTTTCTTTTATTTTTTGTTGAATGATATAATGGCATAGCTATACAAATTCCTTCTGGTATATTATGTAACATTATTCCAATTGATAAACTAATTCCAAGTTTAATATTTACAATTGAACTGATAAATGTTGCTATACCTTCAGGAAAATTATGAATTGCCAAACTGATAAAAGATAATATACCTATTTTTTTTAATCCATTTTCTTCATTATATATTTTATCTAAGACTTCGATTACAAGAACGCCAAATAAAAATGGAATTATTATGAGAAAAAAACTCTTTGGTGTATTAATATTACTAAATATATATATAATGCTTTCTGGTATTAGGTCTAAAAATGAAAACGAAAACATAATTGTTGCAGATATAGATAAAAATAAAGGTATATAAGTGGTTTTATTTAGTTTTGGTACAAATATTAGAAATGAACCTAAAAGGGTCCCTAAACCAGCTAAAAATGATAAAATAAGAGATATTTGAATATTCATATTATTAAATATGAAAAAAAGAAGATATTATTCATCTTCTTTATTATAATCTTGAGTTGCTATTTCTTTAGATTCCGGTAAAGTATTCAGCTCAATCTTTACTTTTTTACCATTCTTTATTCTTAGAACTATAAGGGATAATATCATAATAATTAATAATGGAAATAAAATATAATTGTAATTAAATCCTTTTTTATTTTTATTGTTATCATTTTTTGTATTTATAGTTTTTGTATGTTCAATACTACTAGTTGTTTCTTCATCATTAGCTTCTGTAGTTATTATTTCTTCATATTCATCAACTTCTGTAGGAACTTCAATAATATTTCCACTTGCATCCATGGTTGTAATAATTGTGGTTTTTTTTACAAACCCTTGAGTAGTATTAGTATTTATATTTTCTTGTTTTTTAGTAGTTACATATCCATTTGGTAATGTATATGGGAATGTCTTAGTAGTAGTACTTGCTACGACTCTTGCTGTGGTTGTTGTTTTAATATTCTTAGAATTATTTAATAATGCATTAATCTCATCATAATTTATAGATATATTTTTGTTTCCATTATAAGCTGTGGTTGAAATATTTAATCTTGAATCATATAATTCACTTGGATTTATTGCTCCAAGAAATATATTTCCGGTTAAATCAGCTTTATAGAATTTGCCATTTAATTTAACTATGTTATATGTGTGTACAGATGAAAATGTGCCAGTTGCTTCATTTGCCTCAGTGATATTATCGACTATATATGATTCGATTCCCATTTTATCCATTATATATGAGAAAGCAATTGAATAACCAATGCATGTCGTTTTTCTTGATATTAATGCATCATATAGTGATGTATTTGATGAAAGTAGATTATTGATAAATCCGTCATCTGAAAGATATGATGTTGTTTGTGTAATATAAGTGTAAGCTGCAAGTATTTTTTCATAATCACCTCCGGATTTATAAAGATAAGGTAACAAATTATTTACAAAACTTTCTACTACTTCTCTTTCATTTCCAGAAATTCTAATTCTACTTGTTGTATCTAGAATCATTTCTCCTGAATTAAAAATACTATTGATATCTAGAGAAAATCTATTTGGTTCCCACATCCCTTTTTGAGCATATGGATAATAATTTTGGCGAACATAACTTACACCATACAAGGTATTAAAATAAGCATATACTTCATTTATATCAATGCTTTCATATTTGGAAAATATTATATGAAATTCTCCGAATCGAAGATTGTTATAAATATCATCTAATGCATGTTTAAATTCGCTCGTTGTTCTTACGCGGTAAGCATTTTTTCCGTAAAGAGCTGCTTTATTATCAGCTTCTTCAATAGATGAACCTTTTATATATTCGCTATAGGATGTTTCTTTACCTTTATAAAAATAAATGGTTTTACCTTCATCATATACTTCTTCATATATTGATACTCCAAAATATTTATTTGCATCATTCCAGGAAATTAAACTATCTGTTTCTGAGTCGATATAATTAATAACTTTATTGCCAGAAGAACCACTTATACTTTTTGTGATTCCGTAGGAATAACTTTTATTATTTACAATCATGATTGAAAATACAGTAATAGTTATTATAAATATACAATAGAAGATATTTCTTTTCATCTTCATCACCCTACTTTAGAAATAATTTTAACATACTTATTATATTAATTCAATAATTGGACATAATAGGATTAGGAGGTAATTTTATGAAAAATCAAAGATCTAGTAAAACTAGTAAAACAAACAAAGCTAATAGATCAAATAAAACAAATAAATCTACAAGCTGCCATAATTCATTAAAAGCTAATAATGAATAATTTACAAAGAGGAATAGTCCTCTTTTTATTTTCTTGGAAAATATTCTAGATATTCTTTATGAAGTGTTTCGTTTGTTATGTGAGTATATATTTGTGTTGTTCCAATGTCAGAATGACCAAGAAGCTCTTGGATAACTCGTAAGTCTGCACCATTTTCTAATAAATGAGTTGCAAATGTATGTCTAATTGTGTGTGGTGAAATCGTCTTGTTAATTCCTTTTTTTAGACATTCTTGTTTTATCATTTTAAATACCCCTTGTCGTGTTAACATTCCGCCGTGATTATTTAAAAAAATATAATTATTATAATCGTTTTTTATAAGTAATGGACGATAGTTAGTTAAATAATCATTTAAAGCATCTAATGCATAGTCATTTATTGGAACGATTCTTTCTTTGCTTCCCTTCCCCATTACTCTGACAATACATTCTTCGGTATCAATATTTTTAAATTCTAGAGTAATTGTTTCACTAATACGTAACCCAGTAGCATACATTATCTCAAGGATAGCTTTATTACGTGCATCAAATGGAGTATCGATTTTTATATCTAATAAAGTATTTATTTCATCAACTGTTAAAAATGTTGGTAAATGAGTCCCTAACCTTGGTTGTTTTATAGAATCGCAAGGATTATAGCTAATTTTATCTAATTTCATGTAATAATTGTAAAAGGTTCTTAAACTTGATATATTGTGACTTACAGATGAAGCTGATAATTCATTTAAAGTATTAATATATTTTTCAATATCTTTTACTCCTAATTTTAATAAGTCTTTGTTTTCATAGAATTTTGTGAATTTTGATATGTCATTATCGTATGATTTTATTGTGTTATCAGAATAATTAAGATCTAATTCTAAATATAATAAAAAATCTGATATGTACTTATTATTCATGACTATCACCTTAAATTAATTATATCACGATTTGCTTTATATTACATACTTTAGTATAATACATCCGAATTGAAGTGATTTATTATGCAAGTAAAAAATTATAGTTATACAGATTTTAGAAATATCGTTACTTCTGGTTTTTCACATTATCCTTCTCGAGATGGTGATGTTTACGTAGGTGCTGATGTTGCATATAAAATATATGATCAATATATGCCTCCGAAAAATAAAAGAGAATTTAGAGTTGAAGATATTGCTCTTTTAGATGAGAAATTTTTAACTATACCAATAAGTAAATTATATATTGATGATGTATATTCTGGTTTTGAAATGTTTAATGGTGGTGAATCTTTAAAAAGTTATTTATTTAAATATTCTGTTTCATTTGATGAAACAATCAACATCCTTAATCAATTAAAAGACATTATTATTTATTTAAGCGATAATTCTTTAGTTCACGCGGATGTACGTTTATCAAATATTTTATATAAAAATGGCCATGTACGATTAACTGATGTAAATGGTATTTTATTTAATGGAGATATACCTCTTCCTTATTCGTTTGTTCCATTATTTCAAAATTGGTATATTGTGGATGGATCAGTAAAAATGCTTGATGTTTTAGCATTTAATTTATGGACATATATTTTATTAAATAATTCTGTCCAGGATACGAGAAAAGATGTCATTTATAATATTGAATTTTTTCTTGATGATTTAAGAAGTGTTTTGGATAAAGATTCAGGAATGTTTGATAATGAGGTAACAAGTATAGTAAAAAATGCTATACTTGGCGACCATAGTGCAATTAAGGAATTAAAACCTAATACATTCCTAATAGATTACTTAAAGTAATCTATTTTTTGTGATATAATTATTATGGTGGTAACAATGGAATTACTTGCAGATAAATTAAGACCACAAAAACTAAGTGATGTAGTTGGACAAAAACATTTAGTTGCTAAGGATAAGGTCTTATATAATTTAGTAAAAAATAAAAAATTATTTAGTATGATTTTGTTTGGTAATCCAGGTATTGGTAAAACTAGTATTGCCTATGCCTTGGTTAATGAAATAGGATGTAAGTTTCGAGTTTTAAATGCTGTAGTAAATAATAAAGCAGATTTTGATGTTGTTATTGAAGAATCAAAGATGTATGGTGAACTTGTATTAATTGTAGATGAAATTCACAGAATGAATAAAGACAAACAAGATATACTACTACCATATATCGAAAACGGCACAATTATATTAATTGGACTTACAACATCAAATCCATATTATAAAATTAATCCAGCAATCAGAAGTAGATGTCAGATATTTGAATTATTCAATTTAGATATTAGTGATATTATTAAAGGTCTTGAAAATGCAGTTAAATCATTACCTAAATGTGAACTAGATAAAGATGCTAAAGAGACAATTGCAAGACTTTCTTCAGGAGATTTTAGAAACGCCTTGAATTTACTAGAAATGTCTTACTACTCTGCTTCTAAACGCCATATAACCGTAGATGTTGTTAAATCTATTAATTCAAAACCTGTGCTTGCTGGTGATATGAATGAATCTGGCCATTATGATCTTATTAGTGCTTTTCAAAAAAGTATTCGCGGATCAGATGTTGATGCTGCTTTATATTATTTAGGAAGATTACTTGTAATTGGTGATTTAGATATTATATACAGAAGAATGAATGTTATTGCCTATGAAGATATTGGACTTGCTAACCCAGGTATGGGGCCGAAAGTTCGTGCAGCTATTGAAGCATCAGAAATGCTTGGTATGCCAGAAGCTCGTATACCTTTATCAGTAGTTGTAACGGAACTTGCATTATCACCTAAGTCTAATTCTTGCATTATGGCGATAGATAAAGTATTGGAAGATATTGAAAATGGGTCTACTGGTGATGTTCCACATTGGATTAAAACCTCTTCCCCACTTTATAAATATCCTCATAGTTATAAAAAACATTGGGTGAGTCAACAATATTTACCAGATAATATTAAAAATAAAGTTTACTTTGTTCCATGTGAAAATAAATATGAAAGTAATTTGGTTAAAATAAATAAGGAGATGAAGGAAGAATGAATATAGCTATTATAGGTTCTGGCGTTTATGCGTTATCAATGGCACATTCACTATCACAAAATAGTAAAAATAAAATTATTATGTGGAGTGAATCGGAAGAAGCCAAAAACGATTTAGAAAAAAATAGAAAGAAACTTACTCAACTTGGAAATATACATTTAGATGATAAAATTAAATTCAGTACAAGTTATGAAGAAGTATTAAAAGATGCTCAAGTTGTATTTGTTATGTGTGCAGCAAAATTTGTTTCTAGTGTTTGTAAGCATATGCTTCCTTACATAAATAATAAAATGCATTTTATCATTGGCTCTAAGGGAATAGAACAAGAAACATGTCGCTTTATTCATGAAGTATTTTTGAATTTTATTAATACGAGAAAACTTGCTGTTATATCTGGTCCATCATTTGCTATTGATATTGCAAATCTTGAGCCAATTGGTCTTTCAATTGCAACAAGATCTAATGCAACTTTGAATATAGCTTTAAAAATATATAAAAATACTAATATTAAATTAAGAAGTACACGAGATTTAGTTGGTGTTGAATTATGTGGATCTATTAAAAACGTAATAGCTGTTGCTGCCGGTATATTAGATGGTTTAGGTTATTCCGAATCAACTAGAAGCTTTTTAATAACTGAATCTATGCATGATATTAAGGAACTTATTAAAGGATTAGGTGGAAGCAAAAAAACTATTCTTTCTTTTGCTGGAGTTGGAGATTTGCTTTTAACTTCTACAAGTGTAAAATCTAGAAATTATTCTTATGGTATTTTATTAGGTAAAGGCTTATTTGACGAGGCTAATAATTATTTAAAAAATACAACAGTTGAAGGTTATTATACATTAAAGAGCATTTATACTCTTTTAAGAAGAAAAAAGATTAAAATGCCTGTTATTGATTTAATCTATAAGATTGTTATGAATAATGATGATCCAAATAAGTTATCACAATTTCTTCAAATTAAAAAATAATCTATTATAATAAAAAGAGAGTTATCTCTCTTTTATTATGTCATTAAATATAAATGAAACACATAGAAGTCCTGCCACACTTGGAACTAAATTCGCCGTACCTAACCCTTCTATATCAAGTGGTACTTCAGAACTAGAAACAACCATTATTTTCTTATTTATCTTTGCGTCTTTTACTTTTTTTCTTAATATTTTAGCTATTGGATCGTTTAATGTCTTATCAAGCGTTGTAATACTTAGTTTAGTTGGATCAATCTTTTTAGCGGTGCCCATTGAACTTATAAGTTTATAATTATAATGTAGACTTTTTTCAATAAGTGAAAACTTTAGAGGTATATCATCACACGCGTCTATTATGTAATCGTAATTCAATTTTAATACATCATCAATTTTATCGCTTGTAAGCCTTGAATCCATTCCATCAATTAAAATATCAGGATTAATAGTTTTTGCTCTAAAAATAGCCTCTATTACCTTTGAATGACCAACATTATTGTTTGTGGTAATTAATTGACGATTTAAGTTCGATAATTCGATGATGTCATAGTCTACTACTGTTATATTTGTAAATCCATTTCTAATTAAAGCTTCTAAAGCGTAAGAGCCTACTCCACCTACTCCAACTAGAAGAATTTTTTTACTTTGTATTAATTTAAATTTTTCTTCTCCAATTAGTTTTATTAATCTTTCAAACATAGGTATCACCTGGCTATATTTTATCATAACTATTACATACAAAAAAAGAGCAATTATTGCTCTTATTCCTCTACTACTGTTCCTAACCTTAGGTTTTTCTCTTTATCAATTGTATTTTTTACCGAATTTATAAATTCTTCTATTGTATTGCATCCATTTAAATAGGCTGCCACAGTTTGATTATATTCATTTCTATTTATAAATTCTAATAAAGATGTATATAAATTATCTTTATTATCATTAGCAAGCAGTCTATTTAACTCTTTATTAATTGCAACCATATTTTCATCTATTAATAAATCACCTACTATAGTTAAATGAGTAAACTCTAACCAAGTTATTCTAGATACTGTTTTTTCGTTTATAAGTAGTTTTAATGTAGGATATGCAAGATAAGCATTAATCATAGCGATAATATTTTCTAAAGTATTATTTCTAAATACGTATTTATTTACTAAAAAATCTAATTTATTACTGTTAGCCATAATGACGTTAACTACATAGAGTAAGTCACTAATAAAGTATCCATCTCTTTCGTTCATGAAATTAATTATTTTAACTGTACAATTTAAGTGTTCTACACTTTCAATGTTTGAAAAATATTTAATTACTACTAATATATCAAATTCTGATTTAGCACTATAGAATTGCTTATTAGTTAAAAGTTTAACAAGCTTATTTCTTATTTCATAATATTTTATATTTGAAAATGCATCAATTATTTTAGCTATATAGTTTTGGTTAATGCCAATTTCTTCTAAACACTTTCTAATTTTGTCAATTTGTTTCTTTTTTTCAAGCTCACGTCTTAACATTGTTAAATTATTTTCGATTTTCCCATTTTCAAGTGATTCGTCAGTTAATATAGTCTCTCTTAACTCTGGTTCATTACAATATTTCATGAATTCTTTAATTTGTTTGATGCTCATTGAAGCAACGGATGATAAAAAGTTATTCTTAGTTAGGATTTTCTTTATTTCAATTTTGTATTCATATAAACCATTTTTTACATAATTTTCTATAATGGCATCCTTTTTATCTTGAGCTACATTATAGGCTTCAAAACTTTTATATAAGGAAATTATATCGTTAACTGCTTCGTCATCAAGATTTAATAATAATTTTAGTATACTTACATTATTGGTATATTTGTTTAATTCATTTATATCTATTAATTTCATAATATCACCTTTCATTAGTGATTATCTTAACATTTTTTATATTTTCTTGCAATAAAAAAGCCTAGGAGAAGTTCGCGTGATATAAGCCCGCTCGCACGAGGTGGGCATCACATGATCTGTTTTAGGATCCCTAGTAAGACTAGGTTTTCAACACCACAGACCAATTAGATTCCCAATTATCACAAAATAGTCGGTTATATAGTTTGAACCTCTCTTAGGTAATTTAACTATAACATAGATTTTAAGATTCTGTAAATAGGTATTTGTTAATTTGCTAATAATACTTATATTTTTACAAGAAAAAACACCATATGTGGTGTTTTATGCTTTCCATCTATCAACAACGTTACAATTTGATGAATATGGTGCAGGATTTGGCATGTCCATTTTTACTATTACTGGTATTTTAAAGGCATTACCAAAGGCAACCATAGTACCACTTTGTAAACTTGTTAATTTTTCAATTATGTCACCAGAAATATTAGGTAACATTTTATTAATATAATCAAGATCTCTTGGGTGTGTCATTTTCAAAATACAGAAGTTAGACATTTGGGCTATAACTGTTTCTGAAATTTCTACAGGTCTTTGACTAACTAGGTCTAACATAACTCCGTACTTACGACCTTCTTTAGCGATACGTTCGAAGATATTATATCCTAATAAGAAGTGATCGTTGTCTGATACAACGTATCTGTGTGCTTCTTCTATGAATAAATGGAATGGTATTGCTGCTCTTTCTCTTCTACTCTTTGCAAAATCGAAAATCATTTTTGAGAATATCTTAACCATTGTTTTTGCTAGGTTATCATCAACATCTTCAAGATTTATATTAACTATTTGACTACGTCTATTATTAAATACTATTAGACTTGAAATATAATTTTCAAGTGTTATGTAATTTGGAATATCAAAATATTTCCTATTAGCGGAGTTATTTATACTATGAAGTCTAACTTGCATTATTACGGCGTTATCTTGCATTATCCTGTTATTTAAAAAACCATCACCAATAAGTGTGAAACTCATGGCTTTTTCTAAATCATCAAGAGTATAATAAGCATCTTTTGGTACTTCCATTCTTTGTTCTAATTCATCATCAATAAATTTTAGTAGATATTCATTGATTAGAACTGACTCACCAAATTCTCCGTTTCTATCAATTCCGAAGCATTCAGAGAATTTTCTTGTATATCCAATTCCTTGAATATCAGTATCTACGTTAAATTCAGGAGTCGAACAATCAGAAATAATTGTAAATATATCATTTTTCTTAGCTGATGCATTTTGATTTGAGAATAAAACTGTCATAATAGCTTTTGCTATTAAATGATTTTTTAACCTCTTTGTTTCTTCATCATCTTTTGAAAACAATTTAGCTAGTTTTAGCATTCTTTCAATGATTGTATATTGATGGTGATTATCTGCCTGTAATAATAGACAAATATCATCAATTGTAAGTAAGAATACTGGGATTTTTAATAATACATCAGTATCATCTACTGGATTACTTGTTATAAATTTATATTGGTAGTTTGGATTAAATTGATTTAACACTTTAAATGCAGTCTTATATTCACCATAAGCATCAAATATAAATAAATTAGCATTAAAAGTTAAGAAGTTCTTGTTTAAGAATATGTTTTGCACGATTCTAGCAACTGAACATGATTTACCAGATCCAGTATTGCCAAATATTGATAAGTGGTTCGAAAACATATCATTTATATCGACAAATACATCTTTACCAGTATATATCGCTGATTTTCCTAAATATAAGTTTCCTGGTTTATTAGTTCCTAGAATAATTCCTAACTCTTCATCATTAATGATTCTAATAGAACTGTCTAGTGTTGGTTTTTTGATTGTACCTGCAATAAATCTGTCACCAATAAATTGACCCATTAAATCAATATGTACTGTTTCTTCATCAGCTTTTTTTACTTCTCCGAGTAACTTTTGATCTTTAGTTTCAAAAACGACATGTAAGTTCATTAGATTTGGAACAACCATATTTTCTTTATGGATTTCAGCTACTACTGTAATATCATCAATATATTTAATCTTTCCAAACATATTACCAACCTCTTATTCTTGTATAATTATAACATATAAATTTATTCTACTTCAATAAATTCAAAATCGTTTTCGTTAAATTCAATCTTTTTGTTCATGTAAATATTTAATAGTGTGTCGCCTATTTTTACTTTATCACCAATTTTAACATTTAGTATAATTCCAACTGTATAATCAATGTTATCATTTAAAGAAAGTCTTGATGCTCCTAGTTTTGATGCAAGCTTAGCTGCTCCCAATGCATCAATTTTAGTGACTTCGCCTTCTTTTTTAGATTTTACTTGAATTACTTTATCAGCTACACTTACTTCTCTTAATCTACCACCTTGAGTAGTTACAAATTGATAAAATTTCTTTAAAGCTGAGCCGTTTTTTAATGTTTCTTCTGCTCTAATTTCTGCTTCTTCATAATCCATATTTTTGGCCATTGATAAAAGATTTGCTACTATTTCTACACAAGCATTATATAATGGACATTTTTTACCACGCAGTACATTGATAGCTTCGCATACCTCTAGTGAGTTACCAATTGCGTATGATAATGGAGCATTCATATCAGAAATTATTGTTTTTACTTTTCTTTTATAAGCTTCACCAATTTGAATTAGCCAATCACTTAATACTCTTGCATCACTTTCATTTTTGATTAAAGCTCCACTTCCAACTTTTATATCAATTAAGATATTATTAGCACCAGCAGCAATCTTTTTTGACATTATTGATGATGCAATTAAAGGAATTGATTCTGTTGTTCCTGTGACATCTCTAAGGGCATATATTACTTTATCTAAAGGTACCAAATCTGCAGTTTGACTTGATAATGCAAAACCAATTTCTTCAACTTGTTTATAAAATTCTTCTTCTGTTAAATTTATATTAAATCCTGGAATTGATTCAACTTTATCAATTGTTCCACCGGTTAATCCAAGACCTCTACCACTCATTTTAGCCATATGTAGACCAAGAGCTGCGCACATAGGTCCAATTACTAAAGTCGTAGAATCTCCTACTCCACCAGTTGAATGTTTGTCTACAACGTATTTCATTGTTTTTGTTAAATCGTAAGCTTCACCACTACGAATAAATATATCTGTTAGTGATAGTGTCTCAGATAAAGTCATACCGTTTATAGTAATTGCCATAAGTAATGCGCTCATTTGATAATCCGGTATATCCTTATTTAAATAAGCATTAAAAGCGTATTTTAATTCATCGTACGAAAGCGTTTTGCCGTTTTTCTTTTTTGTAATAATATCTAAGATATTCATATCATCACCAACTCTATTCTACTATCTATAATTATAGCACATAAAGAATATAAAAAAAATAAAAAGCTGATTAACAGCTTCTTAATATTTTTTCGTGTGTATTTTCAGCGCTTTCTAGTTTCGGTTGAATTAAATTATATAATTCTTCTATTGCTTGTTCGTTTGCTTGAATTATTTCTTTTGCTTTATTTAACTCTTTTTCGGATTTATTTATATCAATCCTACTAGTTTCTTGATTCTTTAATGAATTTCCAGCTATTGTGAATGCTATATTATTTCCAACTAATATATTACTATTATTTTCTACGGGATATAATATTTGACTATTTTGAATATCTAAATAATATTGCTGATCATTATGTAAAGCAGTACTTATTGTGTAATCTATTTCTTTCTTTTTTACTTTATCATTTACTTTAATTATTCCATTGCTTATTAAATATTCGATTAGTTCTTGTCTATTATATGTTAATACCTTAGTTTGTTTTCTTTTTAATGTCTCTATAAAATCATTTATATATTCTTCAATATTACTTTCTTCAATCTTGGCTGCCATTTCATATTCATCATGTAAGACTCCATCTAAGATTGATGTAGATGTGTCTTTTACTGTATAATTAATAATATCAGAAACAAGTAATGCTGCACTTTTACTACCGCCGTGATTATTTAGAGCTAATTCCTTTAATATTGTATCTCTACTAAGAATTCTATTAGATACAAAACCATCTTTACTTCTATTATACGATAAGTAACCATTTTCGTATAAATATGACATATATGTAAATACTTCTGTAACGCTTTCCAAATTTAATGATTTAATACTTGAAGAAATAAGTTCTGTAATACAATCATAATAATCTCTTAATTGTTCAAATTCATCACAATTTTTTATTAAACTTTTATGATAATTTTTAAAAGAATAACTACTAAGTATTCCAATTGTACCGACAACTTCACTAAACGGAACATGTAAATATAATCCTGATGTAAGCATTCCTGCAAAAAATGGTACACATCTAGTGTCTCTATTTATTTTTTTGTTAATTGAATTATATGTATTTTTATCTGTATACCTCATATATTTTATCTCCATTCAAACTATATTTTAATTTAATTCCGTTTTTAAGTCAATAAAATAGAAGGATACACTCCTTCTATTTGTTTTGTTTCTTAAGTAAATCTCTAATTTCCTCTAGTAATTTTGTTTCTTCTGATTTAGATGGAACTTCTTTTTTCTCTTCTTCTTTTTTATGCCCTAAACTTTCAATAAAATTCATAAATTTTACAATCATGAAAATTACGAATGCCATTATTATAAAATTAATTACATCAGTAATAAATGCACCATATGTAAGATGTAACTTCCCAATATTTAAGCTAAATTGATTAAAATCAACTTCACTAAAACATCCTAATATAGGTGAAATTATATTATCTGTTAAACTTGTAACTAATTCTTGGAATGCGGCTCCAATTAAAACACCGACAGCTAAATCCATAACATTGCCTCTTAAGATAAATGTTTTGAATTCTTCAACAAATTTAGATCCTTTTTTTATTTTGACTTTCTTCATATCGTTACTCCAATACTGCTTTAATTCTTCTAACACCAGCTGATGATGCTTCTTCTTTTTTTATTTTGAAATGCCCTAGTTCACCAGTGTTTTTAACATGTGGTCCACCACATAGTTCTTTAGATATATTATCTCCAATTGTATATACTGTTACAATGTCAGGATATTTTTCAATAAACATACATTCTGCACCTGATGCAATAGCTTCTTCTTTAGTCATTTCTTTTACTGTTACATCTAGTTTTGCATCGATCCATGTATTAACTAAAGCTTCTACTTGTTCTTTTTCTTCTTCTGTTAATTTATGGTCACAGTTAAAGTCAAAACGCATTCTTTCTACTGTTATATTAGAGCCTCTTTGGTGTACATCAGGGCCAATAACTTGTTTAAGCGCTGCATTAAGTAAATGGGTTGCAGTATGATATCTTGTTTCTACTTCTGAATTTCCTGCTAACCCACCTTTGAATTTTTCGGCACTTCCTGATCTTGATAATTCTTGATGTTGTTTGAATTTTTCTTTATACCCTTCAATATCTACATTTAAATTCATTTCATTTGCAAGTTCGATAGTTAATTCTAATGGGAAGCCATAGGTATCAAATAAATGGAATGCTGTTGTACCATCTATGTCGCGTCTTTCTTGGGTTACTCTCATAAATTCCTTAAGCCCCTTTTCTAATGTCCTATTAAATTTTGTTTTCTCATTTGCAAGTACTTCTAAAATAATATCTTTATTTTCTTCTAATTCCATATAATAGGCTTTATATTTATTTATTAATAATATAGCAATTTCTTGTTCCCAGTTAGAATTTATATCTATGCCTAAACTCTTAGCATGTCTGATAGCCCTTCTAATAAGTCTTCTTAAGATATAACCTTGATCTGTATTACTTGGTTTAATTCCCGCGTTGTCTGCACTGATGAAAACAGCTGTTCTTAAATGATCTGCAATTATTCGCATACTTTTTTCATTGTTTTTGTATGGAGTATTTGAAATTTTAGAAATTAATTCAATTACATCAGACCAGATAGATGATGCATAATTATCATTAACTCCCTCTAAAATAGCAACAGTTCTTTCAACTCCCATACCGGTATCGACATTTTTATTTGGAAGTTCTTCAATTGACCCATCTTCATTTTTCACATATTGCATGAAGACATCATTCCAAATTTCGACCCATCTTTCATCATCTGGATTGAATACTTCAGGTACTGGATCATTACTTCTCCAGTAAAACATTTCAGAGTCTCCACCACATGGTCCAGTTTCTCCAGCAATCCAGAAATTTTCTTTTAATTTAGCGATTCTTTCTTCTTTAATTCCTAAACTTTTCCAAATATTATAAGATTCTTCATCAAACGGAATATATTCATTACCTGCAAATACTGATACTGCCAATCTTTCTACAGGTATGTTTAAATGTTTAGTTAAAAATTCATAACTCCAGGTAATTGCATCTTTTTTAAAATAGTCTCCAAGACTCCAATTACCTAACATTTCAAAGAATGTATGATGATATGTATCTCCTACTTCATCAATATCATTTGTTCTAATACATTTTTGATAATCACATAATCTTTTTCCATAAGGATGAGGTTGCCCCATCAAATAAGGTATTAATGGTTGCATTCCAGCTGTATTAAATAATACAGATGGGTCATTTTCAGGAACAACTGGCGCACTTGGTATTTGTTTGTGTCCATGATCAACAAAAAAATTAATGTATAGATCTTTTAAATTCATTTTTTCACTTCCTTAAGTTGTTAAAAATTAACTTATAACTACTATATTATAGCATATTATTATTATTTAACATATTCCAAAATTGCAAAAAAAATTAATTTTTTATTTTTTCTTTAGTGGTTTTTAAACCAATGTTTACTTACTTTTTATCTATTTTTTTACCTATTATAAATTATAGCATAAAAAGAAAGACTATTAAAAGTTAATAGTCTAGTGTGCTCTCTAAAAATTTCTTTGTATGAATATAGATACCGGTATATCTATCGTAGTAAGTTGTTAAGAAATTATTTATATTGTCAATTACGTAATCATTTATTTTTAATTCTTTGATAGAATCAATATCAACTAAATAATACATCCTTAACATTTTTCTTGTTTTTTCATCATAAATTATTTCATTAGTGTGGCATGATGAACATATATATCCGCCAATATCAGGATTAATAGTTATAATGTTTTTAGTGCTTCCACATTTAACGCAAGCATTTAATTCGATTGGACAACCTAAATAATCTAACATTTTTATTTCTAAAATATTCATTAAGACAATAGGATTTAGTCCTTCTTCAATCTTTTTTACCGTACTGATATATATGTTATAAATAGTTTCATTACTGCATTGTTTTATTACTTGTTTAACTAAATCTGTGATATAGACAAATGTTGAGTATGGAATTAATGAAGGTTCTGTACGAATATGAGTAAAATTATTAAGAATAGTTCCTTCTTTTAAAGTCGATAAACCTGATTCATTATATATTATGGTAAATTCAGCATATGTTAGCTTAGATGATATTAATCTTAGTGGACTTTTAATGTTTTTACATCCTTTAGATATAACACCAATAATACCTTCTTTAGTTAATATATTTAAAATTTTTGAGTTTTCCCTAAAAGGTGTTTCATTTACAACAACACCTTCTATTGTTTTCATCATTTAAATCACTTCTTTTTATATTCTAAATAATATTCTATTTTACCTGTTTTCTTAAATAACTCCCATAATTCTTTTTTTGTCATAAAATAACACCCTTTCTATTTATATAATGGGTGTTATTTAGATTAAATATTCACTGCTTTTGATTTTACTTCAATTTCAAAGGAAATATCTTTGTTTTGGTTTCTTTCTAAAACTCCCTCATACATTTCGATAGTTAACGGCAATGAAGCAAACTCTAAATAATCGATAATTAGTGTTGTTTTATTATTTTTATTGCTTATACTATTTAATAATTCTTCTTTAGTATTACTTATGTCATCTTGATTAAAGTTATCAATTATATCTTTTACTTCATTATATGTATCAACATCATACACGTTTTTAGC
The DNA here is from genome assembly GCA_022508565.1 of Erysipelotrichales bacterium. Classification (GTDB taxonomy): domain Bacteria; phylum Bacillota_I; class Bacilli_A; order RF39; family UBA660; genus CAG-582. The sequence goes on along the minus strand of JAFLUY010000001.1, from coordinate 219,266 downwards.
GTAATCTAATAATGTTTTAGAAGATATACCGTTTTTGATGGTATAGTAATCATAAATGTTAAGTTCACGATAGCCATACCCATAATTAATTCCATTTCTTTTAGCTTTAATAATTAAATCAAGAATTGATTTATAACTATTATTAACTGATGCTTTTTTAGCATTATATTTATTTATTAATCCATGTAATATTCTATCTTTGCTTAATTCAGCATCTTTTAATAATTCATTAAATTTATATTCATTAAAATTGTGTTTAGTAAATAATTCACTAATATTTTCTATGTCAGACATTAAATATTCTTCTAATATTCTTCTTAGTGATAATAATCTATATTCTAATGTTTCTTTGTGTTCTTTTACATTTACAAATTTAACTACTTTACTAATTTGGTTATGAAGATTATCATATAAAAATCTTAATCTTGCAAGATTTCCTAAATCGGCTGGATATAGCGTTTGGTACTCAGTTACTAGATTACCAAAGCTAACTTTTGAAATATTAATTCTATTTAAGAAATCAAGAGCTTGAGTATTATCTTTTATTGCTAATACTTTAGTTATTAGCTCGATATCGTATTTACCACGAGTAGCTAATTCTTCAACATTTTGGTAAGCAAAAAGAATAGCTTGATTTTTTGTGTGTTCTAGGTAATAATCACGACATTTTAAAATGTAAGATTCGCTGTAAGGTTGTAACTTTCCATCTTTTTTGGCAAAATATGCTTGATATCTAGGTAGTATTTCTTTAGAACCTTGATTTTCAATAAGCATTTCTGTAATAATTCTGCCTCTTTTAAAAATAATGTCATTAGGTATTAATCTCGTTTGATTATATTGTTTTACTTCTTGGTTAGATATTTGTTTACTTTTTATATAAGAATTCAAATAATTTATTATATTTTCAGGAGTATATTCTATTTCATCAGACTTGCTATATTCTGAAACGAAAGGAAGTACGGAACTTTCTTTTCCGTTTGAACTTATATAAGCATTAAATACATCATGTTGTCTTTTAATATATTCATCAAGAGCAACTGTTTTTACTGCCATAAAATTTTCCCTCCTTTTATTTTTCGTTAAATCCAAGTTCGATTAAATACTTTTCTTTATTTCTCCAATTCTTTATAGTTTTTACGTATAACTCTAAATATACAGGTTTATTTAGCATACGTTCTATATCTTTTCTTGCTTCAGTTCCAACTGTTTTTAGCATTGTTCCTTTTTTTCCAATTATAATCTTCTTTAAGGAATCTCTAGAAACAATTATATCTACAGCTATTTCAACTATATTAGATTTTTCATTATAATTTGTTAGAAGACATGTAATTGCATGAGGGACTTCTTCAGTAGTTAAATTAAGAAGCTTTTCTCTAACTAATTCTGCAATCATAAAGTATGGATCGTTGTTAGTTATTACATCATCTTCATAATACTTTATTGAATCTTTCAAATATTTTTTAGTTATTTCAATTAATCTTTCAATATTATCTCTTTTTAAAGCACTTATAGGTATAATATCTGCAAAATCAAACAAATCTTTATAATTATTGATTGCATTTAATATACCATCCTTTGTTAGTTTATCAATTTTATTTAAAACCAAAATTACTGGTACAGTTGTGTGTCTTAAGGCTTCGATTATGAATTTATCACCAGAACCTAAGCCAGCAGCTGCATCTACTACAAAAAGGATAGCATCAATATCTTCTAATGACTCGTAACTTTGCTTATTTAAATGTTTTCCTAAACGGTCAACAATTCTTTGGATACCAGGAGTATCTACAAAAACGATTTGAGTATCTTTATCATGATATACACCTTGAATAGTATTTCTAGTAGTTCCAGCAACATTTGAGACAATTGCGATGTGCTCATTTATAATTGTGTTTATCAATGTGCTTTTGCCTGTATTTGGTCGTCCAATGATACTTACAAATCCGCTTTTCATAAACTCACTTCCCTACCTTATATAATTATATCACAAAATTATGTTTAAATCATTTAAAATTTCGTCTTGTAGCTTAAATTGTTTTTCTTCTTCCTCTTTACTTTTTGTGTGATCGTATCCGAGTAAGTGTAATAAGCCGTGACATGTAAGAAAAGATAATTCCCTTTTTTCTGAATGTTTATATTCACTTGCTTGTTCAATCATCTTAGGAATAGAGATAAAAACATCACCTAGATTTCTAACTTCTGCAGATATTCTATTGTTATCTTCTAATGCAAAACTTAATACATCAGTTGTTCTATCTACATTGCGATACTCTTTGTTCATTTTATGCATTTCATCATCATCAATAAATACAACACTGAAAATAACATTATTTATATTTAATTTATCTAATGTGTGTTCTATTACTTCATTTAAATAGCTATAATCGCTTTTATAATTATATTCGTTGATTATTTCATATTCTCTCATTTTATCACTCCGTACGCTATTACAAATACTAAAATAAATATTAAAGTCATTGTTAGAAAAAATACTAACTTTATACTATCTTTTTTAAATTTTTCCGGGATAACTTTATATATTTGATGACTAATTATATATACAATATAACCTAAAATACCTCCTAGTAAGTTTAGAAGTATATCATCAACATCAAAACTTCTTCCAATAAACATTTGAATAACTTCAATAGTTAAAGAAGTTAAAAGTATAATTATACATGTAACAATTATATTGCATTTATTAGCTTTTTCTTTAATCATATCGGTAATTAGATATCCAAATGGAATAAATATTGCTATATTACCCAAAACATTACGATAAAATAATGGGCTCGTTGTCGAATAACGAAGTATTTCTTTAAAAGGAATAAAGTTGTTTGAAAAACTTTCAAAGTCAGAAGTTGTAACAAGTTGGAATAAAGCAAAACAATATACAATATATAAAAGATTTTTAAATTCTTTATATAAAACTATTTTCTCTTTGCAATATATAGTAGTCACAATCCTAACTGTAGCCATAACAACAGTAAATAGTATAATCATTGGTAAAAGATTAATTAAAATGTTATACACCTTCATTGGTATCAATTTTATCACGACCTTCGTATTCTACAAGTTCTCCAATAGATTCATTTACGCTTATGAATAACTCTAATTCTATTGTACTATTATTTGTTGTTTCTTTCAAAACTTTTTTATCAATTATTGCACTATCATTAGATAATTTTTCTAAAAGTTTCTTTTCAGCTTCTTTAATTGCTTTATTTTTAGCAACTTCAGCGCTTATATTATAATCTATTTCTTTAGTTTCTTTTTGTTTGACTATTTTGATATTTCCTAACTTTAACAACGTTTCTTCATCAAAAAATGTATATAATCTCTTTTTTAAATAATTATTATATATTTTTATATTAATTTTTTCCCTTTTTGTATATTCTTTTTTTGTTTCAATTAATGGATACTTTATATTTATTTTATACCAAGTGTTGGCCATTACTATACCTTCGGAACATACATTATCTTTTATTTCTTCGTTTAAGATTATTTCTCCACTAATTAAAATATCACCAGCATTAACAAGATTACCTTTTTCAATTAAGGGTACCCCTTTTTTAGGTATAATACTTGTTATTACACCAGATTTCTTCGCAATTATATGGCATCTTTCTTTTTCTTTAGCTTCTTCGATTAATATTCTTTCTTCTACATTAACTATATATTTCATACCTTCACTTTTAATAGAAATAAAATCAAGAAAATCTCGGTTATTTTCTAAAATCTCATCACTTATTCTATTTAGTGTATCATTATCTTTTTTGATAGATAATACTTTTATTTTTTTCTCTTTTAAAAGTTCGTCTACTTTATTTATTATTTCTTTATTTTCGTGATTAATTTTAATTGAAACAATAATATTTGAATATATAAATATAAGTAAAATCAAAATAAATAAAAGCATAAAATTATATAAATTATTTTTTAATAGTAATCTTATTTTCTTTTTACCTAAATATTCTTTTATTTTTATCTTTGAATAATAATTCAATTTTTTTACATTTTTATAATCTTTTTCATTTATGGTAACAAATAAAATATCATCTTTATAATCTATGTTATATAAATCTATATTGTTTTCAATACATTTTTTAATAAATCTATCTACATTATTTTTTACAATTATAATTATCATATATATTTAACACTTTCTATAGTTCCATTAACTACTAAATCTTTACTAACTATTCTTTTTAATGTTAAATTTTGACCATTAATTTTTAATAATTGTTCGTTAATGTTTATGATAATTTCAGTTGGTTCAATATTAATAATTTTATTATAATTTTTTATATAAAGATTACTGTTAGTTATTATTAAATAAAAGTCTTCTTTATTAAAATAAGATTTAATGATATCTAACATTGTTATCACCACTAATATATATGAGAGAAAAAGAAAAAAAGCACATATTGTGCTTTATGATAATTTTTCTTTAACGATTTTAGATACTTTTCCCATATCAGCAGAAGATCCAACTTTAGAACCAACTGTTTTAATAACATTACCCATATCTTTAATTGATTCAGCATTCAATTCTTTAATTGTTTCTTCGATGATTCTATTAAGTTCATCATCACTTAATTCTTCTGGTAAATATACTGATAAAATCTCAATTTCTTTTTTTAAAGATTCAACTGTATCAGTTTTACCATATTTTTTGTATTCCTCAATTGATGAAGCGCGCTTCTTTGTCTCTCTTTTAATTACAGCTATAACTTCTTCATCAGACAAATCATGTTTTTTTGCGATGCTTTCAAGTTGTAATGCACTTTTAAGCATTCTTATTACATCTAATTTAAATTTATCTTGCTCTTTCATTGCTGTAGTTAAATCTTTTTTAATGGTTTCAAACATATATATTCTCCTTTAAAATAAAAGAAAGTATTAACTACCCTCTTTTTTTGTTTCTCTTACGAGAATTCTTAATCATTTCTTTTTTAGCTTCTCTTCTTTTAACGCCTGGTTTTTTATATTCTTTATGTTTTTTTAATTCAGAAGGGACACCGGATTTTGCGACTTTCATCTTAAATCTTTTTAAAGCACCATTTATATCTCCGTTTTTAACTTCAACTTTTGTCATTTGCTTCCCTCCTCTCAATTCACTAGTATTATAATACACAATCGTAGGTTGTGCAAGGTTTTTTCTAAAAAATAATACAAGAAAAAAGATGAGTTTACTCATCCTCATCCTTAAATTCATATTGTTTAGTACTCATTAGATCTACTAGAGCTTCATCAATATTCATTGTCTCGGTTTCAAAATCTTTTTCTTCTTCCTTAATTACGTTTTCTTCAATTCCCTCTTCGTTAATTTCTTCTTCACTATCTTTATTTTCTTCATCAATATTTTCCTCTGGATTTTTTTTGCGTTTAAAGATAAAGAACCCAGATACGCCAATTATAATTAAACCTATAACGATAATTAAGATAATTAACCAAAGATTACTCTTTTTCTTAGGCTCTTCTTCTTTTTCTTCTTCGTTAGTAATCAAATTACCATCTTTATCAAATTTATATTCTTTGTTTTCTATTTTCTTCCATTCTTCCGGATATAATTCTTTAAATTCATTTTCACTTAAAGTTGTTTGAATGCCGTCAGAATCACGAAAAGTTATTTGGTTATTTTTATATTTTAAGACTTCAATATCTTGTTCATTCATTCTAACAATTGTAATAATATATGTTGTAGTTTGATCGCCATTGACACTGTCAAGAGTAATTGTTGCTTTGTTTTCTCCAACTACTAGGTTATCAAAACCTTCAAGTGATTCAGCAGCATTTGGGTCTGTTTTTTCATAACTCATTATAGTAACTAATGATGTAATGTTGTTAGGTATTGTTACAGTGTATTCTAAAACATCGCTTTTAAACTCTGGTGACATAGTATTATCACCAAATGATAATGATGTAAGTTTAGATGAATTATAACCTGTATCACCTCTTAAAATATTTAATGCATAAACTCTGGTCGTTGTTCCATCTTCACTAGTTACTCTTACTTCAATTCTATTTGAACCTTGATTTAAGTTAACTCTTGATCCGTTTTTACCTGCAGGTGAATCAATATTTACACTGCAACCTGAGGTAGTACATTCTGTATCTATATTCACTGATTTAACAGTGTCTGGAATATTATAAATAGTGTATTCAGTTATATCTGTAGAAAAGGCGGGTGTCATTGTTCCTTGAGAAACAGTTACTCTCTTTAATGAAGCATCATTACTTTTAATTTTGATTCCCGAAACGGTTGTACTAGTTGAGTCAATATTGAATCTGTTATCAGTACTAGTTATAGTAAATCTTACTTGTTTTTGAGTTTCTGTAGAATTAGTTAATACAAGATAACCAATTGTTGTATCGGTATTGCTAGGAAAATTACCTGATTCCTCTCCTACATATTTGAAAATTCTATTAGTATCTGATCCAGATGATGTAATATTTGAATCTGCATTTTGAAATGTACATGAAACATCTGTATCATCAACTTTACAAGTTAAATTTATCTCACTAATTGTTTCATTTTCCCCGATTTTTGCAATTAATGGTAATTTTAAAACACCATTCTCATTAATTTTATTACTATTACTATAAGTTAGTTCTGCTGCATTAACATTAACAGATACTAAACTACATATCAAAACACTAACCCCTAAAATAATTAATTTATTAATTCTTTTCATTTTAACACCCTTCTATCTTAATATAAATTCTAACAAAAAATATTAATATTTTCAATATGATTATATTAGTTTTATAAGTATCTCATTCATAATATAAATTTTATCCTCTGGAATAAAGATATGTCCGCTCTTATAAATAAGTTCTTTAGATTCAAGTAATTCTTTTATTGGATACACATCTTGAATGTTTTCTCCATATTTATCATAAAATTCATTAACATCTACGCCTTCAATCTTTCTTAAGCCAAGCATTAATTCGTTATCCATTTGTTCTTTATAAGTCATAAGCAAAGATTCAGCTTGGTGATTTCCATCTATATATTCATGTAAATTTTTGGTGTTTGTATATCTAAAACCTGCTTTATAACCGGCAGCTCCTAACCCAAAACCGTAGTATTCTGCGTTGTTCCAATAATTTAGATTGTGACGTGATTCGTATCCTTCTTTTGCAAAATTACTCACTTCATAATGTTTGTAACCAGCTTTTTTTAATATTTTACGAATTTCATTATACATTTTTAAATCTAATTCTTCATCAATATATTGAGCATTGTCATTATTTAATTTTGTATTATTTTCAATAATTAAGGAATAAGTAGATATATGAGTTGGGTCTAACTTAATTAATTTCTTTAAGTCTTGTTTTAAAACACTCAATTTTTCTCCTGGAATTGCATACATTAAATCCAAATTAATATTAATAATTCCCCTTTTTTTAATTAAATTAAGTTTATTTTCGATATCTTTATAATCTGTTTCCCTTTCAAGTATTTTTAGATTTTCAAAATCAAAAGACTCAATCCCAATACTTACGCGATTTATTCCTCCATCAACAATATCATCTAATAAATCTTCATCAATATCACTTGGATTAATTTCAAAAGTATATTCGCAATCAGGCGTACGATTAAATATTTCTAAAATTCTAAATAATTTAATTCTTTCTTTTTTTGTAAGACATGATGGTGTACCACCACCAATATAAATGGATTTTATACGTTCTCCATCGTAATTATTCTCAATTTCTCTTTGAAGACTTTCTAAATAATCTTCGACAAAAGAATCGATATGTAATACTTTAGGAAAATCACAGTAAGAACATATATGTTTACAAAAAGGAATATGAATATATACTGCTTCCATTTTAATCACCTTACAATAAAATTTTATAATAAATAAAGTAAAAACTCAATAATTTTATTAATAAGCAATAATAAAAGCAATTCTTGACGAATTGCTAATATTTATTTTTCGGTTTTTAAAACACTTAGGAATGCTTCTGGCGGTATTTCTACAGAACCAACCATTTTCATTCTCTTTTTACCTTCTTTTTGAGCTTCTAGTAGTTTTCTTTTTCTTGATATATCTCCGCCATAACACTTTGCAAGTACGTTTTTACGCATTTGAGATATAGTCTCTCTAGCAATTACTTTTGAACCAATACTAGCTTGTAGTGGCACTTGAAATAATTGACGCGGAATAATTTCTTTTAGATTCTCAACTATCTTTTTTCCCCTTTGATATGCAAAGTCCTTATGTACTATTAAAGATAATGCATCAACTGGATCTCCGTTTATTAAAATATCCATTTTTACTAAATCCTGTGCTTTGTACCCACATAGTTCATAGTCAAATGAAGCATAACCTTTAGTACTAGATTTTAATCTGTCAAAGAAATCATAAACTATTTCCGATAATGGTAAATCATAGTGAATATTTACTCTTGTATCATTTATATAATCGAGGGATTTATAAATTCCTCTTTTATCTTGGCATAGTTCCATTATTGGACCAATATATTCGCTTGGGACAAATATGTTAGTAGTTATAAAAGGCTCTCTTATTTCTTTTATTTTTGCTCGATCTGGCATCTTAGTTGGACTATCTAAATACATTGTTTCTCCATTAGTAAGTTCAATTTCATATATTACTGATGGCGAAGTCGCAATAATATCAATACCGAATTCACGAGTAATTCTTTCTTCAATTATTTCCATATGTAAAAGTCCTAAGAAACCACATCTAAATCCAAACCCTAAAGCTTCAGATGTCTCAGGTTCAAATGTTAATGAAGCATCATTAAGTTTTAATTTTTCAAGCGCCTCTTTTAACATTTCAAATTTATTTGGTTCAATTGGAAATAATCCAGAATAAACCATTGGTTTCATTGGTTGATATCCCGGAAGTGGTTCATTTGCTTCATGTGATTTAGTTGTTATTGTATCTCCTACTGAAACTGTATCAATTGTTTTAATTGATGCGTTTATCCAACCAACTTGACCAGGAACTAATTTATCGATTTGCTTGGGTTTTGGTGTATTTACTCCTAATTCAACTACTTCATATTCAGCTTTAGTTGCAAGCATCTTTATTATATCTTTTTTTGTAATTTCCCCACTAAATACACGTACTGATGCAATAACACCACGATATGGATCAAAGTATGAATCAAATATCATCGCCTTTGTTTCATTATTTTCTGGTGGATTAGGTGCTGGTATTCTTTCAATAATAGCATCTATTAATTCTTTGACTCCTTCACCTGTTTTTCCAGAACATAATAATATATCTTCTTCATTAAAACCTAAAACACTTACTAATTCATTTTTAATTTTAGGAACATCAGCATTAGGTAAATCTATTTTATTAATTACAGGAATGATTGTTAAGTCATTGCTCATTGCTAAATAAAGATTTGCTAGAGTTTGAGCTTCAATTCCTTGTGCTGCATCAACAATAAGAATTGCGCCTTCACACGCAGCTAAACTTCTTGATACCTCGTAGGAAAAGTCGACATGACCTGGGGTATCTATTAAATGAAGAATATAATCCTCATTTTTATATTTATAATTTAACTCAACAGCATTTAACTTAATAGTAATACCGCGTTCTCTTTCAAGGTCCATACTATCAAGTAATTGATTTTTCATGTCGTGTTTGTCAACAGCACCAGTTAGTTCTAGGATACGATCAGCTAGAGTCGATTTGCCATGATCAATATGTGCTATAATACTAAAATTTCGAATATGGCTTAAATCCATATAAATCACCTTCGTTTATTTTATCATATATTCTTTTATTTATTAATCTTTATTTATTATACATTCAGCAATTTTTATTCCATCAATTGCAGAAGTCGTAATACCTCCGGCATAACCACTGCCTTCGCCACATGGATATATACCTTCGATATTGCTCTCAAATAATTCATTTCTTAAGATTTTTATTGCTGATGAGGTTCTTGATTCAATTCCTAAAAGAATTGCATCACTCATCATAAAATTCTTTATTTTTTTATCAAAAGCTACTAATGCTTCTTTTAAAGCGCTATTTAATTCATCATTAAATAGATTGTTTAAGTTAGCGAACTTGTATTTTCCTTTTGTACATGGTGTGACTTTACCTAAGGATATTGTTTCTTTATTTTCTATATAATCTCTTAGTAATTGAATTGGTATTAATCCATTACCTAATTTATAAGCTTTCTTTTCTAGGTTTTGCTGGAATTCCATTCCCGCAAATAGAGATTCTCCATAATCATTTGAATTAATAGTTATAACTAGTGCGCTATTGGCATTTTTTGAATCTCTTTTATAGTAACTCATACCATTAACAGCTAATCTTTTTTCTTCGCTTGAAGCATTTACAACATAACCTCCTGGACACATACAAAATGAATATACGCCATGTCCATTAGAACTTTGATGAGTCAATTTATAACTAGCTGCACCTAAAAAGTCTTTGTATTTATCTCCATATTGACTTCTATTTATTAAATCTTGCGGATGTTCAATTCTTAAACCAACAGCAAATGGTTTAGATTGCATTGATAATCCCTTTTCATTTAACATTTTAAATGTATCTCTAGCGCTATGACCAATGGCCAATATTAAATTATCACATTCTATAATATCTTTATTATTTACTTCTATTCCTTTTATTTTATTATTATCAATTATAATGTCTGTCATTAATGTGTTGTAGTGAATCTGTGCGCCTTTACTTAATATATATTCACGCATATTTTTAATTACTTTTACTAAGATATCTGTACCAATATGTGGTTTATAGCTATAAAGGATTTCTTTTGGTGCACCAAAGCGCACAAAAGTCTCTAGCACACATAAACTATAATTTTCTTTATCTTTTACCAATGTATTTAATTTTCCATCGGAAAATGTTCCTGCTCCCCCTTCACCAAATTGAACATTGGAATTAATATTTAAAATATTTTGTTCCCAGAAATTTTGAACCGATTTAATTCTATCTTCAACACACTCACCACGTTCAATAATGATTGGTTTAATTCCTCCTTCAACAAGTATAAAAGCGGCAAAAAGACCTGCTGGACCTGAGCCAACAATAATGGTTTTGTTATTATAATTCTTAGCTTTTTTAAAAGCATATTCTTCGTTTGGCGATATAAATATATCATTTGATAATTTATTTTTTAGAACTTTTTCTTCGTTGCTAACTTCAACATCTATTTCATATACATATAATATCCTATCTTTATTTCTAGCGTCTAATGATTGTCTCTTTATCTTATAAGATATTATGTCATATTTATTTATTTCTAAAGCTTTTGCTAGTTTATTTAAAATATGAGATTCGTCATTATTTAAAATATCTACTTTTATTTGTCTAACTCTAATCATTTATATGTTCTCCTGCTATATATCCAGAAATAAAAGCAAATGCTAAATTATATCCACCACAAATACCATCGACATCTAATAATTCGCCAACAACTGAAATATTATTATATTTTTTTAATTTAAATGTCTCATCAATATCGTTTAATGATAAACCGCCGTGACAAACTTGAGCCTTTTCGTAATCTTCAGAACCATTAATAATAATTTTAAAATTCTTAATTGTATTAATTAATTCATTCTTATTATTAATTTCATTCCATTTTAATTTTTTATTTATATTAGCAACGCTTAATAAAACATGCATTAATTTATAATTAAATATTGTTTCTAACATTTCCTCAATTGTAGGATTGTTCATATTATTAAATCTACTCTCTAAAAATTCTAGTAAATTATTTTCATTTGGTAAAAAATCTATATATAGATTAACGTTATTGTATTTACTTAATAAATTTTGAACTTGAGAACTAACATTGAATGTAACAATTCCACTGATTCCATAATCAGTTAATTGAATTTCGCCATATTCCTCTTTAATTAACAGATTCTCATCAAAAACACTTAATTTAACAGAGGCACGAATATTTGCCCAATCAGATATGAACGATTCATTACTAGTTAACGGAACTAATGCTGGTGTTACAGGATTAATATTTAATTTTAATTTATTTAATAGTTCATATCCTGAACCATCGCTTCCAGTTTTAGGAGATGCTTTACTTCCGGTAGCGATTATAACCTTATCCGCAATTATTTTTGTATTATCATTTAATACTAATTCAACATTATCATTATTTACTTCTATATCAATAACTTTTAAATTATATATAATATTAATATTTTCTTTCTCTAAAGCATTTTTAAATGTTTCATTAATACTTACTGCAGTATTAGAATAAGGATATATGTATCCATTTTTATTAAACGGATATATTCCTAATGAAGTAGTTAAGTATTCATATACTTTGTCTTTATATGATAGAAATTCATTTAGTTTTTCTTTATTATCTGTATTATATTTGGAAATATCTATTACTTCGTTCCAAAAATTACACTTTCCGTTTCCAGTAACAAGTATTTTTTTACCTATTTTATCATTTCCTTCAATAATAATTACTTTATTATTTTTACTTGCTTGTAGTGCTGCCATAATTCCAGAAGGACCTGCTCCAATAACTACTACCTTGCTCATTTATTCCCCTCTTTTCAAATATTTATTCAATAGCATTATTTCTCGATTTAAAGATAATCTATTTTTTATTTTCATATTTGGTATCAGATTTTTAATCTTTTTACAATTCTCTATTTCAAATTTTAAATAACTAGTATCTTTAAGCAAGAATGGACCATATTTTAGTTCTTTTTTGCTATATTTTTTTTTGCCTCTTTTAAAGATAATATTAATATAATTTTTCTTATTATCTACAAGATATTCTTCTGCCTCAATATAAAATCCTAGATTAATTACACCTTTTCTTAATTCCTCATGATTATTATTTGATTGTAATATTAATTTATTAATCTTGCTTAGATGGTTATTATCTAAAATATTTAATATAGTAGATGTCCCCATACCAGAAATAAGTATAGTGTCAATCTTATCTTCATTATTTAATACTTCTAAACCGTTGCCTAATCTTGCGTCAATACTATTAGATAATTTATTTTTACTGATATTATCAATACCGACTTTTAAAGCGTTTTCATGTATATCTGAAACAATAATATTATCTATTAGTTTGTTTTTTATTAAATAAATATCAAGTAAGGCATGATCACATCCAATATCGATAATATTATCATCATTTTCTATATATTTAGCTAAAGATTTTAAACGTGCACTAATCATAAGATCACCGAATTAATTATAACATAGAAAAAGATAAGTTTCATTTAACTTATCTTTATTTATTTACATATTGTACTATTGTTTTGTGTGTAATTTTTCATAAAATCTTTAAAAGATTTTAAATTATTAATTACTGGAGTATTTATATTAAGTATATTATTTGTATAAGTATAGGTCATATCAAATGATACATAATCTAAAGTATATAATTCATCAGTCCATGAATTTTTCTTACAAACATCAATAATTATTTCTTTTTCATCAACTGTAAATGGTACTTCATTGATATTTAAATCAATGTAATATTGAGGACTCATAATTTGGCGAGAATATGAAACAGATATACCAGTCTCATCAATTTTTACATTATTAATATAAAAATCTATGTCACTTGCTAAATTTCTGGTTTCTCCAGTTGTTAAATTAATAATTTTTACAAATGGAATACGATTGTATGATTTTAAATGTTCAATTACTAAAATATCTTCGTATAAATGGAAATTAATATTATAAAGTTCTTCTTTAAGGAATTCTTCTTCGTTTTCTATTCTTTTATCATTAACATTAAGAACCATCTTTAATGTTTCATTATTGCGATTATTATAATATTGTAATTCTACTACACAATCAGATCTTAATAAAACTCGGTGCATTATATTTGTTTCTTTTTCTGAAACATTATTAACTAATTCATATTTATTATATAAACCATATTCATTAGTTAAAATAGTATCAAGTTTTTTACTTGTACTATTATTAGGAATAATTATATCTTCATCGTTATAATTATTCATGATATCTTTTATAATAAAATAGTTAGTAATAAATAACATTGTTATAGTTAGTAAAACATATAATATTTTCTTTAAAATTCTTTCCATAGCCACACCTCTATTATAGATTAATTATAACATAAGAGGAGAAAAAAACAAGGTATACCTTGTTTATTCTGACATAAAATCTTTTAATTTTTTAGCACGAGATGGATGTCTCAATTTTCTTAAAGCTTTTGCTTCTATTTGTCTAATTCTTTCACGTGTAACATTGAAACGTTTACCAACTTCCTCTAAAGTATAACTTGTACCGTCAATAAGTCCAAATCTTAATTCTAATACTTGTTGTTCTCTTGGTTGTAAAGTAGATAAAACTGATTTGATTTCTTCTTTTAATATTTCGTTTGTTGCATATTCTTCTGGAGAAAGTGACGATTCATCTTTTATGAAATCTCCTAAATGCGAATCATCTTCTTCGCCAATAGGTGTTTCAAGCGAAACTGGGTCTTGACTGATTTTTATTACTTCTCTAACTTTTTCTACTGATATACCCATTTTCTTAGCTAATTCTTCTTCGCTTGGTTCACGATTTAATTCAAGCGTCATTTGTCTTTGAATACGAGCCATTTTATTTATTGTTTCAACCATATGAACTGGTACACGAATTGTTCTTGCTTGGTCTGCTAATGCGCGTGTAATTGCTTGACGAATCCACCATGTTGCATATGTTGAGAATTTATAACCTTTACCAAAGTCGAATTTTTCTACAGCTTTCATTAACCCAATATTTCCTTCTTGGATTAAATCAAGGAATAATAAACCACGACCCACGTATCTTTTAGCAATAGATACAACGAGACGTAAGTTAGATTCAGCTAAAATATTTCTGGCTTCTTCATCCCCTTCAGCAACTCTTATAGATAAATTCATTTCTTCTTCAGTTGTAAGCAATGAGATACGACCAATTTCTTTTAAATACATACGAACTGGATCATTAATATTTACATCTTTAGTTAGATCTTCATCATCTAGTACGATTACCTCATCTTTTTTTTCTCCACCAGATGCTTCATCTTCTTCAGTAATAACACTGATTCCTGCTTCAACAAAGGCATTATACAATTGATCAAGAGAATCAGCATCAATATCTAATCCTTTTAAACTGTTTGCAAGTTGCTCAAATGTTATATAGCCTTTCTTTTGTCCTTCTTCTAATAATTCTTGTTTTCTTTCATCAAATGTCTTGATTTCATTAACTTTCTTCATTTTGACACATCCTCTTTTTTATTTTTGCTATTTCATCTGCTATTTTAAGTTGTTCATTGATGTCAGAAATAGATTTTACTTTCTCTTTTAACTCATTTATTTTGTTTTCATCTATCCATATTTTGATTTTATTAATTATACCTACGTATTCAGCATCGTTTAATTCAACTTTAATGTTTGTATCTATAATATCTAAAACATTCTCATAATATTCTTTGCTGATTTCGTAAGTTATAAAATCTGCTATATTAATATAATTATATTTTAGAAAAAATGCAAGTATATCATTAGCAATTTCTCCATAATTATCATCTGGTATATATCCTAATTCCTGCTCATATAACTTAATATATTTTGTATCGTTCATCATATAGTATAGTAATATACTTGCAAGACGTTGATTTTTAGATAACTTTTTTTCTTTTTTTTGTTCAATTTTAGTAATTTTAGGTGCTTCTACTTTTATTATTTGATTTAATAGTACGTTTTTATCTATTCCATACTGACTAGATAATTCATTTACTGTTAAATCAATTAGTACCTCATCATTGCTTTTATTTAATTCTTTAACAATCTGATTAATATATTTTGATACATCTTCAACTTTATTTAAGTTTTTATCTTTTTTGAAATAATTTAATTTAAAATCAAAATAAGTAACAGCATTATTTATAGCATCGACAAATTCGTCTTTTGAGTGTTTTAAAATATATTCATCTGGGTCTTTTGCGTCACTTATTCTTAATACTGCTAAATCAACTCCGGCTTGACTTAAAGCCTCACCGTTTTGAATTGTTGCCTTTTCTCCGGCTTCATCGTTGTCCATACATAAAACTATTTTTACATTCAATTTCTTTAATAATTTTATATGATCTTCGGTGAGTGCGGTACCCATTGTTGCAACAACGTTTTTTATACCACTTGAATAAACTCTAATGGCATCCATTTGTCCTTCAACTACAAGCAAATATTTTAATCTTCTTGCTTCATTTTGAGCTCTGTGATAATTAAATAAGATTTTACCTTTTTTAAAAATTGCTGTTTCTTTCGTATTTATGTATTTTGCTTCATTTACATCTTCATAAATACGTGATGAAAAACCTACTGGCTTTCCTTGTGGATTGTGAATTGGAAATGTAATTCTGTTTCTAAACAAGTCATAAACTGTATTATTTCTTGCTGCAAGGCCAGTTGAAATTAATAATTCTTCATCAAAACCTTTATTTATTAAAAGTTTAGTAATAGTATCATAACTATTTGGTGCAAAACCGATATTAAATTCTTCAATAATCTCATCAGTTATTCCACGTCTTTTTAAATACTCGCGAGCTTTTTTCCCATCTTCACTTTTTAGATTGTTTTGATAAAACTTTAATGCTAATTCAATAGCTTCGTAATGTTTATCATATTTATTTGTTTCTTTATAGCCGGTTTCAAATTCTATTCCAACTTTGCTGGCAACAATTTTTACAGCTTCTATAAATGAAACGTTTTCAAAATCACGCACAAATGAAAACACATTACCAGTTTTATGACATACAAAACAAGTGTATAAACCTTTTTCTTCGCTAACACTCATAGAAGGATTATGGTCATCGTGAAATGGGCAAATGCAGAAATAATTCTTCCCTTGTTTTTCAAGATTAACATAAGAACCAATTATTTCGACTATATTTGCTGCTTGTTGGATTCTATTTATTTCCTCATTTGCTAATCCGGCCACAAAATCACCCTCTAATTATACTTATTACCGATAATGCGCTATTTTACTTTAAAATTTTTACAATTTTTTTAATTTTTTTCACTTACTAAAACTTTTTTCTTTTTCTTTTCTTGTAATTTTTGTATAGAAACTGTTATTTCTCCAAAATCTTCTACACCTGAAACTCTACCCTTATCATCTTGTTTTGTACAATTAGTTATTGCAATTGCTTTGTAAGGAATTGACATCCACGAATAATATTCAGTAATTACATCTATTAATTCTGCTGGTGTCAATTCTATTTTAATAACAACTGGTTCTGATAAACCTTTGTATCTTTCTTCTATGTGTATAACAGCACAAAAAGGTATTACATCAGTAGTATCATCGTAGTGCCAACAATAAGATATTTGTGCATTTTCTTTTTTTAATGTATCATCGCTTTTTTGTGTAAGTTCAATTCTACCATCTCTTCTCAATTCATCAAAATTAAGAAGTTCTAAAATCTTATTTAACTCAGCTGTTGTAAATATAATGCTGTCACTAATTTTCATTTATATACCTCATTTCTATAAGAGTTTATTATAAATAAATTAATAATAATTGTAAACTATAAATACCATAACTTTTCGTTGTTTTTTTTGACTTCTTTTATTATTCCACTGCCTAAGCATTGTTCACCTAAATATAAAACACATGCTTGCCCTGGAGTAACTGCTGCAACCTTGCCTGGGTATCTCACTCTTATTTCGTTATTGCCAAGATATTCAAGCATAACTTCATAGTCTGGTCCTCTATAACGGAATTTAGCTGTACAAAATGCTGGGTGATTTGGAGAAATTAAGTTAACGTTATCAATTATGCATTCATCTGAATACAGTGTCTCTGGATCATCACCAAAAGCTACATATAATTCATTTTTTTCGACATTTTTTCCAACAACAAAATGTTTATCTGCAAAACCAGAAATACCAACATTTCTTCTTTGACCAATCGTATAATTCATCAAACCATTATGTCTGCCAATCACTTCTAAAGTATCGACATTAACAATATTTCCGGGATTTGGTTTTAAATAATTTTGAATAAATTTTTGATAATTTCTTTCGCCAATAAAACAAATGCCTGTTGAATCTTTTTTTGTTGCTGTTGGTAACTCAATATCCTCAGCAATTTTTCTTACTTCAGGCTTAGTTAAATCACCTAAAGGAAATAAAACATCTTTTAATTGTTCAGCCGATACTTGGCCTAAAAAGTATGATTGATCTTTATTTAAATCTTTTGCGCGGTATAATTTTGCGCCTTCAACCCTTGCATAGTGTCCTGTGGCAATATAATCTGCACCCAGGCGTCTTGCTTCTTTAATAAATACATCGAATTTTATATATTTATTACACATAAGATCTGGATTAGGTGTTCTTCCAAGTTTTAATTCTTCTAAAAAGTATGTGAATACGTTATCCCAATATTCTTTTATGAAATCAATTCTATGTAATTCAATTCCTAAATGATTACATACAGAAACAGCATCATTATAATCTTGTTCTTGAGGACAAATATCATTTCCAATATTTGGATTGCCTTCTACATCATTATTAATCATAGAGTCCCAATTACGCATGAATAAACCAATTACTTCATATCCTTGTTTCTGTAATAAATAAGCAGCTACTGATGAATCTACACCACCACTCATTCCTACAACTACCCTTTTTTTCATAAAAAAACACCCAATTTCTATGGGTATTATAACATAAAAGTTAAATAATTTAAAAAGATATTACCAAAAAAATAAATAATTGTATCATTAATTATACTAATAATTAAAATAAGAGCAAATTTTTGAATTAAAGGTTTATGTAGGTGTTTCACATAATCATTATTAATTCCAATTATATTTTTTATTATTTTACTACCATATTTAAAGCCAACTATAAATAAATAGCTTATTAATAATATATAAATTAGTTTATTTACTAAAATAATTGCAAGTGCATAGAAAATACCTTTAATTCTGTAGTTTTTAAAGAAAATTGCTAATATAAAACCAATACTAATACCTTCAATACTAAATATGATGGATTCTGTTAAAACGTTTATTAAAGACAGTGTTCCAATAAATATTAGTATTATTCCTAAAGTATGCATTAAATAAAGATTATTTTTAGTTGTTAATGTAGCTAAATAACTACTAATATCAAAATCTTTATTATAGCCATAAATAAAACCACTTATTACGGAAATTACAACTATTGCTACTATGTATATTGCTATATTTTTGTTATTTTTCATTTTTTCACCTAGTAAATTCTATTAAACTCTTTAAAATTTATTCTAAATATTATATAATTTATCTAGGTGAATATTATGAAGAACGAAAAAGATTATGAAGTTGTTGGAAATATAAGAATAAAACAACCTAAAAATAAAAAAGCAAAGAAGAAGAAAAACGCTAGTGATACATCACTTATAACAAAAATATTTGTCTGGTTTATGTTTGTTGCAATGTTTGCATCATTCATTGTTCCATTAATTTATTATTTAATTTCAGTAATTAGCGGAAGCTAATTATTTTTTTATAGAAAAATGAGTGTTTTTATACACTCATTAATTCTGTTTCTTTTTCTTTGATTCTTTCATCAACGATTTTGTTATATTTATTAATTAATTCTTGAACATCATCAGTCATTCTCTTTTGATCATCTTCAGTTAGTGTTTCATCTTTTTTTATTGCGTTATTAGCATCTTGTCTTGCATTACGTAAGGCGATTTTAGTTTGTTCACCCATTTCACTAACTTGTTTAACATAATTTCTTCTTGTTTCTTCAGTTAGTTGAGGAATTGTAAGAATTACCATTTCGCCATTATTAGTTGGTGTAATACCAATATTAGCTTCATTAATTGCTCTTTCAATTTCTTTGATAATTGATTTATCGAATGGTTTTATAAATAATTGTCTTGCTTCTGGAACAGTTATATTAGCAACTGCGTTGATTGCAGATGGAACACCATAATAATCAACCATTATTCCATTTAACATACTTGGGTTGGCTCTTCCTGCTCTTACAGTAACAAGTCTTTCTTCAAGATTTTCAATTGACTTCATCATTTCCATTTCGGCTTCATCAATATAATTCATAATTTATCTCTCCTTAAAATTAATTATAATTAAAAAATACCAAGATATCAAGAATATTAGTTATTTTATTGTTTATATAATTACGACCCTTGTTTTCGAAGTTTTGTTTCAATTGCTACCCTCTGAGTCATTGCGATCAAGATTAAAAGATTAATAATAAAACTACCACCATAACTTAAGAATGGTAATGGTACTCCAGTTAGAGGTATTAAGGCAAGTAATCCTCCTATATTAATAATAATATGTGTTAGAATATAAGCAAATGTTCCAAAAGCAATAATACTTCCGGATAAAGTTTTTGCATTTCTTGCTATTACTAGTGTTCGATATAAAATAATAATGTATGCAAGTAATACTACGCCACCTGCTACTAGACCCAATTCTTCAACTATTATTGGAAATATAAAGTCTGTATGTGATTCTGGTAAATATAAATATTTTTGAGTAGATTTTCCTAAACCAACACCAAATAAACCACCATTATTAATAGCAATATAACCATTACATACTTGATATCCTGTTTCTTCTAAATATCTGGAGCATGGGTTTTTAAAATTAAATCTTGATGCTTGAGTTGATGTAAGAATCTCGGTATTTCCATTTAAAAATACTAATACGCCTATAATTGATGTTATTGTACCAAATTTTAAAAGCATCATCCAACCATTTTTATTAAATGGGAGGGTAAAGAAAATAAACATACAAATTGATGCGATTATCGCAGCAGTTCCTAAATCTGGCTCTGACGCAACAAGAAAAAATATAACTACGCATGGAATTAAAGGGATAAATGTATCATAAATTGATGCGAATTTTTTCTTTTTTCCATACCAAAAAGCTAAATAAATTATTATAAATGTTTTCGCAAATTCGCTTGGTTGAAGTGAAAAACCAAATATTTTAAACCAAGATCTAGCACTATTTGTAACATGACCATATGTTTTTAAAGCAACTAATACCAATATTATTCCAAGTATTCCTACAACGGATATTTTACGGTACCATTTTGTTGGAATAACGAATATAATAAAGCTAAGTATTAAACTAAAAATCAGAAATAAAGCTTGTTTATAAAAAAAGTAATATTCGGAAACTTTATATTGCAAAACAGCAGATATAGACGAAGATGAAAAAATCATTATTAACCCAAAAATGGATAAAATAATGGTTAGAAAAAATAAAGTTTTATCTAATCTTTTAAACGCGTTTTTCATATTTCCACCTAAAATTATTTTAGCATAAAAAAGAACATATAAAATAATATGTTCTTTTAGATATGTTAAGTTACTGTTAACTGACTAAAAGGTTGCCGTTAGCGTCTTTATCAGTTTTACCAAGCAATAACATAAAAAAATCTATCATTACCCAAATTTGACAGATGAAAATACCAATTCCACATGCTAGTGAACCAATTGTTGTTATTAGCAATTGAGCAATACCTTTTGTCTTGTAATCAAGATAAAAGTTGTGCATTCCAAGTGTACCTAGAAATAAGGCGAGGATTATTGCAATTATTTTACTTTTTGATCCACTTTGATTGTTATCTGTTCTTTTATAATTATCATTACTAATATTATTGCCATTATTATCTTTTGTTTCGTTAATTGGGCTATTGGTATACTTTAACACTTTGCCACATACTAAACATTTTTCTTGGTTATTTTCAATATTAGACCCACAATTAGTACAAAACTTAGTCATGTCTTTCCATCTTGTTAACCTTTCTATCTATAAAATTATTAAATAAACTTGTAATAGAAACCGCAATAAATGGTGCTAAAATTGGATTTAGTAATCTAAAAGCAAATGTCAAAACGCCAACTAATATTCCGAAACAATTTTTACCTCTATTTGTATAACAACTTGTTACCATATCTGTAGCTACGAAGCTGAAAATATAAATATAATTATATAAGAATAAACCTTCTAAAATACTGCTATTTGTTGCTACTGAATATATAACTGATAATATTCCATAAGTTAAACATGAATCTAATGTTATTTCAAACTTATTATTATTTGATATATATAATCCAGTTAAGGCAATACCTAGTAAAATTATATGAGTAGATGCAACACCACCTGGTCCTCTACCAATTAAATAATCAAATAAATTTAAATGAAAACTTTTACTTAATTCATAAACATTTGAAAATATATAATTGCTTTCAAAAATACTAAATATGTATATAACTATAAATGTTAAGGAAATTATATTTATATGATTCTTAAATAGTTTTGATATGAAAAATATTATTAGTGTAGCAAATGTAAATATAATGATATTAGTATTAATACTTACTAAGCTACCTAAAATTATTCCATATTCAATGTGAAATGATGAAAATAAAATATCAACTAAACTATCTTTATTCTTTTTAATTATTTTTTCATAAATAATATTAACCAAACCGCCAATAGCAGCACCGATTATTATTAAATATAAAGGTCTAAACATATTTATAACGCTAACATAATTATGAATGTATAAATATATACCATTTTTATAAAATCCATAGATAATTAGAGGCAATAGAAATATAATTCTTGTTAAGGATATGCTTCTTATTGAAGTTTTACTTCTCACATAAACATTACTATTCATTTTTACCTCCTAAATGTGGTTTAAAGTTGATCTTTGCAGGACAAATATATGTACATAAACCACAATTAATACATTTTGAATGATCAGCTTTTTTATGTTCAAGTAAATATTTAGGATTTAAATTTACAGGACATTTAGAATTACATAAACCACAATTGATACATTTTCGTGATTTTTCACTATCAATTGTATTTAAGAATATTGATCTAATATCATTAGTTAAGATTTGATTAATGTTGGTTAATGAATCACCGGCAATTAACCCATTTGTAACCACATTATATTCTTCTTCTATAAATTCACAGCAATTATTTATTATTTCCGATATATTTGAACCTATTTTTACGCTTACAACTTTACTTTTTTCTATACAATTACCTGAAATAGTAATTAGTTTTTCTGTTACTGGTTTAACTCTTTTTAAAATAGTGTATATGTTATATATATCTTCAACAGTAAAATACATATAGCCATCGTTTTGCTGTTTTTTAGTTAAAACATTATTGACTACTAATTCTTTAAAACCGTTTGGATACAAATCAGTTAGTAGTTTTAATCTTATATTTGGATAAGTTCCAATATGATTTGTTAAATTAATAACATTATTGTTGTCGTGATTATTAGCAACAAATATTGCATTTTCAATTTCTAAAATACTAGAAATAGCATCAATAGTTTCAAGTATTTTAGTGCAATTATTATTAATTATCGATGAGTATGTTTTTTCATATGGATCTTTATCAATTCCATTAATTATTAGTATTTTTGAATCAATATTAATTAATTTTTCAAAGGAACTAAACTTTCTTAGTGTTGACAATAAAGTTCTTTTAGTATATTCATTTATATATTTAACTGCGCCTTTTTTATTTTTTACTGTTTCTTTATAATTATTTTCAATTACTAAACAATTAACTTCTTCATTTTTTAATAACATAGAACCTGTTGTGCCAATTAAAGTACCTGATATAGAACTATAAATAATTTCACCATTTTGTTCTAATAAAGGTTGCTCTTTATATAAATTATCACCAACTTTAGCAAGAAGTTTATCTCCTCTATTATAGGGATAATAAACATAATCAGGATTTAAAAATTCTTCAATCTCAGGGACAAATTCTATATTATTTTTAATACTTATTGTTTTATTCATACTATCCTCTTACTTTTGGTAATAATTTAATATATCCTCATAAAGATTTGGATTAAATGTTTTATTCTTTATCATTTCTATTTCTTGTTTATATGGTGGAAAGTCTTTATTTACATATGGTGTTTCTAAAATTTTTGGGACTCTCTCAAGTAAAGGATTATAAATTACATTGATTAAATTATCAAAACCTATTGTTCCAAAACCAATGTTTTCATGGCGATCTTTATGAGAATTAAATGGATTTTTTGAATCATTTACATGAACGCACCCGATTTTATTAATTCCTATATTTTTATCAAATGTATTTAAATATTCATTAAAATTACTAATATCTATGCCTGAATCATTCAAATGACATGTATCCAAACAAACTCCTATTTTATCTTGTAATTTAACATTATCAATGATGTATTTTAATTCTTCAATATTAATACCTAATTCAGTTCCTTTTCCGGCCATAGTTTCTAGTAATATTACAATATTATCTTCTGGTAATAAAATATTATTTAGCGCTTTAACTATATTATTAATTGCATAATCTCTATCTAGTTTTGTAGCACTTCCTGGATGTAATACAATATATTTAACTCCTAAAGTTTGACATCTATCTATTTCTTTTCTTAAAAAATCCTGAGCAAACACATATTTTTCCAGATCTTGATCGTTTGCTAAATTTACTATATATGGAGCGTGGCATATTACATGATTTAAATCTATATTATTTTCTTTCATTAATGAAAGCGCATTATAAGTTATTGAATCATTTATTGTACCTCTAATTGTGTTTTGGGGAGCGCCAGTATAAAACATAAAAGCATTAGCACCATAACTTAGTGCTTCTTCAACACTTCCGACTAACTGAGAATCGTTTTTGAAAGATACATGACTTCCTATTACTAACATACTATAATCACCTATTAAAAATTATAACACAAAAAAAACAACTAATATATAGTTGTTTTAAATTTTTAGTTAGTAATTTTATATCCTTGTCTTGTATAGCAAGATGCACCAGTAGCACCAAATCTAGATTGTGCTGATTCACAAGCCTTTAAATTAGAATTATTTATTTGAGATTTATCTAATGATTCAATAACTCTATCATTAGCATCTGGCATTCCTAATGCTGAAACGTCATGAGATACAATCATATAGTTATTATCAAATAGATCAACAATATAATGTGGATTATCGACATCTTCAGCATTTACAGTAACATATCCTTGATATGATCCTGTACCAGTTAATCCTAAGTCTGTTTTGATATCATAAACATACCAACCAGCTCCTTGAATTGCGCCTCCGTTTGCATCGTATACATATTGTGTTTGAGTATTTGTTACTATCTTGTCGATATATAGAGCAAAAGATCTCTTTCTCGCTGTATTCATTGTCTCTAATACGTTTGGTATTGCAATAATCATGATAATTGCTAATACGACGATAACAGCTAATAATTCAACTAAAGTAAAACCGTTCTTCTTTTTCATATTTTATTCCTCTTTCTATTATAATTTAATTATATATTTGATTATTTTAATAGTCAATATAATTTAAATTGTATTTACGTTAATATTATGGCATTGTATTTTCGTTATTATTAGTATCTGAAGGCCCTTCTGGAGTGTTTGTTTGAGAACTATTGTTTTCAGTATTTTTAGATTTCTTTTTAAATATACTTCCTCCATGTTTTTTATTTGTTCTTGTAATTATAAGTATTGAGCCTAGTATGACTACTAATATAATTGTTAGTGTTCTTAAGTACTTTGTGTTTTCTGATAATATTTTGTTATATCTAATTTTTAGTTTATATGTTTTTGTATAATAACCATTAACACTTCTAACTAAGATTTGAACAACGCTTTCATCTTGTAAATTGCTATTACCATCAACTGATGCATGAGCACCCTTAACCATTGTTTCATATGAAAGCTTTAGATCATCTAATGTTTCTACTACAACATCGTATTCATAGATATTTGGATCGAATTGTATATCACTACCAGCAATTAATAAATATTTTAGTGATGCATTAGATTCATCAAGCGATGGATCTGGCATACCTGATTCTGGATCCCATTCTTGTTGAATTGGCCCAGTTTGTTGAGTAATTCTATTTCCGCCCTGATCTAATCTAGCCACAATTATAATGTAAAGATTGCTTTTTAAAGTTTCATTGTTTGTAACAGTTACTGCAACTGTATTATTTCCAACGCTTAAATTATTATTTCCTGTAATAGATACTGATGAAGTTTCCGGAGAATGAGCTGTTGCTGATACTCCAACACTTGTTTCACTGTAAGGTACTATTACTTCATAATCAAATCTAATTGGTGAGAAATCGATACTGTATCCGGATACATTTAAGGTATCTAGTAAAAGTGTTGTATCTGTAACATCAGTAATTCTAGTTGTAGTAGTAAAGTAAGTTGTACTCACTTCTCCTTCTTCAGTTGTAACTACTTGAGAAGTAATTTCTTCTCCCTCTTCAGTTGTTGATTGAGTAACAGTGCCAACACCAGTTGTTGTAGTCATAGATGGATCTGTACTCCATTTAGCATATAGGTAAACATCTTCATATCCTTGTAGACAACCAGTGGCACTTTTCTTCTCAATTTTATTTATTCTACCTGTTTGATATCCTGATGGTATTTTTTTATTTTCACTGAATGATTTATCATAATACCAACCTTCAAAGATATATCCTTCTCTTGTTGGTTTAGCAATCTCAGTAGATGTCTCACAGTCTCCGCATTGGCGAATTGTTGATGCCATCCCCTCTGGCATTGTTCCTCCATTAGCATTTAAAATAATATTAAAGTATCTATTATTCTCTTCTAGTGCAGGACAATTTTGGTTTTTAGTAGTATTTTCATTTACTTTCGATTTTTCAGTTGAAACAACGCCGGTTGTACCTTTATCAGGTAATGGTTCTCCACTACATGAATTAAATGTTATTTTTGCAGGGTTTTCGACTTTATCTTTATTATTCTTTTTAACTTGTGCTGCATAATCATTCATTGCATTATAGAATTTTGTTTTAAATGAATCTCCTTCAAGTGTTCCAGTAAAATTAAAACCTTGAACACCATAATCTCTACTCTTCATTGTTAAGACGATGTCATAGTCATAGCTTGAAACAACACTGTCAGCTTCAACATATGTAACACATAGATTATTAGATCTTTGTAGTGAGGTACTACCTGAAACATCAATTGATTCATATTGATAATTAACACATAAAACTTGGTCTTTTCTTAAGGTTTGAGTAACTGTTACTGTTTTTTCACCTTCATCAATATTATAAGATTTGTTTGGTTCACAACTTGTGCCTTTTTCGGTACAATAATTAACATATGCAATTATTCCGGTTGAGTTAATAGGGATAGATGCTGATTTTTTTTCACTATCATTTACTGCGATTCTGTTTACTTTAATCCAACCCTCATAATCTCCTGTATTTTTTAAGCCTAGATCTTTTCCAATATCATAAACTAAACAAGATTCATTAATGGTTTCATCGTCCATATCTTGTGTATATTGCGCTAAAGCTTTACTTTGAATACTTTGAGCATATAAATAAAAAGATTCTTTCTTAGCTTTATTTGTTGTATCTAAAACATTTGGAATTACAATTATCATTATTAATGCTAATACCACAATTACTGCAAGTAATTCGATTAATGTAAACCCATTTTTCTTTCTTTGCATATAAAAACAGTCCTCTCTATTCTATAATTATTATAGATTATTGGACTGTTTTTTTCAATAATAACATTATAATTTGTCTTATTATTCCATAATTTTTATAATATTGGATATTAATTCAGCATTATCAATAGCGTCATTAATTTTTTCCATATTATTATTACGGTTAAATTTTTTATATTCTTTTAATAGTTCGTCATAATATTTGGAATTTCTATTTAGTAAAATATAAAAGTAAGAATTTTTCATTAAAAACTCATGTAATTTTTTATCTTCTTTTATTTTTAAAGCTAAGCTGACTTCCATTTAATCACCATATATTTTTGTTATTGGATTATCTATTGTACTAACTACATCTGGGCTTTTTTTCGTTAATTCTTGAATTATACCAATAACTTTTTGTGCATTATTAACATGATGTTCAATACTATCCATATTAATATTTTTTAAAACTTTGCTTAATTCTTTAATTCTTAGGTCATCTCCTTGTTCTTTAAAATATTTACTCCAAGTTGCTTCGTCTTCTCCGTATATATCATAAATTTCAAAGAAATCTTGAAAAGTCATTTCTTTATTTTTTATATAATTTAAAAGTTCTGGATGATTGCTAATAAATTCTTTAAAGTTTTCTTTTTTATCCATAAAAAATCACCTAATAATATATATTTATTAAGTGATTTATTTATTCTATAATTTAAAATCCTCAATGAATTCCATTTCTTCTTGTTTAGCTTCTTCTTCATTCTTTTTTTGTTTTTTTGGTTTTGCTGCAACTTCTTCGATTTTTTCTATCTCTGTAAATTTAAATGCATAATTATATTTCTTTTTAGCAATTGCACTTCCAGTTGAAGCTAAATCCATGATAGGAATATCTGTATTTTTAAGTATTCCAATATCTTCAAGCATTGCAAGACCAATTGTGTCTTTAGTATTTGTAATTATTGATGATACTACTTCATAGTTAGTAGTTTTAACTTTCTTTAAAACCATGCTACCACGCTTAGCACGTGATAATTGAGTTAGATCAGTTAATTTGACTCTTTTAGCAGTCTTTTGATTAGTAAATATATTTAAATATTCATCTTCTAATCCATATGTTAGACCAGATGATACTTCATCATCTTTAAGATTTATTCCTTTAACACCACTAGACTTACTAGATGAATATGGTATTTCGTTAGTTTTATATGAAATATAGTATCCAGTTTTTGTAACGATCATTGTATTTTCTTTTTCTCTTGCAATATTTACAACTTCGTCACCATCTTTTAGTTTCATTGATGTATATAATTTTGTATAACGTGAAACAATGAAATCTTCAAGTCGACATCTTTTTACCATTCCTTGTTTTGTAAACATGACAATTGTGTCACTTTGAGTCGACTCATTAACAATAAATGATGCAACCACAGAATCTTCCGGATGAATTGTTACTAAATTACTTACATGTTTTCCTAAATCTTTCCATTTTGACCAAGGAATATCATTAACTGGAATAAAGATATAATTACCGAGTTTAGTAAATATTACAATTTTATTTAAAGTATTTGTTTCATATATACTTATTGGATAATCACCTGGTTTTACTGCTGTTTCTTCACCATTAGCAGAGGAATAAGATTTCATTGGCACTTTTTTAATATATCCTTCACTAGTTAAAACAATCATTACATTTTCCTTAATAATTAAATCTTCTGCAGAAATAGATATATCTTTGACAATCTCTGATATTTCAGTTTTTCTTGGAATTGCGTATTCTTTCTTAATACGTTTAAGTTCATCTTTAACAACTGCAGCAAGTTTTGTTTCATCAGCAAGTATAGCTTCTAATCCAGCAATAATTTTTCTTAAATTTTCTAATTTCTTTTCTAGTTCTAAAATATCTGTATTTGTCAATTTATATAATTGTAATGTAAGAATTACTTCAGCCTGTTCTGGAGTGAATTCAAATTTAGCAATTAAGTTTTCTTTAGCGTCTTTTTTGTTACTACTTGCACGAATTACAGCGATAACTTCATCTAAAATACTTATCGCTTTAACTAAACCTTCCGTTAAATGAACTTCTTTTTTAGCAACGGCTAAATCATATTCGCTTCTTTTTTTGATTACTTCTTTTATATGAACTATATAAGCATCAATTAAAGATATAATACCTAAAAGCTTCGGACGTCTATTAACTATAGCTACCATATTGTAGTTATAATTGCATTGACAATCAGTATTTTTAAGTAAATAATTCATTACTAAGTTTTTATCTGCGCCAGCTTTTAAATCAATTACAATTCTAACGCTAGCATCTTTATCAGATTCATCACGAACTTCAGCAATACCAGCAATTTTATTTTCAAGTCTAATATCATCGATTTTCTTAACTAATTGTTGTTTATTTACTTCATAAGGTATTTCACTTATGATAATTTGTTCTTTTCCTTTAGTCTTTTCAAAAGTATATTTACAACTAACTACAACTTTACCTTTACCTGTTTCAAAAGCTTGTCTTATACCATCTAAACCTTCAATTATACCACCGGTTGGAAAGTCTGGTCCTTTTACAATATCTAAAATTGTATCTAAACGGCAATTAGGTGAATCTATTCTTTTAATTGTTGCGTCTATTATTTCTCCTAAGTTATGTGGAGGAATATTTGTTGCATATCCAGCAGAAATACCAGTTGATCCATTAACTAGTAAGTTTGGAAATTTTGCTGGTAAAACAGTTGGCTCTAGTATTGTATCTGAATAGTTCAATACCATTGGAATAGTATTTTTTTCAATATCTTTTAATAATTCATCAGAAATTTTGGCAAGCCTGGTTTCAGTATATCGCATTGCTGCTGCTGGGTCTCCATCGATAGATCCATTATTTCCATCAACCTCAACTAAAATATGACTTTGCTTCCAATCTTGACTCATACGAACAAGAGCATCGTATACAGATGTATCTCCATGTGGGTGGAATTTACCTAAAACATTACCTACTGCGTTGGCACATTTTTTGAATGCTTTATCACTTGTATTATGGTCAATATACATAGCATAGATAATTCTTCTTTGTACTGGTTTTAAACCGTCTCTTACATCTGGTATAGCACGATCTTGAATAATATATTTTGAGTATCTTCCAAAACATTGGCCCATTATTTCTTCTAGGGCATAATTATGGATTTTGCTTAATGCTTCTTGTGTGTCGTTCATATTATCACCTAATCAATTATAACATAAAATAAAACTCTTGTATTTATTCTTAACACTTATTTTACAAAAAGAAAAATACCTACAAAGGTATTTATTCTTTAAATGATGCATCTACATAATAGATTTGTCTATGCTCTTTAAAATATTGACGCTCAAAGTCTGTCATTATATTTTCAATTTTTCTTTCGTCATTATGTAGGTCTAAACTCACTTTATCAAAAGTATACCAATAGCCACTTAAACTCTCTAATGCCGAAGCAAATAGAATTTTATTATCAGTTTTCAATATAATATGTTTGTGTTTTTTAAATATGCGATCATATAATTTTAAATAATTAGTTGCAGTAAATCTTTTCTTTTCATCACCTTTTTTTGGCCAAGGTTCAGAAAAAGTTAAATAAATTGTATCTATTTCTTTACCAAAAATATTAATAATTTCTAATGCGTCAATACAAATCATTTTTAAATTACTTATATATTGGTTACCTATGTTATTTATGGCTGTTGCCGTTTGATTAATATCTAATTCTAAACCAATATAATTAGTATTTGGATGAGTTTTTGCCATATCAATTATAAATGAACCTCTCCCCATTCCAAGTTCAAGACAAATTGGATTGTTATTTCCAAAAACACTAGCCCATTTATTTTTATAATTAGTTGGATTTTTTACTAGATAAGGACTATTATTAATAATTTTATTTGCATCTTTTACAACATTGTAACGCATAAACAACACCTCTTCTTAAGTTTATCATGAAAAATGTTAAATTACATTAAAAAATATCATCTATTGATGATATTAATTATTATATAGTTTCGTATACACTAACTTTTTTCTTATTTTTTCCACATCTTTCGAATTTAACTGTTCCTTTTACTAGAGCAAATAAAGTGTGGTCTTTTCCCATACCAACGTTTTTGCCTGGGTAAATCTTAGTTCCTCTTTGTCTATAGATGATTGAACCAGCATTAATAACTTGTCCATCAGCTGCCTTAGCTCCTAATCTACGACCTTCACTATCACGTCCATTATGAGTTGAACCTTGAGCTTTAACGTGAGCAAAACGTTGAATATCTATTGAAATTATATTATTAAAATCAAACATAATTATTCCTCGCTTTCAACTTTTATATTATTTGGATATTTTGAAGTTAATTCCATATATAAAGATAACATATTATTAATTAGTGCTTTTGTATATTTATCATCGCTTAAGATGTTTATCGTTACAATTTCACCATCATCTTTATAATCAATTGAAGTAGATTTTAGTTTTAAACATGCATTTACAGTTGTGTACATTATCGATGATACACTTGCGCATACTATATCGTCTTTATTCTTATAGTCTGCATGTCCTTCAATTGTAATTAAATTACCTTCACGTTTTATAGTAATCATATTAACCTACAATCTTTTTAACAACAAGCTTAGTATATGGTTGTCTATGACCTTTTGTATTACGATATTTCTTTTTAGGTCTATATTTAAATACTATAACCTTTTTTGCTTTTCCTTGTTTAACAACTTCACATGTTACTTTAGCACCTTTAACATAAGGTGTACCAATTTTGTCTCCAACTTGGAATACTTCAGTAAAATCAACAGTAGATCCTACTTCAGCATCTAATTTTTCAACGAAAATTTCATCACCTTCAGCAACATAATATTGTTTCCCGCCAGTTACGAATATTGCTTTCATACTTAACCTCCTTATAATTTTTTTGAAGACTCGCCTTGAAGGTGTGGTAAACCAACTTTTTAACCTTTTTAGTGCGGTTCGTAAGAAAGACTTACAAACATGATAAATATTATCAAAAAGTGGCTATTTTGTCAATATATTCACTCGAATTTATTTTGAAAATATTTCTTTTCTTCGATATATATATTATCACATTTTATACAGTTATTTCTACATTTATATATATGATTTACTGTATTTATATATTTATTCTTTTTATATTTTTTATCGTAAAGGTATCTTTCTAGTAAAAATTTATTAAATATGTACTTAGTTAGAGAAAAATAATTAATATTTAAGTAATATAAAACAATAAAGATAAAAATATTTTTTCTTAATATAAAAACTATAAATAAAAAAATAAAACTTATTATATTAGTAATATATAAAGTGTTTTTATATCTTTGTATTCTTTCTAATATTGAGACTAGTATTTTATTACCATCGCTTGGATATATTGGTATTAAATTAAAGATAATAATACTTAAATTTAATGATTCAAATATCTGATATGTATAACTAGAATTATCTTTAATTATCAAAAATAAAAGAGTTTGAAATAATACACCGGAAATACTTATAAATAATAATTTATTGGAATTAATATTATAATTAATATTAGTTTTTATGACACCACCAAAAGGGTATATAATTATTTCATTGATTCTTAATTTACATAAGTAAATAGTAAATATATGTCCAAGTTCATGTGTAACAATTATAATTAAAAATATAAATAAATAGTTAATGTAACCAGAAAGAATAAGTAAAATATAAAAAATATAGGTAGTAATATGAATTTTAAAGATATTCTTCATAACTTAGGTATTCCTTGTTTTTTTCGAATACTAAATAAAGCTCATTATTGACTGTACTACCTATTATTGTATCTTTATTTATATAATCATATAAATTTACATTAATATTTTCTAAATTAGAATAACTAATGTTTGTCCCATCATCGCAATTAATTATAATAGTTAAACCATAGTTTTCTTTATTGCCAATAAATACTACTACTCCACTTCTTAGAGATTTAATTATATAATTTTTATCAACAATTAATCTATAACCATCATAATATGGTGAAATATCTTTATAAATAATTTTTTCGCTAGATACATATAAATTATCTTTATTTATAAAACTACCTAATATCATATTTGTTTTACTTCTGATATATGAAAAATCTAGATGATTAGAAACAATCGTATTAGAACTTATTAAATTATCATCAATTACAATTGTTAATATAAAGAAAAGAATTATGCATATAAACATTCTTTTAAGTAAATTTTTTATTTCAAATAGACTCAAGTTCAACACCTAGTATGATTATATTTGCTAAACTTTAAAACTATTACTAAGAAAATATTAAAGACATAGTAAATATCTATATTAAATAAAATAAAATAAAAAAATGTAAATACAACTAATTCGAAAATAAAGTTTTTATTTATATATTTATATAATAAAATATTAATAAAAAACATAATACTCAAAATTATTATTAACATTATATTTTCATTTAACAAATATAATAAACACATACTTAAAATAAATTCTTTAATATTCGCATAGTTTATATAATATAAAAATGTCGATGTACGTATACCGGTTAGTGTTAATGTTAAAAGATCAATGAATAAATATGCCAT
Organism: Erysipelotrichales bacterium; assembly: GCA_022508565.1. Taxonomy (GTDB): domain Bacteria; phylum Bacillota_I; class Bacilli_A; order RF39; family UBA660; genus CAG-582. Next base: position 185,120 of record JAFLUY010000001.1, on the reverse strand, counting down.
ACTAACCTACCACATATAAAAAGTTTAGATTATTAAAATCAACTTTACTCTTAATATATAAAGTTTTACTTACCTCATGTTCTTCTATTGAATAAACATATCCAATATATATTTTATTATTTATATCCCCAATAACTGATGTATATACTTCATCATTTAATTTAACATCATCATAATTAGAGATGTCTTTTACAATAAAAAGATTATCTTTATATTCCGATATAGTACCAAAACTATCATTAATTTTAATACTTAAATTTTTTACACCTTTGATTGTTGTGCAAAGAGAATAACCTTTTTTTATTTCTTTAATAACACCCACTAGACCGTTTTCATTTATCAGCAAATTATTTGCTTTGTAATTATCGCCTGTAATATAAAATTCGTTATCATTATATGATAAACGATAACTAACTTTAGTTAGTTTATAGGAATCACTATAAATACCTTTTAAATTAGTAACGGTTTCTAAATCTTCTTTTAATATTTTGTTTTCTGATTCTAAAATATCTATTTGATTTTTGTATATGTTATTATTTTTACTTAATATTGTATTTATATTAGCAATTATATTTACAAATAACCCTTTATAGATAAATAAAATTAATAAAATGAGATATATTAAATTATTTTTTATAAAATTCATCATAAAAGCTGAAATACTCCTTTCCATTAGTTATTAAATGATCTATTAGCGGTATTCCAATTATTTCGCCACATTCTTTGAGTTTTTTTGTGGTTTCTATATCTTCATTGCTTGGTTTTATGTCATTCGATGGGTGATTATGGATTAATACAATCGAAGATGCACCTAACTTGATTGCTTCACTAAATATTTCTCGTGGATGTATAATACTTTTATCAATTGTGCCAATAAAAATAAATTTATATGAGATTAATCTCTTTTTAGTATCTAAAAATATCGCTAAGACTTTTTCTTGATTAGCATTTAAGAATAAACTCTTGAAAGCATCATGAATAAACTTAGAGTTTGATAAAACCATATTGATTTCAATTTCTTTGTTTACAACTCTTTTTCCTAATTCAATTGCAGAAATTAAAGTTATTGCCTTAACTTCTCCTATTCCAAATGTGTTCGATAACTCTTTTATGCCGATATTTGCTAAATTGTTAATACCTCCAATATTGGCTAGAAGATTTTCTGAAACCTCTTTTACATTAAATTCTCTGGTTCCTGTTCTTAAAATAATACTTAATAAATCTACGTCACTTAAGTTTTCTACTCCGAATTTGAATATTCTTTCTCTAGGTTGTAATGCTCTTGGTAAATCTTTAACTCTCATAAATAAAGGCATATCTTTCTAATATTTTTTTATTTAATTGAAGAAATGCAACTGTTGAAGTTGAATTATTCATAAGTTCTTCATATTTATTTAAAGTTTCTACAAATTCAGAATCTAATTGAATATCAATAAGATTATAATATATATTATTTTCATCCAGATAATTAATCATTCTTTCAATATTTGATGCATTTTTTAAAATGGATATGTAGACATTATAGGTATCATTTTCTTCCATTACTATTCCTTTTTTTAAAGAGGCTTCTTTTTCAGCTTCGTCTTTAGTATTATAAGTGCCTGTTTTAAATAGTTTTGCACTGTTAGAATCTATCATAACAGGAATTATTTCTTTATCCTCTGTTACTTCCATAAAAAGTGCAACAATAAATATAGAAAAAACAACTAAACAAATAATATAAATATTTTGCTTCATAAAATCACCAATTGTAATTTAACAAATAATAAATAAATAATTTGTCGAATAAAAAAAGAAATATCTATTTTTTATTAGATATTTCTTTGATTTTAAATAATATATTTATAGCTTCTAATGGCGATATTGATAATGGATCAATAGACTTAACAAAATCTTCCAATTCATTATCTTGCTTTTCATCTAAATTAAAAGCAATTTGTTCTGACATAACACTTTCGTTTTTATTTTTACTTTCATTCTCATAATAACTTAAGAATTCATCGGCGCGTTTTAACAATTCTTCTGGCATACCTGCAAGTTTTGCAACATGTATACCATATGATTTTGATACTGAACCAGGTAATACTTTATGTAAGAATGTAATATTACCATTTTCTTCAATTGCATCAACATGAACATTTTTAATTGATTGATACTTATTTTCAAGATCAGTAAGCTCGTGATAATGAGTTGAAAATAATGTCTTACACCCAATTGATGTATTTACATATTCAAGTATCGCTCTTGCCAAGCTCATACCATCAAATGTTGATGTACCTCTACCTAATTCATCGAATAAAATTAATGAGTTTTTAGTAGCATTACATATCGCATTTTTCGCCTCTAACATTTCTACCATAAATGTTGATTCACCGCTGACTAAATCATCAGATGCACCAATACGTGTAAATATTGAATCAAATATTGGTAACTCTGCATGACTTGCTGGTACAAATGAGCCTGTTTGAGCAAGTATAGCTGTTATTGCAAGTTGTCTCATGTAAGTTGATTTACCTGACATATTTGGACCAGTAATAAGAAGTGTTGTTTTATTTTTATCCATAATAATGTCATTATTAATATATTCTTGGTTACTTACAACTTTAACAACAGGATGGAAACCATCAATTATATTAATGTTATTATCATTATTTAATTTAGGTCTTATAAAATGTTGTTCCTCAGAAACAACTGACAAACTTGCTAGCGAGTCTATTTCGGCAATAGTTTGTGCTGTTTGTTTTAATTTAAAAATATTTTCCTTAATAATATTTCTAATTTCAGTAAATAATTCATATTCTAATGTATTTATTTTTTCTTCTGCATTTAAAATTAATTCTTCTTTTTCTTTTAACTCTGGAGTGATAAATCTTTCAGCACCTGTTAATGTTTGTCTTCTCTCCCAACCAAGTGATGGATCAATTTTATCAATTTGTCCTTTAGTTACTTCTATATAATAGCCAAAAACTTTATTAAATCCAACTTTTAAATTTTGGATTCCTGTACGTGCTTTTTCTTGTGCTTCAATATTAGAAATAAATTCTTTTCCACCACTTCGAATGCTTCTTAATTCGTCTAGCTCTTCTGAATATCCTTTTTTAATTAAATTTCCTTCTTTTATACTTATTGGAGCATCTTCGTTTATGGCACTTTCAAGTAGTTCATAAAGTTCTTTATGCTCAATTACAGTTACTCCATATTTGATATTTTTTAATATTTCATTGATGATAGGAATAACTTTAATTGAATTTTTAATCTGAAGTAAATCTCTTGCATTTAACGAACCACAAATTACCTTTCCACATAATCTTTCTAGATCGTATATCTCATATAAACACTCACGAAGTTGTTCTCTTTCTAGGAAATTATTATTTAATAAATCAACATAATCATATCTTTTTTCAATCTCATTTTTATCTTTTAATGGGTTCATTAACCAATTTTTTAAACAACGAGCTCCTGGTGCTGTTTTAGTTTTATCTAAAAGCCAGATAAGCGAATACTTTCTTTCCTTTAATCTAATCGTTTCAATTAATTCAAGATTTCTAATTGTATGAACGTCCATTCTCAAATAATCATCTTTTTTGATTATTTGTAATTTAGATAAATGCGATAAATCTTTTAATTGTTTTATATGTAAATAGTATAAAACGTGCTTAACACCAACAATAATCCTTTCATCATCTATATCTTCATAAATAGATGTGAATTTATCATTTAGTTCTTCGTTACTTATATTAATATTAATTCCATAATTATTTTTAAATATATTAATTAATTCTAATGAGAAATCTTCTTTAATAATCATTTCTTTTAAATTTAGATTTAAAACTTCATTAATTATTGAATCATTATTATGATTTACAAAAACTGAATTTATCTCACCAGTGGAAATATCTGTATAAGTTATTAAATATATATAATTAAAATCGATAATACTACCAATATAATTTGTATCACTTGCATTTAAGAATTCTAAATCAACTAATGTGCCTTTAGTTAATACTTCAATAACATCTCTTTTTACCATATTTTTAGTTGTCTTAGGATCTTCTAATTGTTCGCATATAGCCACATGAAAACCTTTATTTACTAGTTTTTCAATATAACTTTTTGCTGAATGATGTGGAACTCCGCACATTGGAACTCTTTCTTTAAGCCCTGCATTTTTTCCTGTTAAAGTAAGTTCTAGTTCGCGCGATGCAATGTCAGCATCTTCAAAAAATAATTCATAGAAATCTCCAAGTCTAAAGAATAATAGTTCATCTTTATATTTGTTCTTGATTTCAGCATATTGCTGCATCATTGGAGATAGATCATTTATATTAATATCACTTAACTTCATACTACCACCTATGTATATTATTATATAAAATTTTGCTCTTATAAAAAAGAGAAAACTTACATATTTTCTAAATAAGCTAAAACATCTTCAAAAGACTTTGCTTTAATTATTTTAATTTGATAATTATATTTTTTTACGATTTCTAAAGCCTCATAATAATTTTCTTCTGGTACAATAAATATATCACTTTTATTTTTTACAGCTCCAGATAACTTGTATTTTAAGCCCCCAATACTTCCTACTTCGCCGTTTTTGGTAATCGTACCTGTACCACTTATTTTTAAACCTTTAGTAATATCTTCTTTTATTAAAGAATTATATATTGCTAGCGCTAATATTAAACCGCCAGATGGACCGGCTTCACTGGATTTTAAAGAATACTTAATATCAGGACTCTTGTTAAATTCATAGACACTGCTAGTACCTATTCCTATTTTTTTAGAATTTTCAATATTTTGAATTATGGCATAACAATTGGTTTCTTTATTATCTCTTAAAACCTTTAGTTCGAGTTTTTCTTTATAATCATAGTTATTAATAATATTTATTATCTCTTCATAAGTATTAATAGGTTGATTATTAATACTTATTATTTCATCACCTATAGATAGGTTCGTGTCAGCATAATCAGCAATTATAGTAATATAAATATTTTCATTTTTAATAGATATATCTTTATTTGCATGTGTGTAAGCTACATATGTAGCATTAGAAACTGACTCTTGTAAATATATCTTATCTCTTTTTAAAGATTCATTAATTGTTTCGTTAGATAAAGTTATATTTTTATTATCAATAATATCCCATTCAGGTAAAATGAAACCTAAAAGACAAGTTGGAATATTACATTTTCGAAAATTAACATAAGTCATATTAAAACTGCCGCTTGTTCCATAAGATACATTTGATAGTCTATTTTCAATATTAATTACGCCGCCAGGTGAATATACTGAATAAGGTATATCAATATAAATAATAGTTAATAGAATAACAAAAATTAATATATATACTAAATTTTCTTTAATAAAATTAAATGTTTTTTTCATTAATCATCACGATATGATTATATCATTAGAATAGGATTTTTTTATGAGAAATTTTTTTATTTTTATAACTTTTTTACTTTTTTTGTTAAATAAAGATTCTGTTGTCTTAGGTGCTACATCAGCTTTAAATATTTGGAGTAAAAATGTGTTTCCTGTATTATTTCCAACATTTATTATTGCTGATTTAATAATTTCATCCTCGTTCATTACTATATTTACAAAATATTTTGGTAGCATCTTAAGTAAAATATTTAAAACAACAAAGTATGTTGCATTCGTTTTAATTATTAGTTTACTTTGTGGAACTCCAACTAATGCCAAAATACTTAAGAATTTATATGAAAATAATCTAATCCGTGAAGAATCAATTACGAAAATATTAACATTTACATACTTTTTTAATCCTTTTTTTATTTTAATTTTTACTAATGTAAGAGTCCTAATAATATTTTGGATTAGTAATTTAATTACAGGTATTTTGCTACGAAATAAATACATTGATGATTATGCTAATACTGAAAATTATAATATTTCTTTTAATTTAGGTGAATCAATTGCAAAAAATATGAATATAATAATAAACATTTTAGGAACAATTACTGTATTTATGGTAATTAGTTATACAATTCCATTTATAAATCCTTTATTTAATGTGATTGTAACTTCGATCTTAGAACTAACTACTTCTTTATATAAAATAAAAACGTATTTTAATATTAACTATTTCTATTTAGCTTCTCTATCTTTTGGTGGAATTAGTATATTAATACAAATAAAAAGTATCATGAAAGATACTTTTATCGATTATAAATTATTAATTAAATCGAGAATTATAACTTTGATTATAAGTCTAGCTATATGTTGGTTGACACAAGGCATCGCCACTTAAACAAATACATTCAAATGATGATTCATGATTATTTAGACACTTAAATGTACTATTTCCATTGAAAGTAAATGATAAGTTAATATCATAACGTTCGCCATCACCTGTTTCAATTGGAAAATTGATTGATGCGGCATTAACTGTGCCAGTGGCACTATATTTAACAGCTACTTTTGGAATTGTAGAAACCTCTGTTGGATATTGTTTCATTGTTTGTGTACCATTTTTAAAAGATGAATAGTCTGCGCTACCGTTTGCATATGTTTTTGTATAATGGCCTCTAACATATTGGATCATCCAACTTGCTGTATCAGATTGACCTACATACGCACCATTATCAGTATCATATCTTGAATATGTATTATATAGCATCAAGAAACCAATTTTATCTTCTATATAATCAGCTGCATACTCAATTTTTATACATCTATGTTTATTTTCAAAACCAGTAGCAATCGATGAAATATTCGCTTCTGATAAGTCACAAGATGAAACTCTTTTAACGCCATAATTAACAATATCTTCTTCAACATCTTTAACTATAGTTGATTGATTAATTGTAAAATTAGCTTGAATTTGATTTGAGTTATCTTCATTACGTATTTGTAAAAACATATTAAATAATAATCCTAAAACTATCGTGATTATTATAATACTTATTAAAACTTCAACTATTGTTGTTCCATTTTGCTTTCTCATTAGTTTACCTCCATTGATGAATGATACACTTCATACTCACCATTATCGTAAACTTTTTTGTATTTTACAATTAAAACATCATAATCTGCACCTTCACCTAAATTAACAATATAATCTATAGTTGTTGCATCAAAACTATTAAGTAATGTATTAGAATTACTTGCAGTAAGTATATTTTTAGGATTAACTAGATAATATTTATCAATTTCAAACACAGTTTTTAATTGATATAAAGAATTAGTTGTAGATGAAATGCTACAAATATAATTTGTTGAACCTATAACTTGGCATTCACTGTTACTCTTAATATAGTTTTTTAAACCTAAACCATTACTTAAACTATCAACAACTTGTTTAAAATAATAGGTCTTATAGATAGTTTCGGTTACATCATATGTTTTTTTAGTTCGCGATTTTCTTAAAATATATGAATAAGATGAAAATAATAGTATTAAAGTAATGGATAAAACTGCTATTACAACAATGGTTTCCATAAAGACAAAACCATTTTTATTTTTCATTATTGCTTCCTCCCATCTGTATAAATGTAAGGATCTAATGAGGTTCCCTTTCCACCTGCTATGTAAATATTAGCTTCACCGTTTGGAATTTCTCTTTTAGCAACTAATCTTATTGTATATGCATTGCTTGTATAAGTTGGTAGGATATCACTATCTTTAACTTCATCATAAGCTACAATATGGTCAGGACTAAAATTATGTTCATAGTGCACTGGTGATGAATAATAACAATAACTTATGTATTTTACTTCTTCATTAATCGCATCATTATCAATATTCATATAACCAAATGTATTATTTTCATTATATATTACTTCACCATTATTAAATGTCCCTCCACAGTAAGATTCTAAAAGTGAAGTTTGAGAAGAACTGGTAAAGTTATATCTTTTAGTTTCATAGTAATTATTAATAGTGTATTCTGGAATATCTGAATCTACATAAACTAAATAATTTCCACCTGGGTTAAAAAGTTCAGCTAATAAAAATGGATCTTTAATGTCATTTCGAAGCCCTGTTAAAAGACTTGATGTTACGGGGTAAACAGAATATGTACCATTTTTTATTCCAATAGATTTACTATATTCCCCAGCATTTTTCATTGTTTCAAATAAACCAACTGTTAATGGGTGAATTTTAGGTATTTTATCTCCAACATCTTGATAATTAACACGTACATTGACTGCAGTTAAATCGCTAATAAAATAATACATTTTGCTTGTTCCTGAATCTTCAATTTTAGCAACAATCCATGTTGCATTGCTGTTTAATAAATTATCATCTGTTGCAAATTTAATGTGATCTCCAATATTTAATTCATTAAGTTTTCTATTATTTATTTTATATAAAATATCTCTAGAAGTTTCTTCTATTTTTGCAAGTAATACTCGATTGTGTATGTAATTTGCTATTAAACCAACAAAAAGGGTTAAAAACAACAAAAAGAATGTATATAAAACACTTGTTGCAATAAAGCCATTCTTTTTCATACAACCTCTCCTATTCTATAATTATTATAGAATATAAAGATTTTTTTTACAATAAAAAAAGACTCTTGGTCTTTCTAATAACATTATTTTTACTATAGAATATACTATTATAGGTGATTATTATGAATAACTGTAATCAAAATTCTTGCAACAATAATAATAGAGGTGGTGGATTATTCTCTATAATTGCTATATTATTTCTTTCGGTCCTTATTTTTTATCAAGTTATTATTACTTTAATACTTCCTTTAAGATTTAATTTATTTATACTATTAATTGAAGTCTTTTTATTATTCTTTTTTTTCTACCGAATAATATGGCCTTATTAATTTTTCTGTTTTATAAATATAATCAAATAATCTTCTAGTATTACTAACATTTATTAATTCATCATTAGTTTTTTTTAACTTTTCTGGAATTGCTATATTTATAAATAACAATTTTTTTTCTTCTTCTGTTAACGAGCATTTATCAAGATATCTTTTTAAAAGAGTCTCAAAATCAAGTTTTTCCCATTCTTCATGATAGAAGTTAATTATATCTAATATTGGTGAATCAAATGTTGATTTATCCCAACTAATTAGATATTCTTTATCCCCTTTTATTAAGTGATCTAATCTTATATCTCCATGATTAAGACAAACTCTTTCTTTTGTTTTATTACTTGTTAATTCATACCAAGAATTAGTTTCATTTTTAAGGAAATCAAATAATTCTAATAATTTAGAATAATTTCTTAAAAATATAGTGTCACTTGGTGATGGAAATTCAATTAATTCAATTGCATCCAACATGCTATAGTAATAACTATCTAAGTGATTGATATATCCAATTATATTATCCCTAATCTTTTTGTGTTTTTCTTGATTTACTTCTTTATTATAAGAAGTTTTATTATGTAGAAGAGCTACATTATCAATTAAATCTTCACTTTTTTGATAATCATCTAGTGACAAATCCTTAATAAAGGGATAAATTGAAGTATCATTAGTTCTTTCACTAAACATTAAATAATTATGAAAATCTCTAGATTCTAAATAAGTAAAAGTGTCTTCATTATTCTTATCAGTCTTTTTAACTATTTCTTCATCATGTATTGTGACTTTTCCAATTTTTTTAATTTTATTCATCTTTTACAGGTATTATTAATTTTACTCCACTTCTGATTTCTTCTTCAGAATTATAGTCAAAAATTTCTTCTTTTGTTATATTATATTTTTTTGATATCGATTCAATAGTATCATCGTTTTCACAGACATATACATGATATGTAATATATTTTTCTTCTTTTGAAATGTTATTTAATAAAGTTTCTTCTACAGAATCATTACTTTCTTGTGGTTCTAGTGTTATTGTTCTATTATCTTCTAGATTGTCTTCTATTTCTTCTATAGTTTGTTCTTGTTCATCTCGATCTTCTACCTCTATCCCTTCTTCTGCATCTTCTGTTTCTTCTTCGTCTTTAAATGAAACAATATCGACTTCATGTTCGTTTAAGAATCTTTCAAATTCATCTTCGTTAAATTCTTCTTGGATTTCTTCATTCACTTCTTCTTCATCATAAGATAATTCATAATCAATATTGATTTTTAAGATATTATCTTCTAATTCATATGTAAAATCTTCTATTTCAACATGTGCTGATTCTTTTTTAAAATCTTCTATTTCATTATTAAATGGTAATTCATATCTAAAATCTTTTTTGTTTAACGATAATTCGTGAGTCTTATAACTTCCTTCAATTAAAAATATCCCATCAACATTATTTCTGTTTTCGTTATAAGAACACTCTAGACTAATACTAGTAATACTTGCGACATTATCCTCAATTGATATTTCTTTTTCGTAATTAATTATCTTTTTCATATATTCATCCTTTCTAGTTATATATATGAAAAAAAAGAGTATTAATTACTCTTTATTTACAAATAAATCTTTATATATTTCTGAATAATTTGAAACGCATTTTATTTTTATATCTTTTTTTATTTCTTCAGGTATTGTTTCTAAATCATTTTCGTTTTCTTTCGGGATATAAACTATTTTAAAACCATTATTATATGCACCAATGATTTTTTCTTTTACTCCACCAACTTTATATATATCACCATGTAATGTAATCTCACCAGTAAAACATGTCTTGCTATCAATTTCTTTATTTAGTGCAGCTGATAATATTGACGTTGTAAATGCTATACCTCCTGAAGTCCCATCTTTTTTAATACTATATTTTAAAGCATTTATGTGTATATCGTTTGTCGATAATATGTCATTTTTTATTTTAAATTTCTTATAATTTGCTTTAATATAACTACAAGCCACTTTAACACTTTCTAAAACAGGTTCTTTTACATTACCAGTCATAATTATATTACCTTCTCCACTTGTGAATAATGTTTCAATTGAAATTACAATTCCGCCATAAGGTGTTACTCCAAGTGTGCTAACAGATCCTGGATGTATTTCTCTATTTATATTAAAATCGAATTTTACAGGTCCTAGGACATCAGTAATAAACTTTTTGGTTATTGATTTAATTTCTTTTTCACTAATAACTATATTACGACACAATTTTTCTAAAACTCTTGTTAAATCTCTTACTCCAGATTCAGCAGTATAATAGTTTATTATATATAATAAGTCACTATCACTGATTTTAATCTTTTTTAAATTATATTCATTATATATTTTTGGTAATATATGTTTCTTTGCAATATCAATTTTTTCAAATTCGGTATATGAGCTTAGTTGAATTATTTCTAATCTATCTTTCAAAGCAGGTGGTATTAAACTAATATCATTAGCTGTAAGAATAAATAATACTTTTGATAAATCAAATGGTTCTTCAATGTAATTATCCATAAATTCTTTATTTTGATTTTGATCTAAAATATCTAATAGCACAGCTGATGGGTCACCCTTGAAATCACTTACAATTTTATCAACTTCATCTATTAATATTACTGGATTTTTTGTTCCACATTTTTTTATACTTTGAATTATTTTACCAGGAGATGAACCTAGATATGTCCTTTTGTGACCAGTAAGTTCTGTTGCATCATTTAATCCTCCAACACCTATCTTACAGAATTCACGATTTAATGCTTTGCTAATTGATATGCCTAATGTAGTTTTACCAACACCCGGAGGACCAATTAAACAAATAATTGGTGCATTAATATTGGCATTGTTATTTTTAATTGCAATATATTCTATAATTCTTTGTTTAGCTTCTGTTAAACCAAAATGTTCTTTATCTAAACTACTCTTGATTTTTTTTAAGTCTCTTTCGTCAGTAGATTCTACATTCCATGGTAGATTCAATGCTGTTTCTAAATAATTTCTAATAACTGATGAATCAGGATTTGATTCAGAAGTATAAGAATATTTTTTTACTTCTTCTCTAAATTTATTTTTTGTTTTTTCATCAACAATTAATTCATCTATCTTATTATTAAATATTGCTATTTCTGTTTGTTTATCAACATTAATACCCAATTCTTCATTTAATTTTGATATCTTTTGTTTTAAAATGTAATCTCTTTGTTCTTTATCAAATTTTTCTCTTATTTCGTCATCAATTTTTGTTTCGATATTAATAACTTGTAATTCTAAGTTAATATCTTTAATTAAGTTATTTGCACGAACCACATAATCAAATTCATTCATATACGCTACTTTTTTTGCAATATCAAATGGCATGAAGTTAGTTATTATATCTGTTAACATATCTAAATCAGTTATGTTTGATATTGTGTTTATTACTGAGTTAGAAGCTTGAGGATTTTGTTCCATGTAAGATTCGATAACAGATTTTAAAGTTCTTAAAATAGCTGCTTCTTCCATTTTATTAGAAGTGTCTATATAAGTCCTTTTTACCTTTGCTTCTAAAATATCTACATTATCTTCGATGTTTTTATAAACACTTACTAAAACACGATTTATTCCGCTTATTATTACACGATAATTGCCATTTGGTAGTTCAATCTTTGATTTGATCTTTGCAATAACTCCAATACTAGGTAAATCTTGAGCTGTTGGATTTATCTCTAGTGTATTATTAGGACAAATAACTAATAGTTTACTATTATAACTATCAATAGATACATCAATTATTTTTTTACTTAATTCAATATTTAATTCCAAACGCACTTCTTGGTATGGAAGTAATACTAGTTTTTTAAGCAATAATACTGGTAAGTTTTCTAACACTGTACTACCTCCTTCAAGATATGTTTTTTATTATAAATTTTTTAGTCTTTTTTGTAAAGAAAAAAATGCTTATTTCAGCATCTTTTCCTTGCAATATTCTTTCATATTACAATTATCGCAGTGGGGATTTCTACTTGTACAAATGTGTCTTCCAAATAATAAAAACTGATGGTGTAATTTAATACACTTTTCTTCTGGGAATAATTTCATTAGTTTTTCTTCAATTTTAACTACATCATCTGTATTTTTAGCAAATCCAAATCTTTTTGAAACTCTTTCAACATGAGTATCTACTGCAAATGTAGGTACCCCAAAAATGTTTGCTAAAACAACATTTGCAGTTTTTCTGCCAATTCCTGGTAAACTTTCGAGGTATTCACGATTGTTTGGTACGGTACCTTCAAAATCTGTAACTAAACGCTTCGCTATCTCGATTATATATTCACTTTTTTTATTCATATTACCGCATGGTCTAATGATATCAATAATATCTTCTTTTTTTGCTTTTGATAATGAATATATATCATTATCATTAAATAATACTTCTGTTACTTTATTTACTCTTTCATCTGTACATTGTGCAGATAACATAGTAGCAATTAATAATTCATAGTCTTTATTATAGTTTAAGGTACACTTTGGATTAGGTATTTTTTCATCTAAAAGTTCAAAAAACTTATCATTCATCTTCTAACCAATTACAATCAAATAATTCTGATGAATCAGCGCTATCTGATTCTTCTTTTAAACCTTTAGATAAATCTGCCTTACTTTTATAACCTTTTTCTTTCCAATATTGAAGTCTTGAACTAACACTTTTTAAACTATGATATCCATTATAAACACATTCTTTTAGTGCTTCAATAATCATATCTTTTTGATATCCAGAATCTAACCATTCATTAATAATTTCAAATTCTATTGTGCTTAAGGGTCTACCAAATTCTTTTTCAAATATAGAAAATAGATTTTGTTTTTCGTTTGATTTGTGTTTTTTTGTAATATCTGTTGTAACATATTCGATAATACTATCTAATGATATAACTTCTTCTCTTGTTCCATCATCATGTTTTACTATATTTACTTTAAGAAGATTAATACTAATTAATTTACTAAATGCTTCCATTATTTCTTCTTCAGTTAAATATACACTTGAAGCAATATTATCAATATTTAAAGTTGGTACTTCTTGATTCATAAAATAAATTAATAGAATTGTTTCATTAAGAGATAATTTTAATTCCGTTGCAACTTTAATTAAGAAATTCTTAACAACAAAGTCTTTTTCTTTTAATGTTTTAAATACCACTTCGTTCACGACTCTTTCCTCCAATTCTCTATAATATAATTTTTTATATCTTCAGTATTATTTTTAAGTAAATTATTTAATATCTTTAATTCTAAATCATTCATTATATCCTTAATGGTGCTGCTTGGTTCAATATCAAGTAATTCTATTATGTCATCACCATTTATATCTATATCTTTTAGAGAATATATTGGCATACCCTTATATATATCACTTACAAAGTTTCTATCATATCCTAAAATATTTGCAGCAATCATAGATGGGTAAAGGCCATATTCATATAAAATTATGTTATCTATTATACCATAATTTATTATTTTTTTAATTTTGTTTATTATATCTAATTCTTCATTGCTAAATGGATACTCATCACTTACTTCTATTTGTGCCCATATTCCTAATGGATCAATTGTGTCAATTACTTCACTTTCGATTTTGATATCTAATACATCAGAGATATTAAGTTCTTTTATTAAATTAAGACCATCTATTTTATTATCTGATTTAAAAATTAAATCCAACTCTTGTTTTTTTCTTGTAAAACTTAAAGTTTTTATAAGTTGTTTATTTTGTTTAATATAACTTTTTAAATTATTTTCCAATTCAAAATTAAGAGTTGCAGCAAAACGAACTGCTCTTAGCATTCTTAGAGGATCTTCTATCATTTTAGATTCAATATTACCTATTACACGAATAATTTTGTTATTTATATCATCTAAACCGCCGAAAGTATCATGGATATCACCGTTAATGTCCATATAAAGTGAATTTATCGTAAAATCTCTTCTCAAAACATCATCTTCGATAGAATCTGTATATTTATATTCTACCGGTCTTCTGTTTTCATAACGTATCTCTTTACGATAAGTTGTTATATCGTAATTATATAATTTATCTTTAATTGAAACGCTTCCATAGTTATCGTCATTAGCATTGTTTAGTTCAAATATTTTTCTTACTTCTTTTGGTTCAGCAGATGTACAAATATCAACATCGAATGATTCAATATTAAGCAAAGTATCCCTTACGTATCCTCCAACAATAAATGATTTGTATCCATTATCTTCTAATTTCTTTAATACATTTTTAATCTTTTCGTTCACTGCTATTCACCAACATAATTATAACAATAAATTTAATAAATTTGAATTAGAACAAACTTTATTTACAAAATTTTTGATGACGACATTGTTCGACAAATTTTTTGTTTATTAATTGTTATAATAGCACCATTTAAAGGGGGGGAGAGAAATTTTATGAGCAACGATGAAATTATTAATGATATAGAGAATAATTTGTCTAAACTACTATATAAAATGAGTTATTCTGAATATGTGACTTTTATAAAACAAAACATACTTATATCTTTTTACGATAATAACATAGATAGCGACAAAAATTTAATTTTATCAAACAAGCTATTTTTAAAAGTTATAAATAAAGTTATTATAAAAAAACTGAATTCAATATAAAAGCAATTTTAATATTTTTATAGTATAAATATTTAATTCTTTCATATTATTTATCAGTAATGGAGGAAATTAAATGATTAATAAATCAAAATTGTGGTTTTTAACCTTATCTAGTATTATTTTAGTTTTAGCTGTTTATTATATTGCAATACCAAGTCCAGCAACATCTTTAGTATTCTCAAGCAACAATAAAGAAAATACTTCGGAAATTGAAATTACAGAAAGTGAAGCATTAACTGCTATGAGAATAACAAAAGATGAAGAAGATTTGGCAACAATGCAAACTTTACAAGAAGTATTACTTGACTCAACAAAATCTGTAGAAGAAAAAAATGATGCTTATGAAAAGATAAAATATTTAAATGCTAATAAATCATTAGAAGAAAAATTAGAAAAAGATATTTATAATAGCTTTAAATTAAATTCTTTTGTATCTATAAATGAAAATAATTTAAAGGTTGTTGTTGCTAATAAAGAAAAATCTGTTGGAACTGCAAATGATATAATTAAATATATTAATAACTCGACAGATCAAAATTACTATGTTAGTGTAAAATTTGAATAAGAAACAAATCACCCTCTTCTTTCATATTATATATTGTAGACATATTATGAAAGTGAGGTAAAATATGAATCAAATTCTAACACCACGAGAGCATGAAATATTCGAGCAATTAGTTTTAGGAAAAAATAGTCAAGAAATAGCTGCACATTTTTTTATAAGTGATAAAACAGTTCGCAACCATATTTCTAATGTAATGCAAAAACTAGAAGTTAAAACAAGATATCAAGCCGTTATTGAATTAATTAAAATGGGAGAATTAAAAATAAAATAAGTCTAAAATTAGACTTATTTTTTATTGCGTGCATATTATTTAAAGAGGTGCATTATGCTAAAACTCAAAATAATAAAAAAATTTGGTATTCTCTTGCTTTGTGTATTAATAATTCAAATACTTCGTATATATCCAAATGAAAACATAGTAGCTAATAACATATCTATAAATAAAGGAGTAATATATTTACTTGATAATAATGATTATTTATCAAGATTGGAAATAACATATGATTCAGATAATGACGAGGATTTAATTAGAGAAATGATAGATATACTAACCATAAGTAATGATTATTCAAAAATAAGAGCAGGATTCAGTGCAATAATTCCTGAGAATACAAAACTTCTTAATATGGAAATTGCTGATGATTTAGTTACGTTAAACTTTTCTAAAAATTTTTTAGATATTTCTGAAAAATTTGAAGAAAAACTTATTGAAGCAATTGTTTTTAGTATTACTTCATTAGAAAAATATAATAAAGTTACGATTAAAGTTGAAGATATATTATTACAAAAACTACCCCATTCTTTAAAAAGGATTCCTGAAGTTATTGATAGGTCGTTTAAAATTAATAAAGAATATAATATCAATAATTTAGAAAATATTGTTGTTACAACTGTTTTTTATCCAGCTATATTAGATGGATACAATTATTACATACCAGTAACTAAATATAAAAGTACAAAAAAAGAAAAAATTGAAATTATAATCAGTGAACTCGAAAGTTCAAACACTTACAATTCCAATATAGTTAATTACTTAAACTCAGAAACTAAATTAATGAATTTTGAATTATTAGATAAATCACTACTCTTAAACTTTGATGAAGCACTTTTTGGAGATATAGTCAGTAAAAACATATCCGAGGAAGTGTTGTACTCAATTAATTTATCCATTAGCGAATCTTATAATAATGTGGATTCCGTTATGTATTTAGTAAATGATGATTTAATCGAAACTCATTTTTTACTTCTTGGATGAGCATGTAAATAAATGTCTTTAATTCTATCATTTGTTATATGTGTATAAATGCTAGTTGTACTTAAATTTACGTGTCCTAGTAGTTCTTGAACACTTTTTAAATCACACCCTTCATTTAAAAGCATAGTTGCAAAAGTATGTCTAAATGTATGAGGTGTGATTTTAGTGTTTATAGAACTTTTTTTAATAATATTATCTATAATAGTTCTAACACCTCTTGTTGTTAAAGGTGTACCAATATGGTTTATAAATAAATAATCGCTAGATTTATCTTTCAAAAGATTAAATCTACTATTATTAATATAATCTTTTAGAGATTTTTCTGCATGTTCATTAAAATAACATATTCTTTCTTTATTCCCTTTTCCAAGAACTTTTATCTCCTTATTGCTAAAATCTATATCATTTACTTTGATATTAATTAACTCTCCTATTCTTGCGCCAGTTGCCAAAAGAAGTTCAAGCAAAGCTCTATTTCTAATACTTAAATCTGTATCATCGCACGCATTAATCATTTCTTCAAATTCAGAATATTTCATGTAATTAGGTAGTTTCATTGCTTTTTTGGGGCCGCTTACTAATTTAAAAGGATTTGATTTTACTTCACCTATAGTAACCAGATAGTTATAAAAACTTCTAATAGCAGATAAGTGTCTATTGATACTGCTTGATTCAAGTTCTTTTACTTCTTTTAAATATTTAGTGTACAAGCTAATTTCTTTATAATTTAATTCATTATATTTAATTTTTTTACTTTTTAAATAAGAAGAAAAACTATCTAAGTCAATTAGATAATTTATTTCAGTATTATTTGAATAATTTCTTTGAATTCTTATATAATCAATGAATCTCTCTATTAAACTATCCATTATATCAATCCTATTCATTAATTTACCGATCTTATTTTAATTCCTTCTCTTTCAGAAGATGTTCCCATTCTTGCAAAGTCGTCTTCCTCTAAAAATTCCTCATCATAATCATCATCTGAATTATTATATACTGGTTCTTGTATTGGTTTTTCTCTAACACTTTCAGCATAATCTAGATATAATCCATAAAAGTAATCTTCTAAAATTACACCTAAATCAAATACGCTTCTATCTTTAGTTTTGTAGTGTCCATCAACTATTTTATATTCTCTTTTTGTATAATCATAATCGTATACTACATCATAATAGAACTTTTCACGAGCTGCATTTAAACTTTCATCTTCGTCTACTCCACCACTATTAATAATGCGTTCTCTATTTAATGCACGATTAAACCAATTTTTTAAATCAAAATAAGCTGGTATTCTTTTTACATCAACATATTTTATTAGACATATTGTTACATTGGCAATGTCTGTAGTATTATCAGATATTGCTGCAATTAAATCTAAAACATCATTAGTTAAAATATCAAGGCTAATATCTTCTTCATTATTTCTAAGCTGTCTACAAATTTTTTCTAAAATATCTTTGCTTTCTTTTGAACTTATTACATTTTTTAATTCTTCTATTACAACTGAAAGTCTTGAAGGACTTTCAGTTAAGCCTTCTAAGTAAGCAAATATTTTATTATCTATTCCAAATATCTTTGTATATCTAGAAAATAGATAAACTAAAAACTCAAGATCAGCTTCTGAATCTTCTAATAATCTATAGATATCTCCAATTTGGAAAAATTGTTTATCTTTAGAAAGATAAATAGATGTTGTATTTTTTAGAGGTTCATAATATTTTTCGTTTTTAGGTCCTTTTTCAATTAAATAAAACAAATCAACATTTTGTTGTGGTGTTAAACCATTACAAACTAAGTATTCTTGTAAACTTTCAAGCGATGGAAAATCAGTTGTAAAGTTAACAACATCTAAAATTGATTGTCCAATATCAGAATCTTTTATTGGAATATATTGTTCATTGTAAAAATAGCCTAAATAATATTTCATAAACCCTCCATCATAAATTAATTATAATATATTTTAATAGAAAAAAACAACCTCTATGGTTGTTTTTATTGAATATTATTTTGATTATTATTATTTTCGTTTGTAATAGTTGTTTGATTAATAATTTCTTGATTAGAAGAATCTTGTATTTGTTCTGTTGTTTGTTTATTAACTACTGTATTGATATTATCTACTTGTGCTACAGAATTACTTACTTCCTCTGGCAAAGTTTCGGTTATTTCTTCTCTGTTTGATTCAATATTTTGATTATTATCCGTATCCGGTACAACTGATGAATCAAAATTAGCACCTCTATTAATCTTCCTTTTATCTTTTTTTAATCTTAATAACGGATCTGTTAATTTTTTCTTTTGTGATGTCATGATAAACATTGCAATAGCTCCTACAAATGCTAAAGATAATAGCACAATAACGATTATTGTAGTGTAATCTTTTTTTGGCGCATCTTTAGTAACTTTTATTCTATATTCTTGAATTACAGATTCATCTGCGCTTGTTACTGTTATTTTAATAATACTGCCATTTTTTAAATTATCTGTTTCAGAAATAGATACAATTGCATTTTCATATGTTGGTTTAGCATTAACAATGACTGAATCAACATCACTGGTAAGATGAATACTATATTCTGTTTTTCCTTTGTCAAAACCAATTGAAAAGCCTTTAATTGTTAAACTTTCAAGTGTAGCATCTTTCTCTGGATAATAAATTTCTTCTCCTCTTGCCAATCTCGTAATGTTAAGAGTATAACAATTTATCTTAGTTCCATCAGGATTTGTAACATATATATCAATATCGTTAGAACCCACTTGAAGATTTGTGTTACCCTCAATTCTTACACTAGAATTAATATTATTTAATGAATAATCTAACTCTACTTTTTCTACTTCATGTAATACTTCAATACTGTATGTTGTAATAAATTGAGAAAATGTAAAATTCAATTCTGGAGAACTCAAAGATTTTAATCTAATATCAGGGTCCGATGTATCTCTTGGTCTTGGATCTACTTCAACAATTTTTTCTGTTGGCGCAACTTGAATAAAATCGCTTTTAATTACTTCGTTTTTATTAGCTCCAGTGTTATTAAATACTTTATACGAAAAATCATTAACTGAAATTTGAAGATTTGTTAGAGATTCAACCTCTCTTGAAACTGAACATGTGAATGTTATTAATTCCTTAAATGCAGGGGTTCCGCTTAATTCAAAATAACTCTCAGTTGAAGAAGTTCCTACTAACAAACCACTTGCTATATTTACTCTATTGCAAGCTATAATGCCATTGTTTTCTATAGAACCAGAAATTACTTCATAATTATTAATATCACCAACCAAATTACAAGTAAATGAATCATTGTAGTGGTAAGTATTAGAATTACAGTTAAGTTCAAATGCTAAAACTGTCCTAGGTAAAATACCAATTAAGAAAATGCTAAATAAGCTTAAAATTCTTCTCAAACTTATCCCTCCTTTTTATTCTAACCTAGAGTAATAATATCATAGTTACTTAGAAAAGTCATTAAAAAAGTAAGATTTACATCTTACTTAATTCTTCTGTTAATACTTCTTTAACTTTAACAGGATTTGCTTGACCACGAGTCTTTTTCATTACTTGACCAACGAAATAATCAAACATATTTGTTTTACCATTTTTGTATTCTGCTATTTGATTAGGATTTTCAACTAATACTTCTTTAATTACAGATATTATTGCACCATCATCACTTATTTGTTGCATTCCAACTTCTTTCATAATTACATCAGGATCTTTCTCTTGTTCAAGAACCATAAAGAATAATTCTTTAGCTTGTTTTGAAGAAATCTTACCATCTTTAACAGAAGTTGTAATAACACTTAATCTTTCTGGGGTTAAGAATAAATCTTGAATATCTATTTCATATTTATAAGTATATCCTAAAATATTGCTTATAATCCAGTTTGCGGCAGTTTTGGCATCGACTGATAATTCAATACATTTCTCAAAATATTTAGCAATATTTATATCCTTAATAAGTATAGCAGCATCATAATCTGATAAACCATATGAAGTTATATATTTTTCTTTTCTTTCATATGGTAATTCTGGAATGCTATTTCTTATTTCGTCTAACCATTCTTTTGATATCTTATATCTTGGAATATTTGGTTCAACAAAGTATTTATAATCAATTGCATCAACTTTACTACGCATATGAATAGTTGTACCAGACTCTTCGTCATATCTTCTGGTTTCTTGAACTACTTCATCATAGCGTCCAGCATCTTTAAGTTCACTTTGCCTTTTAATTTCGTAGATGATTGCATCATGAACTCCGCCAAACGAGTTAACATTTTTAATTTCTACTTTAGTTCCAAGTTTATCATCTTCTGATATAGAAACATTTACATCACACCTTATTTGACCTTTTTTAGAATCTGCTTCTGATATACCACAATACTGATAAACCGCTCTAATATACTCTAAGAATGATACTGCATCATCAGCTGATTTGATACATGGTTCAGTAACAAGTTCAAGCAATGGAACTCCTGCACGATTATAATCAATTACTGATGTATCATATAAGTGATTCATACTTGCAGCATCTTCTTCTAAGTGAATATTATCTATTCCTACTCTAAATGTAGATCCGTCATCTCTAATAATATCAATATAGCCATTCATACCAACACAATCTTCTGGCGGATTTTGAGTTATTTGATAGTTTTTAGGCATATCAGGATAATAGTAATTTTTTCTTTCAAAGTACATGTATTCTGGTTGACGACAATTTAAGATTTGACTCATCATCAAGCTCATTCTTACAGCTTCTTTATTTAAAACTGGAAGAGTTCCAGGAAACCCCATATCTAATGGTCTAATATTTGAATTTGCAACATCTGAATAAGAGTTTTTAGCGCTTGAAAATACTTTTGAATTAGTTTCGGAAATTTCACAGTGCATTTCAAGTCCGATTGTAACATTATATTTACCCATTACTTATTCTCCTTTGCAATTTGATTTTTATATTCCATAGTTCCCTCTAAAGCATAAGCCATATTTAAAACATTTTGGTCATCATAGCAATTTCCTGTAATATTTATTCCTACAGGTAACCCATTTACAAATCCATTTGGTATCGTAATTGAAGGGAACCCTCCGAAGTTACCAATTTGTAATTGCTCTTCTAGAGTCTCTGCATCTTGTTTTAACATGTTGTCACTTCCATCAAATGATTTAGCTGGACCAGTTCCAACTGGCATAATTAAACCATCATAGGTTTTAAATTGTTCTTTTATTGCATCAACTATTAATCTTCTAACTCTTTGAGCATTTCTAAAATATCTTTCTTGATTTTCAGATTGTAATACATAAGATCCAATTATAAAACGACGTTTAATTAATGGAGAAAAACCTTTTGTACGATGGTCTTTCATCATTTCTGCATAATTGCTTCCCTCACCACGAGGGCCAAAGATAAATCCTGTTAAATTAGACATATTACTAGTCGCTTCAGCGCAAGCTATTACAACATAGACAGCTGGTAAAGCATTTAATAGTTTTTGGTCAATAGAAACACCTTCAACACTCATACCAAGCTCTTCGCATTTTTTTAATGTGTTTTTAAAATTCTCCAAATGAGATTTTAATTCATCATTTGCATTAGGATAGTTTTCTATATCGCAAAGCTCTTTAATATAAAATAATTTTTTACCTTTAACATCGTTATTTAAATCGTCTTTAAGATGAATATGGCTTGAATCCCAGGATGTCATGTCATTAGGATCTATACCCTTCATTGCATCAACAACAATTGCAGCATCTTTTACATTTCTAGTTAAAACTCCACAATGATCTAAACTAGATGCATAAGCAAATAAACCATAGCGCGAAATCATTCCATATGTTGGTTTATAACCAACTATTCCGCAATATCCGGCAGGTTTACGAATTGAGTCTCCTGAGTCACTTCCTAATGCGTATGGATACACTCCAGCAGCAACAGCAGCAGCTGATCCAGCTGATGATCCGGCAGTCATTCTGTTTTGATCCCATGGATTTTTAACAACACCAGTGTGTCCAGTTGTTCCTGTTCCACCCATTCCAAATTCATCTAATACAGTTTTATTAACAGGTACGGCTCCATGAGCATATAAATTCTTAATTGCAGTCGCATCAAAGAATGGTACATAATCTTTTAAAGTGTTAGATGATCCAGTGGAAAGTATTCCTCTTGTCGAATAATTATCTTTAATACCAAAAGGAATACCTGATAATAAATCATCTGTAACATTACCACCTAATTGGTCATCTAAGATAGTAACAAAGGCATTACACTTTTCTTGTACCTCATGACTTAGTTCAAGTGATTCTTTAACTAGTTCTTCACTTGTAACTTCACCATTTTTCAACAAATTATGTAGTGTTTCAATATCTTTATCCATATATTTCATTATCCCACCACCTTTGGCACTGATACTTGTCCATCTTCTGTATCATCGCAGTTTTCAAGTAACTCATCTAATGGAATTGATTCTTCTGCAACATCTTCTCTTAATACACATTTAAAATCATCTAATGCATGCGTCATTGGTTCAACATTTTTTAGGTTTTCGATGTCATTTAGTTTATTAATATTTGCATCAATTACTTCAAATTCATCAAATACCATTTGTTTTTCTTCTTCTGTTAAACCAATCATTAAAAGATCTGCTAATTTTTCTACTTTTTCTGGTGTAAAACTACTATTCATCTTCATCACCCTTAATTTCTATTCCTAATTCACGAAGTTGTTCAGGTTGTAATGTTGCTGGTGAACCCATCATTAAGTCGACTCCTGATGCGTTTGGTGGGAAGGCTTGTACTTCTCTTAAGTTTGGTTCATCTTGGATTAACATAATTAATCTATCTATACCTGGTGCCATTCCTCCATGTGGTGGACATCCATATTTAAATGCTGTGAATATTGATTTGAATCTCTCTTCTACTTCACTACGCGAATATCCTACTATTTCAAATCCTTTTGCTAATGAATCTAAATCATGGTTCCTTATTGCTCCACTTGCCATTTCATTTCCATTACATACAAAGTCATATTGATATGCTAATATTTCTTCTGGTTTCTTATTTTCATAATCTTTGATTCCTCCATGTGGCATGCTAAATGGATTATGACAGAAATCATATTTGCCTGTTGTTTCATCTAATTCAAACATTGGAAAATCATTGATTATACATAATTCAAGTTTATTTGGATCTAATAGATTTAATTTACGTCCTAACTCATCACGAATAAGACCTGCAAACTTTTGTGCGGTTGCTAGTCTCTTATTAGCAATAAAGAACATAACAGAATTTGTCTTCATTCCAAATTCGTTAATCAAGTTGGTTCTTTCTTCTTCAGATAAGAACTTATCTATTGGTCCTTTTAATGAGCCATCTTCCATAAGTGTTATATAACCAATTCCTGGCATACCAATTGAAGATGCGTAATCTACTAATTCATTAAACCAAGAGTTAGAATACTCTCCTATATCATGGACAACAATTGTTTTTATTATAGAGTTTTTAAACGGACCAAATGTTGTATTTTCTAGTACTTTTGTTGCATCTTTAATTATCAATGGATTACGTAAATCTGGTTTATCAGTTCCATATAAGTCAATCGCATCACGATAAGCTATTCTTCTAAATGGTGGTTTTGTTACCTTTTTATTAGAAAATTTAGTAAATGTATCATAGAAAATACTTTCACCAACATTTAATATGTCTTCTTCTTCAACAAAACTCATTTCTAAGTCTAATTGGTAAAATTCTAATGTTCTATCTGCTCTTGCATCTTCATCTCTAAAACAAGGCGCGATTTGGTAGTATTTTCCTAAACCGCCTACCATAAGCAACTCTTTATAGATTTGTGGTGCTTGTGGTAAAGCATAAAATTTTCCTTTAAAAAGTCTTGATGGTACGACAAAATCTCTTGCTCCTTCTGGAGATGATGCTGTTAATATCGGTGTTTGAACTTGTGTGAATCCTAGATTGTACATTTTATTATGTAAAAAATGTAAGATTTCAGCACGAAGTTTAATATTGTTTTTAACTGATTCATTTCTTAAATCTAAATAACGATATTTAAGACGAACATCATCTTTTGTTTGTTTAGATGTCATAATATCAAAAGGAAGTTCGTGAACTGATTCACCTAACATTTCTAGAGTTTCAACAACTAATTCTAATGAACCGGTGGTTAGTCGTTCGTTCTCAGTCCCTTCATCTCTTTTTCTTAATTTTCCAGTTAATTTTACAACAGATTCTTTAGCAATTCCTTTAAACATATCATCATCATTTGAGACAGTTTGTAAAGTACCTGTTTCATCTCTTAAATCTAAAAATAAAACTCCACCATGGTCACGTATATTTTCAACCCAACCACTTACAACAATACTTTCTGATATTAAAGAATCATCTATATCAGCTATATAATGTGTACGAAATTTATTCATTAATATCCCCTCTCTTTTAATAATCGCAGTTACCTGGTGTTCTTGGGTATGGTATTACATCTCTTATGTTTTCAACTCCTGTTAAATATATAAGAAGTCTTTCAAATCCCATTCCAAATCCAGAATGAACACATCCTCCATATTTTCTTAAATTTAAATACCAATCTAAAGCAGATGTTTCCATATTAAGCTCTTCCATGCGATTTAATAGTTTTTCATAATTTTCTTCTCTTTGTGATCCACCCATTAATTCACCAGCACCTGGGACTTCTAGATCAACGGCAGCTACTGTTTCATTATCACTGTTTTGTTTCATATAAAATGCTTTTATATCTTTTGGCCAGTTTTTAATAAATACTGGTCCATTAAAATAGTCAGTAATATATTTTTCGTGTTCTTTAGCAATGTCTTGACCATACTCTGGTTCAAATTCCCACTCAACATTAGCTTTTTTTAATATAGTTATTACATCTTTATGATCAATTCTAGTAAACTCGCTATTTACAAGTCTTTCTAGTTTTTCTTTTAGGCCTTTTTCAACAAATTTATCAAATAGATCAATTTCTTGCGGAGCATTATCTAAAACATATTTAACAACATATTTTAGCATATCTTCCATAACATCCATGTCACCCTCCAAATCACAGAAAGCCATTTCTGGTTCAATCATCCAAAATTCTGAGGCATGAACTTTTGTGTTGGAATTTTCTGCTCTAAAAGTCGGCCCAAAAGTATATGTTTTTTTATAACTTAAGGCGAATGTCTCAGCTTCTAATTGGCCACTTACGGTTAATCCTGCAAGTTTACCAAAGAAATCCTTCGTATAATCTAACTTGCCTTTTAATTCATCAAGTGGAAGAGTTGTAACTTGGAACATTTCTCCTGCACCTTCGCAATCACTTGCTGTTATAATTGGTGCATGGAAATAGACATATCCTCTTTCTTGAAAATACTTGTGAATGGCATAAGCTGCTATACTTCTAACGCGAAAAACAGCTTGAAATAAATTTGTTCTAGGTCTAAGGTATGCAATTTCTCTTAAAAATTCACGAGTTGGTCTACCTTTTGCTTGTAGTGGATAATCACTTGGGCAAGTGCCTAGTATTTTAATGCTTGTTGCCTGTAATTCGATATCTTGGCTACCTTTTGATTCGATGATAGTTCCACTAGCTTCAATTGCACAACCCACTAATAGTTTTTTTATTTCATCAAAATTAGGTAAACTATCATCATAAACAATTTGCAGATGTTCTTGACATGTTCCATCTGAAAAATCAATAAAGCCAAAATTCTTTTGATCACGATGATTGCGAATCCAACCTTCAACAGTTACATTCTCACCAATTTGTTTATTTTTAAATAAATCAATTAAATCCATATAAATCACCATTTATAGAATAATAAATTCCCTTTCTAAAAAATTAAGGAGTTAATCTACTTGGACCTCTAAATATAAACATTTCTTCTTTTAAACTTGGAAGCCCTAATAAAAGCATTGTTAAACGGTCTACTCCAATTGCAAAGCCACCGTGTGGAGGACAACCATAACGGAAGAATTCAATGTAGAATTCAACATCTTTTCCTAAACCTTTTTCTTCTGCTTGTTTTTTTATTAATTCATAACGATGTTCTCTTTGTGCACCAGTTGTAATTTCTGTACCCTTCCAAATAAGGTCATATCCTTGAGGAATATCATCTTTTCTCATATGATAGAATGCCCTCTTTGTTTTAGCAAAGTCTGTGACAAAGATAAATTCGTGTCCAAATTCTTCCATTGCATAACGACTAGTTAATTTTTCTGCTTCAGCATTCATATCACCAATATCATGTTCAGGTATTTTATAATCATAACGTTTAGCAAGTTCTTGATATAAATCAGGAAGTTTAACTCTTGGGAATGGTCGCGTTGGAATAACGATATCAACGCCAAATACTTCTTTTATTTCATTCTCATATTTTTCTTTAACATTCTCTAAACCGGCAATAATTAGACGTTCTTCCATATCCATTACATCTTCAAAAGAATCTATATAGGAAAATTCTAAATCAAATGATGTAAACTCGGTTGTGTGTCTATTAGTATTTGAATTTTCTGCTCTAAATGCTGGAGCTACTTCAAATATTCTTTCAAATCCAGCAGCCATTGCCATTTGTTTATAAAATTGTGGGCTTTGAGCAAGATAAGCCTTACGGTCAAAATATTTTACTTCAAATACATCTGAACCTGATTCAGAAGCTGTTGCAATCAATTTTGGCGTATGAATTTCTGTAAAATCTTCACTAATTAGAAAAGAACGCATACCATCAACAAATGCTGTTTGAACATTTATCATTAAATTATTTTTTCTACTTCTTAAATCAATCCAACGATAATCTAAACGAGTATCAATATTTGCTGTTTCATCAATTGGTAGTCCTTCTGCAGATGAAAGTATTTCAACACTAACTGGTAAAAATTCTTTACCTCCTTGTTTTACATATTCACTTTTAACCATTTTACCTGTGAATGTTAAAACTGAATTAGCAAGTACTCCTTCGAGAGATGCTACAATATCTTTGTTATTTTCTTTATCAATAGATACCTGTATAGAACCAGTGCGATCCTTTAGAATTACAAAAATCATATATTTAGTATCTCTTATTTTTTCAGCCCAGCCACTAATGCGAGCTTCTTTTTCTTCTTCTAAATTATTAATTAAAATTCTTTCCATATTTATTCTCCTTACATATGCATATCTAAATAATCTGCTATATCATTTAAACTTACTTGTTCTTCTTCTTTTGTTTTATTATCTTTTATTGTAACTTTATTTGTTTTTAACTCTTCTTCATTTAAAACAATTAAATATTTAGAATTAAATCTATCAACGCTTTTAAATTGTGCTTTTAATGACTTTTTCATCGAATCAGTTTCAACAATAAAACCATTTAATCTTAAATCTTGAGTAAGGTACGCTGCTGTTTCTTGTTCAGTATCAGATACATAAAGAATATATAAATCTATTGAATCATTGATTGGAATGTTTACACCATTTTCTTCCATAGCCATAATAGTTCTATCTAGACCCATAGCAAAACCAACTGCTGGTGTTGATGGACCATCTAATGTTTCAACTAAACCATTATATCTTCCACCACCACCTAAGGCATATGAACCATTAAGTGAGATTTCAAAAACAGTGTGATTATAATAATCTAGACCTCTAACAAGATTTGTATTTACAACATAATTGATATCCATTAATTCAAGTAAATCTTTTAATTTTTCAAATCTTGCTTTACTTTCTTCGTTTAAATAGTCAATGGTTTTAGGAGCATGTTTTAAAATATCATTACCAGCATCCACTTTACAATCTAATATTCTTAAGGGATTTTTTTCAAATCTTTCTTGGCAGTCTTCACATAAATCTTTAATATGCGGTTTAAAATATTCAACTAGAGCCTCGCGATAATTACTTCTCGATTCGGTATCTCCTAGAGTATTAAGTTCAACTACTACATCATCTAAACCTAAAAGACGATAAGCATTATAGGCAAGAGAAATAACTTCAGCATCACTTATTACTTCATCAGAACCAAAACATTCAAATCCCCATTGAGTTAATTCTCTCATACGTCCACTTTGAGGGCGCTCATAACGGTACATTTTCATGTTATAAAATACTTTTACTGGATCTGTCATATTTCCATATAACTTATTTTCAATAAACCATCTTACAACAGGAGCTGTTCCTTCTGGACGAAGGGTTAAGTCTCTATCTCCTCTATCTTTAAAATCATATGTTTCTTTTTGAACCATATCGGTTGTTTCGCCAACGCCTCTATGGAATAATTCACTTGCTTCAAATACCGGCGTTTCAATATAACCATAATTGTATTTTTCACATAATGTTGCAAGTATTTCATTAACATATGCGCGTTTTTTTGCAGCTTCCCCGTAGATATCATTTGTTCCTTTTTGTTTTGTTATCATTTAAACCAATCCTTTCAATAAAAAAACCTACATAATGTAAGGACGAACGAATCCGCGGTGCCACCTTACTTTACATAGGTACTCTTCATTTGTTTTATCGCTACAAGCGTTTTGTTTTCTGGAAGTGTTATCAAAATAATACATATGCGGCATTTCCACCATCTAGCCTTCTCTTTCATATTTAATTATTAAGTCGGGTCTTCCCCACAAAAGTTAACTTTATTATAGTAGTTTGGCCTATTTTTGTCAATATAATAGGTATAAACTTGATATAATATTTATAATATATGTAAATATTTTAAGAGTTATGACTATTATAAATAGCTTCTAAGTTTAAAATTTTATTGTCATGAAGTTTTGCTGTATAGTCTATATCTCCTGTATAAAAATTATTCCACTTGCTCCAAGTGCCAAGAATATTTACTTTGTAAATGTTATTTTCTTTATCTAAACATATACCAGCAGATACTAATGTATCTAACATTTCTTGTTTTACTTCAATAGTTGGTATTTCTTTTATTATATTAACCTCAAATACTTCATCATATAATGAACGTGAACAAATAATCTTTAGGCATGGATCAAAAACATATTCATCTCCATCATACATAAAATAAATCCACGCATGATTATAATTAAAGTATTCAATCATTTTAGGATCATATACGGGATATCTTCTTTTGAAAAATAATATTCCTCTTGCTATATAAGCGTCTTGAATAAGTGGTGCCATTGTCTGAGTGGTTTCCCAACACCAACTAAGAAACTTACCTTGGTGAAATAGACATCTGGCGGGCATAATATCGTTCCCTTGTATTTTAACTTTTAATGGCAAGATAACATTATAGATATAATCAATAACTTCTTTTGGTGCAGGATTTTCTCTTATAACATGATAAAACTCACATGATTTACTTTCGAATCCATGTAATAAATATTCCAACACATAATCCATTAGATTCATATACCCACCTCAGTGGTTTATTATACTAAATGTGTGTTTCTTTTGCAAAATAAAAAGACATTAATTGTCTTTTATTTAGTATATTCACAACTAGAACATTTTATTTCATCCTTTTTTTCAACTAATAAAGATGAACATTCAGGACAAACATCCCCAGTTGGCTTATCCCAAACGGCTAAATCACATTTAGGATAATTGTTACATCCATAGAAAGTTTTGCCTTTTCTTGTTGTTTTTTCTACTATATCTCCTGAACATTTAGAACATTTACATATAGTAACTATAACTTTTTCTTCCTTCTTTATATACTTACAAGTTGGATAGTTACTGCAGGCTGTAAATTCGCCAAATCTACCTTTTCTGATAACTAATTCGCTTCCACACTCAGGGCAAGTCTCTCCTGTAAGTTTAGGGGCTTTTTTCTCCATATCCTTAAATGCAGTTTGAACAAGTGGTTCAAATTCTTTGTAAAAATCTTTTAATACTTTAATATTATCCAAATCATCATCGGCAATCTTATCTAAATCTGTTTCCATAGTTGCTGTATATTCAACATTAATTATATTTGAGAAAAATTCTTGTAATTTATCAGTAGTTTCAATACCCATTTCAGTTGGATGGAATTTTTTCTCTTCAACTTTAACATAGTCACGGTCTTTTAATGTTTTCATAGTTGTGGCATATGTACTTGGACGACCAATGCCTAACTTTTCCATTTCCTCAATTAGTGTTGCTTCGGTATATCTACTAGATGGTTTAGTAAATTTTTGTTCTTTTAGAACATCAGTTGTGGATACAACACCATTAAACTCTTTAAAGTCTGGTAATATTACATCGTTTGAAACTGAATAATCTTTATAAGCAGCTAAGAAACCATCAAAGATTAATATTTGACCGGTGCTCTTAAACTTATATTCATTATTATCTAAGATAACCGTTGTTGCTAAAACTTTTGCATCTTTCATAAGTGAAGCTAAAGCACGTGCATATATAATTGAATAAATCTTATACTCATCGCTTGATAAATATTTCTTGACACTTTCTGGTGTACGAGTAATGCTTGTAGGTCTTATAGCTTCGTGAGCATCTTGAATATTATCATTTTTTTTACCCTTTTTAACAGCACCAACATAATTTTTGCCATAGGTATCTTCGATATATTTAAAAGTTTCATTAATAAAAATTGGTGATAATCTTGTTGAATCTGTACGCATATAAGTAATTAAACCGACAGTTTCATTTCCAAGATTAATTCCTTCATAAAGTTTTTGAGCAACTGACATTACTTTAGTTGAATTGTAATTAAATTTATTAATGCAAGCTTGTTGTAGTGTTGAAGTTGTAAATGGCATTACACCACTTCTATTCTTCTCTTTTTGCTCAATAGATTCAATTTTGTATTCATTACTTAAAGCATCAACAATTATATTTGCTTCTTCTTCTGAATGAACTTCAATTTTATCACTCTTATATTTTTCAAGTGTGCTTTCAAAATCTTTAAACTTGGCTGTTATTGTCCAATATTCTTCTGGAATAAATGCCTCAATTTCTCTTTCACGATCAACAATTAGTTTTAAAGCTACAGATTGAACACGTCCAGCACTTTTTCCACCAGTTTTTGATTGCATAAGTTTAGAAAGTCTAAACCCGATAATTCTATCTAGTATTCTTCTTGTTTCTTGTGATTTAACTAAGTTATAATCAATTTTTCTAGCATTATTAAAAGCTTCTTTAACTGCAGGTTTAGTAATTTCGTTAAATACTACTCTTTCATACTTTGAATCATCAATATCTAAAGCATCATATAAGTGCCAGCTTATTGCTTCTCCTTCACGGTCAGGGTCAGTAGCAAGATAAATAAAATCACTTTCTTTAACATCTTTTTTTAAAGATGCAATATCTTTCTTTTTGCCTGCTATAGGAATATAGTTTGGTTCAAAATTATTTTCAACATCAACACCTAAACCATATTTTCCAGTTGTAGAAAGGTCACGTATGTGACCTTTACTTGAAACAACTTTGTATTCATCACCTAAATAAGCACTGATTGTATGAGTTTTTGCTGGGGACTCAACTATTACTAGTTTCATCTGCTTTCCTCGCTTTCATATTATTCTTGTACTTCAGTCTTTTCCGTCGTTTCTTCTTTAACTTTATATTTTTCTAATCCTTCACCTAAATACTTAAAGTAGTTAGATCTAATTGCAGATTCACTCATTTTTTGTCTTTTTGATATTTCTTGATTAATATATACTAATTCATCAGTTGAATAGTGTTCAGCACCTTCAAGATAAGTCATTTTACTGTTTGGCGCATGATAATAACCACGTTCATCTGCCCAAGATCCATCAGCAAATACTGCTCTAGATGCATGAGATTCAGAGAAAACATCAGTTCCTAAATAAAGACGCGGATCGTATTCAAGATTAAACATATTTAATAGAGTTGGTAATAAATCTATTATAGTTGTATAATCTTTAACCTCAAGCGGTTCTATTTCTGAATTATAAATTATCATTGGTGTCCTGTCAACATTTTTATTTGTTGTAGAATTTCTGCTAATAGTGTATTCAGCATTGTTGGCTTTTAGGAATTCATTTATTTGTGAGTCTGCAAGTCCATATGGGAAGTGATCACCAAATATAGCAATAACTGTGTCTTTTAATTTTCCAGAATCTTCTAATTCTTTTAGCAATTCAGCAAATGCTTCATCCATTACTTGCATCTTAGAAAGATATCTAGACAAATTAGCTGAATAACCAAGTTTTCTATATTTATCAAAATATCTATCTGAACATGTTTGACTAGCAATATATGATTGATGTGGTGTTACAGTTGCAAAATATGCCATGAACTGATCTTCATTCATATAATATTGTTGTGCTGCCATAAACATATCTTTGTCGTCTGCTTCAGTATAAGTTGTTGAATATGGTATACCTAACGCTTCAACTCCATAATATTTATTTGCACCTAAGTTTGGTAATGATTTGCTTCTCATATAAAATTTTTGAGTATAATCATGGTATGCAGATGTTTTATAACCAGCATTATTAAATACATTAAATACACCTTCAAAATACTTGTTTGATCTATAAGCATTAGCTGTACAAGTATTATTTATAGTAAATAGACTTGATAAAGCTGTAAATTCATTATTTCCTGTTGAACAGTTATTTCTTGGTGAGAAATTATTTTGGAAAGAAATTCCTTCATGATACATTTTATATAAAGTTGGAAAATAATCCTTATTTAATATAGATATTTCATTTGTAGATTCCATCATGATTATTATTAAATTTTTTCCTTCAAAAATACCTGTCATATCATTCTTTTGTGTAATATTACGATTTATAAAATAATTATTTAATGTTTTGAATGTTGAATCTTTCGTATTTGCAATTAATTTTTCCCAAGCTGTATCATCAATTGTTCTCGTATAATCAACAGGTGTGTTATCATTATTTTCATTTTTGTTTTCTGATTCGTAGATTTGTTCTTCTATCTTCATTACATATTCTGAATCGATTCCTAAGATATTTGCTCTAATATCACAGAAAACATAAACAGCTACACCATAGTTATTAACTGTTAGATTTGAATTAACAGGATATAACCATAAAGAATAATTACTTTCTACTTGTAATTTATTTTGAAATTCTTTTGATCTGACTGTATAGTAATAAGCTCCACCTAGAAGAACAATAATAACAACAGTTACAATTTCTATATAAACTTTTTGTAACATAGTCATTTTTTCGTTTCTAGTAGTATTCTTATGTACTAATCTATCAAACACGATAAAATATACTAGGAACAATACTAAAGGAATTAAAATAGTCCAGTGTACTAATTTATATGAATTAAAGAAATCTTTTATAAACTCACTTATTTTTGTTCCTTGTTCAGCATTACCTATTCCCATAAAGAAACCAATATAACTTGATAAACCAAATTCAAAAAATTCAAGTAAACCAATAAAAAGAACATAAATAATATTAACTATTCTTTGTCCTAATTTTGGCAAGAAGTGTCCTAAAAAGGATACAAACATACTCAAAATTAAAGAAGATAAAAATATTCTAACAATAGAAAAATCTTTAAATGGTGCTCCTGTGAATATTCTTACTATTAATTCTGTCGAATAAGTAAATATAGTTAAAATAATTGTATTTAAAACCACCCTGTTTTTAAAAAACCTCTTAATCATTTCTTTACCACCAATTCTTCACTACTATTAATTAAATCACTAATTGGAGCAAAAGTAAATCTATAAAGTTCGTTTACTCCATATTTTTTTACTGCTTCTATATGAGCTTTAGTTCCGTAGCCTTTATGCTTTGCATAGCCGTATTCTGGGTACTTTTTATCAAGTTCTATCATCATTCTATCTCTTGTAACTTTAGCTATAATTGATGCTGCAGCAATTGATGCTGATTTTGCGTCCCCTTTTATTATAGATGTAGATGGAATATCAATATCTAATTTAACCGCATCTATTAAAACATGCTCAGGCTTAGTATTTAAATTATTAATTGCTTCCTTCATAGCTTCTTTTGATGCTTCTAAGATATTTATTTCATCTATTCTTCTTGGAGAAACTATTCCAAGTCCGTAACTAACAGCATCATTAATTAATATTTCATATAGTTTTTCTCTTTTTTTCTCAGATACTTTTTTAGAATCATTTAAACCTTCAAGAAAATAGTTTTCTGGAAGTATACAAGCACAAGCAACAACAGGCCCACATAAAGGACCTCTACCTACTTCATCAACTCCAGCAATTAAATTTATTCCTTTATTATATAAAACACGCTCATATTCTAGTAAATCATTCATATTGTTACTTCTTTCTTACTTTAGTATCTATCAAAAGTGATATTTTTAACTAATTCATCTTTTATATCATTAAGGATCGCGTTACTAACACGATCATAATCAATTTCTCCGCCCTTAATAATGGCTCCAATTTTTTTACCTATAATATCATATGCAGATACTATATCATCATTATCAATTGTATCTAAATTATATCTTGATTTTAATATTTCAGGATAATATTTATTAAGTTTATTTAATATGTGAATAGCAACTTCATCTATATTTAACACTTCACTTCTAATAGCTTGGAAGGAAGCCAAATTAAGTGCTATTTCATCATTTGAAAATTTTGGCCAAAGGATACCTGGAGTATCTAAAAGCAATATATTAAGTTTTGTTTTTAACCAAACTAAGTTAGTTGTTATACCTGGTCTATTGCCAACATTTGCAACTTTTTTTCCAGCCATACGATTTATGAATGTTGATTTTCCAACATTTGGTATACCAACTACTAAAGCTTTTAATTCTTTTGGTTTTAAACCTTTTTCTTTTCTTTTGTTATTTATTTCATCAGCGATCTCATTAGTAGCATTCATGATGGGTTTATAATCAAAATTATCTTGAAGATTTGTTAGTATTACTTTATGTCCCATATCTTCATATTTTTTAACCCATTTTTTGGTTTCAGATAGATCACAAAGATCGGCCTTAGTCATAATAATTATTCTTGGTTTATTTTTTATAATTGTATCTATATCATCAATTCTACTTGATGACGGTATTCTTGCGTCTATAAGTTCATAAACAATATCAATAAGTGGTAATAACTCATTGATTTGTTTTTTTGTTTTGGCCATATGACCCGGGTACCAGTTGATGTTTGTTTTATTTTCGTTCATTAGAATCACTTCCTACTTATAATTTACTATTTTTTAATTTTTCGATTTTTGCATAAATGTCATACCACGAATAAACTCTATAAATATTCTTTCCACAACAATTCTCATTATATAAGGCATCAAAACATAATACGGGTATTTTTCTGGAAATTTTATTAATATTTAAAGGTTTATCCTCGATCATAATATCTATATTTTCTTTTTTACATACATCTAATTTATTGGTATGTGTAAACAAAATCTTATCATACGCAATGTTATACTTTTTCAGCCACTTTATTACAATATCTTCCATTTGTTTTCTATTAATATCATCTACATAAGAAAGATTAGCACTTCTATTGGTAATTACATATATTTCATTTCCGTCTTCCCTCAGTTTTTTGATAACTTCACTGGCAAATCTCCTCGGAACTTCTTTTATATAGAGATGGATTAATTTACTCCATAGTTTGCGGTCTTGTATTGGTGATCCATTAAAAATATGAAATGAGCCATAGCCTTTTGGGTTCTTAATTACTTTATTATATTCCATAAAATAGTACTTACTAAAATAATCTAATTCAAAAGATTCTATGTCCACAAGTACTCCGTCAATATCAATTCCTATTCTCATTTTAGGCACCTACTCTTATACTTACGATTCAATTATTAAAAATTATATTAATAATTTATATACAAATTATAACATATTTAAGTTATAAAAGTTAATATTAAGTACTTTGTAGTCATAATAAAAACTAGTTACTACTTGTAACTAGAGTATCTATTTTATTTAAATATTAGTCTTTAAATCTTTCATTATTAACTAATCCTAATACTTTTGGTTTTAAGATATTATCATAATAATCTAGAATAATTTTCTCATCTTCTGGTTTCTTATCCATAGCTTCTCTACCAAGCAAACATTTTGATTCCCATCCCTTAGATGAAAATCCATTAGCAATTAGTTCATTTTTTTCAGCAAAGTTATCTTCTAAAGTTAAAACGGGGAAGATCAACTCTATTCCATAAATTGCGGCTAATTCTTTTAAGCGATTAGTCATTTGTTCTTGTTCTAACATGAATTTCTGACTAATACGCGCACCTTCTGCTATGTATTTAAATCCATAAGCTTTCGCGATTGATAAAGCTTCAACATACATTGCCATGCGGCAACTTAAACATCTAATTTCTGAAGTCATTGTTCCATGTTCTAAAGTATCACCATTTTCTTTTTTCCATTTTTCAAATAAATAGTCAAATGTTTTTGATACATCACAAGAATGAAAACGATAGTCAAAATAATAGCCATCTTTTAAACCAAAACTATTCTTAAAAGTTAAATATGGTTTATCAGCATCTCTCATTGCTCCATTATCAAAATGAATAAAATAGATATTATAACCTTCATTACGAAGCCTAACTGCACTTAATGTGCTATCTTTTCCACCTGAATATAATAGTAATACATCTTTATCTGTTCTTTTTATATTTAAAAGTTTTAAAGACTCAAGTAAAGACATATCAACTCTTGAAATAGAAAAATCAAAAACGTGTGGAATACTATCATCTGAAGATTCGGATACATTATAATTGTTATTGCAAGCAATACTAAGTATCTCGTCATATTCATAACTTTCTAAACTACCCGGTAAATTTTTTAAATTTCTTTCACATACAATTTTAAGTTCAGTATCATAATTTAATAATTTATCTAAATCATAAAAAAATGTATTCTTATCTATTTCTCTTATATTCTCAGGATTAAAATGCTCAAATATTTTTAATCCATCACAATAATTAAATCCTTTTGTTGCACCATGGTTGTTGTTCATATATCCAAAACACAATAAAGTAATAAAAATATCTATGTTACTAAAGTCACTATTGCTGTTATATAAAGGAACATTTATAAAATTTAATTCATTATGAATTTTATCAATGATATATTTATTATCATATTTAATTATCAACTTCGCTTTTTCCATTTATAAACTCCTAGTACATAATTTACATATTATTTAGAATAATAGATTTCTTTTTTATTAATGTTTTTTATTATAACATAGTTATTATTTAATAAAAAGAAAAAGATAAACATAATTGTTTATCTTAGTTTCCGCTTTCAATATTACTTATTGTTTGATTTATAACATTAGCTTTTACATTATTGACTGTATACCAACCATGTTCAGTCATTGTGTCATATGTATCAGCTTGAGCTTGCATAATCATATCTAATCCTTTTTTTAGAGTATTTCTTACATCAGGATTAGAGCTTTCTAATGTTCCATGAACAAATACTTCTACATCACTTTTAAGAATCAATAAATAGTTTTCCATAATTAATTTATCATTCATTAGCCTTTTCCTCCAATAATTTCATTAATTTTTTATGCAATGATTCATGATCATCTTGTTGCTCTTGCATAAAAGATATAATTTCTTCATCTTCTAATAATTCAATTGATTCTTCAATGATTAATGCAATATTCTCTTCATGTTTTACAGCGTCTTCTAAATAAGTTAATTCTTTTTGTGTCATAAAATTCCTCCCACTATTAATATGGGTAAAATAATTTTTTTTAAACAAGAATATTTAAATTTTTTATTTCAATTATTCTTTAATGAATAGATTACGCCTTTTGCTTCTTTTTCTTTATTTACAGTGATTAATTCATCAGTTTCTATGTTATATTGCAAATATGTATTATCTTCAAGCACTAAAATATAGATGTTTGGCCTTATTTCACAATAATTTCTTACTTTTTTATTTATACCTTTAGAATAAGGAACGTTTTTATCTATACTAATAAAGTCAAAATTGTCATTATTTTTAAACACTATTGTGAAAACATTTTCATCATCTTTAATTATGTGAGCTAAAATTTCCATATCTTCTCTACTAATTGTTATCGGGTAATAACCATTATAAAATTTTAAGAAAGTAGTAATTCTTTTTATTTGTTCATCTGTTAAAAATGACCAATTAAGTGTCAGAAATACTCCTACAATTTCAGAATTTGCATCTAATAATTCTATTTTTAAAATTTCATCTTTTCTATTTATTATTCTAAAACTATTGACTAAGTTCTCTTCTTTTTCCATGTATTGCCTCACTTGCTTATATGAATTAATATATGATTGAAAAGTGAAAAAAATGAGATTTGCAAAATAAAAAAAGACAATCTTTTGTCTTTTTTATATAATTTTATAAACTTTTGTGTTTATGTAATTCATACATTTCTAGTGCATTATCAATATACATTTCATGATCTGGTGCTGCTTTTTGATCACTAACAAATCTATCTTTAATTTCTTCATAAGATGGAACATCAACACCTTGTTCATCGGCAATGCTCCTAAATTCCGCTTCTAAATTAGGGTGTAAGAAAATCCATCTTGCAAGTTGTCTCGTTGTGTATTGTTTATGCATCTTAGCTATATATGTATTTCTAATTTTATCAATTAAGTCACTATCATCAGCAGGAATGTAATCGGGTCTATTGGGATAATAATATATATTAATTAAGTTATCCTCAACCAATTTATTTAGTGCATCCATTAAATTTGAATATTCTTCTTCCTTAATAACTGTAACTTCTACTTCTGATACTACCTCATTAAAACCAGTATTTATATTTTTAAAGGATGATGCATCTAATGTGTATAAAGAAAATGCATTGGAAAACATTTTTGCAAAAGCATGAGGTAATCTTTCAACTAAATCAAGTTTCCCATCTTTATTTGTAGTTAAGCTATATGTGGCGTCATCGCCACATCTTTTTGACATTATAATAGCAATTTCTTTGCATGCTGTAGCGTATACATATGTTCCGTGTGTTGATTCATGTGGCGTAAGTGACTTTAAACCATGAACCTTACTACCATGATAAACATATTCCATAATATTCACTTCCTTATTGTTTGCTAACATCATTATAACAAAAAAAAAGATCTGGTAATTAAATCTTTTCGTTTATTTCATATGTCTATACAATGATTTTACTGAATATTCAGGATTACATGCTATTTCTTGATTATTTAAAGCCCATTCTTTAATCATAGGTTTCTTAGGTTCCATCATAAATCTTTTAACATCTTCAATTGTTTCTATATTTTGCATCTTTGCAATATCGGCAAATATTTCAGGTTTACCCTCTGTCAATTTATTATTTATGAGTCTTTTTATTAATTTAATCCATCCTTTTTCTATTGTTACATGTAAATCATCTTCTAGCCAATAATGAAATTTTGTATTTGGATGTTTTTCTTCTAGTATTAAACATTTTAAATAGAATGGGAACATTTCAGTTATACCGTGCCAAATATCGACACTGCAGTATTGATACGATGATATATCTTCCTCTTCTAAGAATTTAATTGCATCTCCTAAAACTACATTAATCTTATTATTCATTTGTGGCTTTAAGTATATATCAAACATAGCTTTAACATCAGAGTCTAATTCTATAACAGTAACTTCATCGACATTATCTTTAAGTGATAACATATAGGCAACATAGCCAAGACCACAGCCCATTAATAAAACTTTACCACTTGCCTCTTCGATAAATGAAGAAAATGTATTTATTTCTCCTGGTTCAACACCCATCCATTTAGTATATGGGAAGACTGTACCAAGCGCCGGTAAAATAATATCTTTAGGAAAATATGATAAATCATAAATTGTTGTTAAAGATTTTGGATCTCTTTTACGCGAATTATTGGTATATGTTTTATACTCCTCAAAAACATTAGCATAAGATAAATAAATATTGCCAACAATCCAATCTTTAATTTCAATATTTTTAAGGTAAGGATTGTTAAGATATTCAATGGGTTCAATCTTTGTTATCTTAATATTCTTCTCAAGTCCTGATATTTGTCTTTTGGCTTCTCCAATTGGTATACCGTCATTTAATCCTTTTGCACCCTTATAAATCATTTCTTCTGCATCAATTAATTGTTCTAAAAACTCATTTGTTCTTTCAATTTCAGTCATAATTCATCACAGATAGTTATTTTAGCAAATTATAAAAAAAATGCAAATAAAAAATAACATTCTAATGTTATTTTTACTAAATTGTTACTATCTAATATTTTTTACTTAAGTAAATCAATAATTCTTTCTAAAATTTTTTTATAGCCTCCATCATTAGGGTGTAATCCATCGTCATAATCAGTTTTACCTAACAAATCCTTCATAGAAATATATTCGAGCTCATTACTAGTACAAATATCAATTAATCTTTGATTATAAATTTCAATTATAGAATTGTCAAAAAATTTATTATCTTTCCACATAAATAAACCACTTTGCTCTTGTATTTTTGTTAATCCTATAAAAATAAGTTTAGAATTTGGTTTAAATCTAATAGCATTTATTATTTTATATATATTGTCTTGATATTCGTCTATACTATTTTTTTGTTTTCCATCACTTGTTTGTGTATCGTTTACACCTACAGAAATAATAAAAATATTATTTACTTCATTAAAATAATATGTTTCTATAATTGATTTTATTTTCTGTGCAATATCTTTACTTGTAGCACCAGGAAAGCCTATACAATGAACATGGTCATTTAAATATTTTGTTTGATTATCATTTAGCAATTTATTTTTAAACATAGACACCCAGCCGTTTTGTTTGTAGCCACCAATACCATATACAAGACTATCTCCGATTATTATATAATTATTTTTCATAAAAAAGCCACCTTTTCCTAATATATCGCTATATTCTTTTAATTTTTATTCCTATTACACCAAGTTCACTTTGTTCTTCTTTTGAATAAAATTCTTCCATTTCTTTTATATTATATACTATCAAGTCTTCATCTAACTCATTATATAATTCTTTAAAATTATCAAATACATATAGTTTTTCAATTTCAACCAATATTTTTTCAGTTGTATTCCTATTTATAATTTCAATTATATCTCTTTCTTTAAATTGTCTCCTTTTTTCATCGTATAATCTTAGTTCTATTGTTTTAATACCCTCTTTAATAAGATTAAATGGTCTATTATCTAAATGCATAATATGTTTCACAACGTCACCTCGATTTATCATATATCTTTATTTTACTTATTAATCTACTTTACCAATTCTACTAAATGGAAATATAACTATTTCTGTAGTCCCTAATATTTTATCTTCTTCTATTGTCCCAATCATTCTTGAATCTTTTGAAACAGTACGATTATCTCCCATAACAAAATATTCACCTTTTGGTACAGTGATTTCACTCTCACATATTTCCCAACTGTCATGACATGTATTTAATTTAACTTTTTCAGAAATAAAGTCTTCTTTAACTTTTTCGCCATTTATATAAAGTACACCTATTTCTTTATCTTCTTCATCTTTTTCAATCTTATATGCAACCTTGTCTCCTGGAAGACCGATTACTCTTTTAATTAGTTTTCCACTATCAGTTTGAATTACAACTATATCAAATCTTTTAATACCTTTAATCTTCTTAGTTAATTTATAAAGAATCATAGTGTCTCCGTTTTTTAGATTTGGTTCCATACTTGAACCATTAACTTTAACTGGAGTTGCTATAAATAATCTAATAATAACTACAAAAAAGATAATTATAATGTATGGCATATATCCCATAAATAAGTCCATTTGGGCTTTTCTTGTTTCAATTTTTATTTCATCTTGTTTAGATGTTTCTTTTTCACTTATTTTTGTCATTTTTTTCACCTTAGTAAAATTATATCATTTTTAATCATAAAATAACATAAAAAAAGAAACTAAAATTAGTTTCTTTCTTTGTTTTTGTATTCCTTTGACATTTTATCAATAAAGTTAAGTTTAGATCTGCGTGCAACACCTTTTCTAACAACTACTACTTTATCAATTAATGGTGAATTAACTTTGAATACTCTTTTTACTGCTACAGAACCACTTTTCTTTCTAACAGTGAAAGTTTTACTAATTGATCCGCCTTTAATAGCTACTACGTAACCCTCAAAAGCTTGAATTCTTTCAGTTTTACCTTCTTTAATTTTGTAATCAACTCTTACAATATCACCAACACGGAATTCAGGAATATCAGTTCTTACTGATTTAGCGTTTACTTTATCTACTAAATTCATAAGTTCCACTCCTTTCTATATCTTACACCCATAAAATCATGAAACTATCTTCAGCGGATTATATTTAGCTTTTTTCCCAAAAGCACATATAGTTTAACACATAATATGCCAAATTGCAATAAATAATACCGAAATAATATATGGGTTTTTCCGTAATTTTACTTAAATTAACGAAAAAATTGATTATTTTCTTATTTTTCGCTAATTTTCGACATTTTTTTAGTTTAATTAATCATATAATTGATATGTATGAATTTGACAAATAAGGCATAATTCTATATAATATGCCGAAGCAAAGGGGAAAAATTTATGAAAAAGACAAATAATGCTATGCAAACATTTGAAAACATAGCAAGATTAGAAGATGCCTTATATGATGATAGAATCAACTTCAATAATTTTGAAAATATTGATAAAAGAACGCTTAAATGGCTTGATGAAAAGGTTCACGAATTTATAGAAATTAATAAAAGATTTAATCAAGGAATTGATGCATACGATAATTGTTTTTTATATGAAAGCGCATTGAAATTTTTAGCTGGTAACGGTATGTATTCATATGATGAAAAAATATTATTCCTAATAATGTTA
This sequence comes from Erysipelotrichales bacterium, assembly GCA_022508565.1. Classification (GTDB taxonomy): domain Bacteria; phylum Bacillota_I; class Bacilli_A; order RF39; family UBA660; genus CAG-582. The sequence goes on along the minus strand of JAFLUY010000001.1, from coordinate 141,042 downwards.
TTTGACCCAACATTATCTATGTATGAAATGTATAAAACTTATACTGATAAGCCGGTTGTTCAAGAAAACTTTATAATTACAAGCCTAGATGAAAACGATGAAAGAGAATTAATGTCAAGAATATTTAAGGAATTTAGATTCTATAATCCATTCTTGATACAATGTGAAGAGGCATTTGAAAAATATTATAATAAATCTATGGGAGACGATGGTTCTGAACTATCAACTAATGTTAGGGTTGATTATATTTCACAATTTATGAGAAAACTTAATTTAAATTGTACAACTCTTAATGTTAGTGGTGATAAACTTAATAATATTATTGAATTATCTAGAAAGTATTTATTAAAATATTTAAAAGATTCTATACTTCAAGCTGATAGAAGAACTACACCTGCATTAAATGATTTAATTTATCAATTACAATATGAACTTGATATACAAGGTATTGAAACATTTGCTGACAAAGTAATATTTATTATTTGTGTTATGGACTATGGCCTATTCTACTTACAATGTGATAGCAAATGCTATAGTTATTCAGCAATTAGAAATGAAATAATTGATATCTATGGAACATATAATCAAGCTCTTATGGATATGGAAGTTAAATTTGGTAAAGAAAATAAACATGCAAAAGAATTAATTGCATAAAAAATGACTAGAATATTCTAGTTATTTTTTAATTCCATTCAATAATTATTTGGTCATCTATATAATTTATCTTTAAATTACCATCTAATATTTCTTTTGTAACTGGGTTTACTACTTCAGTTAAATATTTTTTTTCATATAACTCATTTAATGTTATTTCATTTACACAATTGTTTTCAAGATAACATCTTTTAGCATAATACTCTATTTTACTTTCCATAGCATAAATAAGTTTTTCGTTATGCTTATCACTTATTTTAGCAATGCTTGCAATTATTATAACTAACGCAATAATACATGCAGATATAGAGATAATTCCAATATTATTTATTCTACTCTCCATAATAATCCCTCACAAACTTTTCTTTAAATTCAAGTAAATTATCATCTTTTATTGCATCTCTTATATCTTCTGTTAATTTTATTAAGAATCTTATATTATGAATAGATAATAATCTAGCTCCAAATGTTTCATCGGCATTTATTAAATGTTTAATATAAGATTTTGTAAAATGCCTGCATGCGTAACAATCACAGTGTTCATCAATTGGAGTAAAGTCTTCTTTATACTTTTGGTTTTTTAGATTGATTTTTCCGTACTTTGTAAATGCATGCCCATGACGTGCAAGTCTTGTTGGCAGTACACAATCAAAGATGTCAATTCCTCTAATTACACCTTCTAAAATATCAATAGGTTCTCCTACTCCCATTAAATAACGAACTTTATTTTCTGGAATAAAAGGAATTGAATAATCAATTGCATTATACATATCTTCTTTAGATTCATGATCATTTGCTACGCCACCAATACTATAACCATCAAAATCAAGTTTTACGGTCTCTTTTGCAGAATATTCGCGTAAATCTTGATATGCTCCACCTTGAATAATTCCAAATAATGCTTGATTTTCATTATTATGAACAGCTTTACCTCTTTTTGCCCATCTTAACGTTCTTTCAATGCTATTTTTCATATATTCATAATTAGCACTTGCCGGTGGACATTCATCAAAACTCATAGCGATATCACTATCAAGTTTATTTTGAATTTCAATACTTTTTTCTGGTGTTAAGAATAATTTATCACCATTAAGATGACTTTTAAACATAACACCTTCTTCTGTTATATCTTTTGGCTTAGCAAGTGAAAATACTTGAAAACCACCCGAATCAGTTAATATTGGTCCATTCCAATTCATGAACTTATGTAAACCTCCGGCATTGAAAACTACATCTTCTCCCGGTCTTAACCATAAATGATAAGTATTTGATAGTATAATACCGGAATTAAGATCTTTTAGTTCTTCTGGTGATAATGTTTTAACTGTTGCTTGTGTTCCAACTGGCATAAACATAGGAGTTTCGTAGGTACCATAGTTAGTTTTTATGTTTCCTAATCTTGCTTTTGTAGTCTTTTCTCGTTTTAAAAGTATATACTCTATTTTCATAATCAAAACTCCTTTATTTATTAAACTTTAACTTATTATAGCATATCATCTATTATATGAAAACTTGCAAAATAAAAATAAATCAGTATAATATAGCAAAAAAGGGAGGAAATGTGTGATGCATTATAATATAGATTTAATTCAATTACAAAATTCTCTTTATAATAAGAAAAAGAGCTATAATCATTTTATAAACATATCTCCAGAAAAGGTGGATGAATTAAAACAAGAAGCTGCTTTAATAAGTGATGATATTTTCAAAGATATTCCTCGCTCAGTTTCTGTTAGCACTGTTTTTTATATTAAAGTTTTACAAATGATGACTAGTAAAAGATTTTGGCAAAGATCTTTTGACGAAGTATTAATTATATATATATTTGTTATCGATCCAGATCTTACCTTTTATAAACTATATCGAAGATATTTTGATGTCTTAAAGACAAACAATGTTTTTAAAGATGATGAAAAGAAATACAATGAGAAGAAAAATAACCAACTTCATCTTCTAAAAAACGATATCTTTAATAGATTTGGCTATTCTGATTTACAAATTATTAATTATGAAAAAGATTTTTATAAAATTTTTATTAAGGCAGAACAAAAGAAAGAAGAAGGACAAAATGAAGAAACTTCTCAAAAGCCACAAACTTCAAAAAAGAATTATTTAATAAATTTAATGGACCTTTTAAAAGATATAAAAAGTTTAGATTCAATTACACAAGAAAGATATAAAGAAATTCTTGAATTGGCTGAAGAGTATAAAAATACTTACGGAAGTCAGGTAAATATAGATGAATTAATATGGAATCTTCTATATAAAAATACAAGTATAAACTTAGAAACCTTAGAAGAAAAAATATTATTCTTTGTTTATCTTTTTGATCCAGAATTAATTGCTTTAACAATTTATGAAGAAGAATGTAAATGGGATAATATCAAGTCGAGAATGATGGAATCTTTTGGATACTTCCATAAAGATATAATAAGATTAGAAAAATTATATAAAAAAAGAAATGAACTATAATATAGTTCATTTTTATTTAAATTTGTAATAAACATAGCCTCTTTTGTGCTTTTTTAGGGCTTATTTTTCCAAATTTCTATTGTTCTTTATTTTCTAATCTTTTTATCATATTTGGGTTAATGCTTTTTCTTCTATTATCTAGTTCTATACCTAATTTTAAACCTATGTTTCTTAAAGAGTCTCCAAAACCTTGAAACCATAGATCATCTTTATCTATGTTTTCATCAATAAACTTGATTGGATAATATTTGTTTAAAAAGAATGAAAACCCATGCCCCATTGGTTTGCCATTAAAATCCACATAAAAGTAAACTTTATCAGTCATTGTTGATGGCCTATTATCTTCATAAATATCACTATAACTTTGCATTACTAAAAAGGCTTCATGCTCTTCATCATACTCAACAAAATCAAAAGTTGGTGTTATTTTTGTTTCATCTTCTGTTTCAAACACATAAGTATCTGATTTTCCTCTAAATCTTTTTAAAAATATTTGTTCTCCTTTACTATTTACATATCTTCTTGATGTTGTTATCATACCAAAACCTCCTTAAACAACTTAATCTATAATTAACATCGCATCTCCAAAGGAGAAGAAACGATATTTTTCGTCTACTGCTTCTTTATAAGCATTCATTATATTTTCTTTACCAGCTAGTGCAGATACTAACATTATTAGTGTGCTTTTTGGTAAATGAAAGTTTGTAATTAAATTATCAATACCTTTGAATTCATACCCTGGGTAAATAAATATATCGGTATCACTTACTTCTTCTTGAAACTTTTCATATTTATTAATATTAGATTCTAAAACCCTTGTAGATGTTGTACCCACTGCAAATATTTTACCACCATTTTCTTTAATATTGTTTAAAATGTTTGCAGATTCACGTGAAATGATATAACTTTCAGTATGCATCTTGTGATTCTTTATATTATCAACAACAACTGGTCTAAATGTTCCTAGTCCAACATGTAATGTTACAGGAACTATTGTAATTCCTTTTTTTTGAATATGATTTAATAATTCATCGGTAAAATGTAATCCTGCAGTCGGAGCAGCAGCGGATCCATATATATTTGCATAAACTGTTTGATAACGGTCTTGGTTATCAAGTTTTTCGTGTATATATGGAGGAAGAGGCATAGTCCCAAGAGATTCTAAAACTTCCATTAGTATTCCCTCATAAATTAATTCTACATGAGTAATTCCATCATTTAAAACTTCTTTTACTTCAGCTTTTAAAATATCATTACCAAAAGTAACAATTGTACCTGGTTTTAATCTTTTTTGTGGCTTTGCTAAGCATTCCCAAATGTTATCTTTAATATTTTTTAAAAGAAGAAGTTCAATAACAGCCTTTGTACTTTCTTTTTCACCGATTAATCTTGCTGGTATTACTTTAGTATCATTTATTACTAAGGCATCTCCAGGATTTAAATATTCTATAATATCAGAAAAAACTCGATGTTCTATAACTCCTGTTTTTTTATGTAATACAAGTAATCTCGATGATGAACGATTTTCTAGAGGAGTTTGAGCTATTAATTCTTCTGGTAAATAATAATCAAATTCTTCTGTATTCATACTACCATTCCTTTAGATAATAGTATACTAAATAAAGACTCAAAATAAAAGACTAAATACATAAGTATCTAATCTTCTAAATGTCTAATTATAGCAATATTTTCTTTTTCTAAATCAATGGGTTTTCCATTTAAATCGACAACTTCAGGATTGTTGTAATCATTTGGATCATTACTTTCAATAACTCCTTTAGTTCCATCAGTTAGTAAGACTTTTGTACCTACTTGATAAATAGGAATAACAGTTTTTAAAATATTCGTAAGTCTTGCATTAACAAAACCAGATGCTACCATTTTATCTATTTGTTTACCTATTCCCACAAATGGTAAGTTTTTGTTGTTTTCAACATTATTTCGAACGATAATATCATAAAGATCCGCCAATTTTAAAATACGAGCAATAATAACAAATTCGCTTTCTTCTATATCAGATAATGGTGAATTTAATAATGAATACTCACCTGTTTCTTTTTCATGATGGAAAAGTATAGCTTTACATATATCATCATCTAAATTATAATTCTTACAAATTAGATAACTATATACTGGATGATATTTACTATCATAATAAGTAAATATTTCTTCAGATAATGTACTGTATGTTTTAAATAATTCACCTATTATATTTGGTTCACTATTTCTAAGTGATAATAATAATTTTTTATCTTTTGCCCTTCTTCCGCTATCTTGTAGTAATGAGGCTAATATAACTTTTTCTAAAGATACTTGTTTACTCTTTTCAGTTACGTCATTATACTTTTTAGCAACTATTGTAGCAATTTCGATGGAGTTAACTAAATGATTATAATTTTCACTTAAATAAATGGATAAATCATATTGTAACAATTCTTCTTTACTTAGAATATCACACATGATTTTAGCTAATGCTTTAAATTCATCTATATTATTTCTTTCAAGTATAGACTTAATTAAATAATCAAAATATGGACCAAAGGTATTATATTTATCTCCGACATGAACGCTAACTTCTTTTATTCCAGCATCTTTTATTCTTACAATATCTGCCATTGTTAAAATTGTATCACAATTTAATGTTTCATTTAAATTTTCATCAAGTATTATATTTTTAGATAAAACCATACCTTCAATTAAAAGCGAATTGTCTATTTTCATTGTTAACCCCTTTCATTAAATATTAAAATAATGCACCATCTGATGTTATTTTTAAATGCTCGTAAGCTTTATCAGTTGCTACACGACCTCTTTGAGTTCTTTTAATAAATCCTTCTTGCATTAAGTAAGGTTCAATTACATCTTCGCAAGTCGAAACTTCTTCGCCTATGGAAGATGCAATAGTTTCAACTCCAACTGGACCTCCGTTAAATTTCTTTATTAAATTTGTTAAATATTCAATATCTATTTGATCTAACCCATGTTTATCAACATGTAATCTATCTAAGGCTTTTTTAGTAATTGCTTCATCAATTACGCCATCGCCTATAACAAGCGCAAAATCTCTAACTCTTTTAAACAAACGATTAGCAATACGTGGTGTTTTTCTACTTCGCTTTGCTAATTCTCTTGCTGCTTCATCTGTAATTTCCATATCAAGAACTTTTCCTGTTCTTTTAATTATTCCCATAAGTTCATCTTCAGTATAATAATTTAATTTATTGACAATACCAAATCGATCCCTTAGTGGAGATGAAATATTACCGGCTCTAGTTGTTGCTCCAACTAAAGTAAATGGTGGAAGATCAATTTTAATACTACGAGAAGACGAATCACTTCCTACAACAATATCCAGTTCAAAATCTTCCATAGCTGGATATAATATTTCTTCTATAAATTTAGGCATACGATGAATTTCATCTATAAATAATACATCACCTGGTTCAAGTGTTGATAAAACAGCAGCTAAATCACCACTTTTTTCAATGGCCGGTCCAGTGCTTGTTTTAAGATTAGCACCAAGTTCATTAGCAATAATATGAGCTAGAGTTGTTTTTCCTAATCCTGGAGGACCATATAACAATACGTGGTCTAGTGGTTCATTACGCATTTTTGCTGCTTCTATAAATACTCGTAAATTTTCTTTTACTTCTTCTTGACCAACATATTCATCTAAGCTTTGAGGACGAATACTTTCATCAACTATGTCTTCATCTAAAATTTCACTTGTTATTATTCTATCCATCAATATTCTCCTTTATAATCTTTATCCTTTAAGTAAAAGTTTTAATGCTTCTTTAATTTGATTTTCAATAGATGCAGCCATATCAACATTTGGTAAAACCTTCTTAATATCTGGTTTTTTATAGCCAAGACTTTCTAATGCATCTACAAGCTCATTATTTATAGTTTCTTCTTTTGATGATGCTGCAAGTTTTCCTTTTAAATCTAGAATTATTTGGCGAGCTAGTTTATCACCAACTTTAGGAAATTTTGTTAAATAAATAACATTTTCTCTATCGATTGCATCGATTATTCCAGCAACACTACCAGTTGCAAACATTGGAAGTGCCACTTTAGGCCCTAAACCTTTTACATCTATTAATCTTAAAAATAATGATTTTTCTTCTTCTGTTTTAAATCCATAAAGCGATGTTTCATATTCGTTTTGATGAGTATAAACATAAACCTTATATTCACTACCCACTTCAAATGAATAAGGGTTTGCAACAAATATATTATATCCAATGCCTTGATTATCTATAACTATTGAATTAACAGTTGTTAAACTTATAATTCCTTTAATGTAGTTGTACATACATTCACCATCCTATATAAATTATATCATACATTTGTTTATTTTAAATAAAATTTATAAGATAATTTAAAAATGTAATGTCAAAAATAATAATACTTTAATAAACTATATTAGATAAAGGAGGTATAAAAATGTACTATTACGGATATAATGGCAGCTATGGAATGAATACAAATCCATGTTGCTCTACTCCAGGATATGCTGGATATACAACTGGTGGATATTCTTGGGGAGCAGCATTATGGATTGTTCTATTTATTCTTCTTGTCATCATCATTGGTGCCGGATGGACTGGATACAACAATGATTAATAAAAAGACATATCGCTAAGATATGCCTTTTTTTAGAATAATGATAATTGATTAGATTCACTTAAGTTATCTAAGCAACCTAATGCTTTTAATTTCTCAATAGCTGATGATGGACATTTACCACGTTTTTGTAAATCCTCTTGTGATATAAATGGTGAATCATTTCTTGCTTTAACAATTGCTTCAGCAACATTCTCACCAAGTCCATCTAACGCTGTAAATGGAATGATTAAGCCCTTACCATCTTCAGTTATCTTAAAGTGTTTTGCATCACTGTTTTCTAGACTAATATTTTCAAAATGGAAACCTCTTGCGGCCATCTCTAAGCAAATTAACAATGTTTCTCTAGTATCTGTTTCTTTATTAGTTGCTTGATTTCCTTTAGCTTCTATTTCATCAATCTTATCACGTATTGCATCTTCGCCTCTAATCATTGATCCGACATCAAATTGATCTTTTCTGATTGAAAGATATGCACAGTAATACCAAATTGGATGATGTACTTTAAACCAAGCGATTCTAAATGCTGATGTAACATAAGCTGTGGCATGCGCTTTTGGGAACATGTATTTTATCTTACGACAAGATTCAATATACCACTCCGGAACATTGTATTCGCGCATTGTTTCAGCAAATCCTTGCCATGTTTCAACATCCTTTGATGGTTTGCCTTTTCTAACAAATTCCATTATTTTGAAGGCTTTTGCTGGAGGTAACCCCATTTGAATTAAGTTAACCATGATATCATCACGACAACCAATTACATTTTTAAATGGTACTTCAATATCTCCGTTTTCATTTGGCGTACAAAGATCACGGGCATTACCTAACCAAACATCAGTACCATGTGATAAACCAGATATTTTAATAAGCTCAGCAAATGTTGTTGGTTTAGTTTCCTCTAACATTCCAAGTAAGAATGATGTTCCAAATTCTGGTACACCTAAAGTACCAGTCGGACAATACTTTCTTCCCTCTTTATCAGTTAGTCCACGAAGGCGGTATTTATCTACACCTAAAACTTCTGGACCAGTGAATATTTTCATAGTGTCTAAGTCACCTAAATCAATCTTAGTAACATCAATACCAGACATATCTTGTAACATTCTTAATACTGTTGGATCATCGTGCCCAAGTATATCTAGTTTTAAAAGGTCGGCATCAATTGCATGGTAATCAAAGTGTGTTGTTCTCCATGCTGCTGTTGGATCATCTGCTGGATATTGGAATGGCGTAAAGTCCCAAATGTCTTTATAATCTGGAACTACTACGATTCCACCTGGGTGTTGTCCAGTTGTTCTTTTAACACCTGTACATCCTACAGATAATCTTTCAATTTCTGGTATTCTTATTGTGCACTTAACTAAACCTTTTTTCTTTAGTTCATCTTTTGCTGTTAAACTTAAACCTAAAACAGAAGTTTCTGCTCTTAATCTATTGTATAATTTATCCTCAAAATATCCTTGAACATAACCAAATGCTGTTTTATCAGCTACTGTACCAATTGTTCCAGCACGATAAACATTATCTGTACCAAATAATACTTTTGTATATTCATGTGCACTTGCTTGGTTATCACCTGAGAAATTAAGGTCGATATCTGGAACCTTTTCTCCTGCAAATCCTAAGAATGTTGCAAATGGCATGTCATTTCCTTCATGAATCATTACAGTACTACATTTTGGACATCTCTTTTCTGGTAAGTCGAAACCTGATGGATAATTATCAGAATATGGATTACCTTCATCGTCATTAAACTCACTGTGTTGACAATTTGGACAATAGTAATGTGCTGGTAACCCATTACATTCGGTTATTCCCATCATACTTGCAACAAATGATGAACCTACTGAACCACGAGATCCAACTAAATAACCATCATCATTTGAATGTTTAACTAACTTTTGAGCAATTAAGTAAATAACGTCAAAGCCTCCACCAATAATACCTGTAAGTTCAGCTTTGGCTTTATCTATTGCTTCACTTTCGGATAGTTCAGGATTTAATCTTAAAACTTGTTCTTTTTTTAGATTAACTACACCATCATAACCAGACATGATTACTTCATGTATTACAACAGGTAAAATTGCATCTTTTTCTTCATCTGACATTTCAGGATGTTCAAGTGTAATTTTTTCTAAAATTAAATCGGTTATTTTATCTCCATAGAACTCTTGAGCGATTCTTTCTTCGATATTTCTTGGAAGTGGGTTTCCATACATGCTCCAAGCTTTTTCAAATACTAAATCACGACAAGTTTCTTGAGATTTTTCAATAATTGGAGAAAATGGTTTGTCTGGGAATGTTACTACCTCTATAACATCTAACATATCTATTATTTTATTTGGATTTTCAACAACTATTTCATGTATTAAATCTTGATCTTCTAGCCAAGCAAATTCGTTTATCATTTCATTAGTAGTTCTAAAGAATTGATTTGGAATATGTGATTCTTCGTTATTGTCTGTTTTGTTATATTTAGATATAAGCGTATAAGTTCCATCAGTATAATTAACTGATACTAAATTACCAATTTGCAGTTTCCTTAAAGATGCATCTATTGTATATTTTTTCTCGTTTTCATCTTTTTTCATTATATCTTCATCATTATTTTTCTTATCAACTGAATAGATAAGAGCGAGATTTGCAGATGTGATTGGTATTTCTTTAATTCCAGTTAAGGCATAAATATATTTTAATACTTTAAGGTCAACACTAGATAATTCTATGCCATTCTTTTTAGCTTTTTCTATTGCGGCTGTAATATTTTCTTTATTTACATTATTTTTTAATGAATTAGATAAATATTTAGCAAGTGGGTGTCTTCCCTTCCCAGGGACGTTTTGATTAACAATTATCTCACGATATAATCTATCTGATTCATCAATATTGTGAACATCTCCAGTTGCTACAATTAGTTTATTTGCTTTTTTAGCACAATTAATAATTTTCATTATACATTTTTTTAAGTGGTCTAAATTATTAATTGAATGATCTTTAATTAAATGTGAATAATTTTCAATTGGTTGAACTTCAATGTAATCATAGAATTTCATGGCTTCAATTAGATCTTCTTCGGTTCTAGTTTCTGCTAGATAGAATATCTCTCCATTTAAACAAGCAGAGCCAATTAATATATCATCGCGATATTCTTCAAGAATATTTCTAGGTATTTTGGCATTTCTTTGAATGAAATTTGTATTAGCAAAGCTAATTAATTTAAACATATTCTTTAAGCCATTCGCGTTTTTAGCAATAATTGTGATATGTTTTAAATTATCATATATATTAGCTGTGTTTTCCGTGAACGTCTTACCAGGAATATTTTCATACATTTGTAAGAAATTATCTTTACAATGTGGGTATTTCCATATGTATTCAAAGTTATTATATTTTGCGAATGGTAAGTTATCTTTGTTTTCTACTTCTTCATCTTCTTCAAGTTTTCGAACATAGTTTTTATATGTACAAAGTTCTCCTATATTTGCTAAATATCTTGGATTATTTTTAATAGCTATTTCTTCAAGTAACCCTAAATCATTTAAATCATTTAAAGACTCAATACCTTCAATTTGTTTTAACATTTTATTGAAAATATAACCAGTATTTTCTGAGTCAACATCAGCTCCATGGTGTTGTCCAACATAGATAGTTACTTCAATTGTTTTTAAACCAAATGGAGTATTATATTTTATTTCACAAGTATTTTCAGCTGGATGAAGCTTATATGTTGGATTAAAGTCGATTAAATCATATTCTTCATTAAGTAAAACATTAATTTCAACACTCTCAGTTTTACTAGCCTTATAAACTGTATTAATAAAATACTCTTTTTTCGTTTTATTAATTCTCTCTTCCGTAGATATTTCTGCTTCGCTGTACTCTATTTCATTACATTTAATAATTTCTTCCCCATCAACAGTGATACTTACTATCTCTTTTGCTGTTTCTTCATCAAAGATTAAAGTACCCGCTTCATTGATTGGATTTTCATCATCTTCGTCTGTCTCTTCACCAGTATCAATGCCATATAGTTTTCCTAAAGCTTTTAAACTATGTTTCTTTTGATCTCTATTTATTACTCTTGATAACATTAGAGTATCAATTATTGGGTTTTCAAGTGGACCTAAATCATATTTATAATAAGCCATATCTAGCATATTTTTATCGAATCTTGCATTATGAGCAACTAATGGAAGTTTTCCAATCCATTCTTTAAACCTTTTAGTAACATTTTCTTCATTATCAGCATCTTTTACATCATCATCACTGATGTTTGTTACTCTTGTAATTTGTTCATCTATATGGTGTCCAGGATTAATTAATTCGTCAAAACGGTCAACTACTTCACCATCTTTTACTTTTACTCCACCTATCTCAATCATGGAGTCTCCAAGACCCGGGTTAAAACCTGTTGTTTCTGTATCGAAGACAACAAATGTAGCATCTTTAATCTTTGTGTTATTTGCATTAAAGCAGACATTTAAGTATGGCTCACACATTTCAAGCTCAACACCATATCCTGCTTTAAATGGCTTATAATTTTCTTTTTCTTGTGTTAATTCTTCAATATATTTTTCAAGTTCTTCAATACCTTCAGTTTTACCTGTAGATTTTATTTCTTCTAAAGATGCCATATTTTCAGATATTTTAGCATCTAGTTCTTTTTTCATTGTTTTATTATGTTTTGTAACCGTATCAAAAACATGTGGAAATGATTGACAACAGTCATGATCAGTTATAGCAATACCAGCATGTCCCCAGGAAATTGCTTGTTTAACTAGTTTTACTTCATCACAGACTCCGTCCATTTGACTCATCATTGTGTGCGAATGTAACTCAACTCTTTTTTCTAGTGCTTCATCTTTTCTTTTTATTTCTGGGTTATCCATCTCTTCATAAGAGTTCATCATGAATACTAAATCTTTAACATATTTATCATATCTAACTTGACCTTTAAAATGAAACCATTTACCAGTTTTTAAAGCCTTGCTGTGGGACGCAAAATCTTCTTCATCTTTAGCAAATGTTTTTGCTAGAATTGATGACGTATTATCACTTATTTTTAAGGTCACTAAGTATAAAGGTGTTCCATCTTTTTTTGTTAATGTTGTAAATTCAGAATCAAAAACATATGCATCTAAATTAACAGCGTTTTCCTCTTGATTAATTGAAAAAATTGAAACAACACCTTCTCTTTGATACTCTACCTTCTTTTTAGGAACCCATTTATCAGTTTTTTCTTCTTCTACTGGTCTTCTAGGAATAACTACTTCCTCTTTTTCCTTTTTTATTTGTCTTTTTATTTCTTGAACCTCAGAATCATTTATAACAAATGAAACTTCATAGCCAGTGATTCCTAATTCTTCCAATTGTTTTAGTATTTTTTTAGTTTCTTTTTTTAGAGATGATTCCTCAATTTTAGAAATTACTTCAACAATAATTACTTCTTCATCTATTTTTATTTTATCTGTATCGACACTTGAAAGTGATGGACTTGATGCGATAACTTTATTTAGAAAATAGATAAAATATTCTAAAACATCATCTTCACTTATTTCATCATATGTTAGTTCAATATTAATTTTCTTAACATTATCTACCCCATCTTGACATAATCTCTTTAGAGTCATAAGTGAGTTAATGTTAATAACATTACTTGAATGTATTTTTAAAGTCCATGAATTAAGTTTTGTATTTACACTCATCTCTTTTAATGTCGCATTTTCAAATGCGATTGCGTCATTAAAGTTTACTAATTTAAAGAATCTTAAAAGTTTATCGTCCATCATAACACGTCCTACTCTATCTGTTAAGAATATTATACTAAAATATATTAAAATTTTAAATATAAACAAAAGAAAAAGTTTAGCAAAGCTAAACTTTATTTAAATGGGTTAAATAATAATAATTTCTTGTTGTCAAACCATTGTTGTGTAATCTTGTTGTATAGTCTTGTTGTAAGTTAAGTACTCTTGTCTTAGTTGTGTGATCACTGCTGTAAGTTGTAAAGTCTAGATGCGTACTTTAATATAAAATCCATTTCCCCCATTAGGGTATAGTACCCTTAAACACATTATATTATAAAACTAACTTTTAAATCAATAGATTTATTTAAATTTTTTAAATTTGTTTTAATAATTTTTATTTTTATAAATTTGGCATCACCTATACAGCAAAAAAATGACACTTAATTCTATAAAGAATTAAATGTTCACTTAAGTATTAGGTAGACATTCAACATTGCAAAACTGAATGCGCCCTTTTTTATTTTATGCAAGTTTGCTTGCTAAGTACATAATAACATAAAAGGCAACTTTTTCATGTGAGCTTTCTTTAGTATAAAGTAAGAAAAGAGGAAACTATTCAGTTCCCTCTTCTATTTCTTCATTTAAGATTACTAGTTCTTCTTCTACTTTTTCTTCCTCATCATCAATGAATTGGTTTTCTAAAACTTCAGAAGCATCATCAGATAAGTATTCTTTTTCTAAAGACATTGCAATATCAGAATATTCTTTAGCACCAGTTCCGGCAGGAATTAGTTTACCAAGAATAACATTTTCTTTTAGACCTTTTAAGTAATCCACTTTTCCTTTGATAGCAGCATCTGTTAAAACTCTTGTAGTTTCTTGGAATGATGCGGCTGATAGGAATGAATCTGTTTCAAGAGCAGATTTAGTAATACCAAGAATTACTGGACGACCAGTAGCTGGTATTCCTCCTGAAAGAATAACTGGTTTATTTCTATCAGCAAATTCTCTCATAGAAACTGTTAAGCCAGCAACTAAATCAGAATCTCCTTCATCAACAACTTTCATCTTATTAATCATTCTACTTGCAATAATTTCAACGTGTTTATCTGAGATATCAACACCTTGAGATTTATATACATTTTGAACTTCTTTTAAGATATATTCTTGAGTCGTAATTGGGTCTGTTACAGCAAGTAATTCTTTTGGACTAATTGAACCTTGAGTCAATTTTTGTCCAGCAATTACTTCAGTTCCAACTTCAACTAATAATTTAGCTTCATAAGTTGTAATATGATCTCTTTCTTCAACATCATTTTTTATTACAACTTTCCATTTACCATTAACGTTTTCAATATCTGTAACTTTACCAGATATTTCAGCGATTGTTGCTTTTGCTTTAGGTACACGAGCTTCGAATAACTCTTCAACTCTTGGAAGACCTTGAGTGATATCAGCATCTCCACCATGTGCAGCTCCACCTGAGTGGAATGTACGCATTGTTAATTGTGTACCTGGTTCACCGATTGATTGAGCAGCCATAATACCAACAGCTTCACCTGTTTCAACTAAGTTACCAGTTGCCAAGTTACGTCCATAACATTTTTGACAAACACCATTAGCTGATGTACAAGTAAGTGCACTACGAATTTCAACTTCAGTGATTCCAGCTTTTTCAATTTTTGCAACTTCTGATTCAGTAATCATTTCGTCTTTTTCAACAATTACTGCTTTAGTTTCAGGATTTATTACTCTCTTAGCTGCAAATCTTCCTAAAATACGATCTGATAATGATTCGATTACAGAACCATCTTTTTCGTTTACGAAAGTTCTTACAACTAATCCTGACATGCATCCACAATCTTCTTCTTTTACGATAATATCTTGAGATACATCAACTAAACGACGTGTTAAGTATCCAGAGTCTGCAGTACGTAATGCTGTGTCGGCAGAACCTTTACGAGCACCATGTGTATTTAAGAAGAACTCATTAACTTTACGTCCTTCAACTAATGAAGATGTGATTGGAACTTCTGATACTGTACCATCTGGTTTTGCCATTAATCCTGACATACCAGCCATTTGACCGAATTGTCCAACAGAACCACGGGCACCAGAGTTCATCATCATAAATATTGGGTTATCAGTTTGAACTTTAGCAATAGCAGCAAGTTCACCATGAACCTTATCTTGAACACCATTCCATACATCACATACAGAATTATGTCTTTCTTCATCTGTTATAAGACCACGTTTATATTGTTTGTTGATTTTCTCAACCATATCGTGACCTTCTTTTAAATACTCTTGTTTATTTTCTGATACAACGATATCTGCCATTGAGAATGTAATACCAGCAATAGTTGAGAATTTAAATCCTAAGTCTTTTAACTTATCAAGCATGATTGAAGTTTCAGTTGTTTTGAAACGTTTAAATACTTGAGCAATAATCTTTTGTAAATCTTTTTTACCAAATGCTTCAATGATATCCATCTTAGCAATTTCTTCAGGAATATTAACTCCTTGTTCTAAGAAGAATTTCATTGGAGTTGCTACTTCAATATTTTCTTTAGATGCTTCATTTAAGTATTGGAATGCATCTGGTAATATTTCATTAAATTTAATCTTACCTACAGTAGTAACTAAATACTTATCTTGAACTTCATCCATAAATAATTTATGAGTAAAGCTTCTTACTGGTAAAGCAATTCTTGTATGTAGAGTTATTTCTCTTCTTTCATAAGCCATTAAAGCTTCTGCTTCATCTTTAAATACTCTACCTTCATTTTCTTCACCTGCTTTTTCAAGTGTAAGATAATAGTTACCTAATACCATATCTTGTCCTGGTGTAACGATTGGTTTTCCATCCTTTGGAGATAGAATGTTGTTAGCACCAAGCATTAAAATTCTAGCTTCTGCTTTTGCTTCTTCAGATAATGGTACGTGAACAGCCATTTGGTCACCATCGAAGTCAGCATTGAATGCTGTACATACTAATGGGTGTAATCTAATAGCTTTTCCACCAACTAATTTAGGTTCAAATGCTTGAATACCTAATCTATGTAGTGTTGGGGCACGGTTTAACATTACTGGATGTTCAGTAATAACATCTTCAACAACATCCCAAACGCAGTCATCACGATAATCTATTAACTTTTTAGCACCTTTAATATTGTGAGCTAAACCACGTTCTACTAAACCATTAATAACATGTGGTTTAAATAGTTCAAGTGCCATTTCTTTAGGAATACCACATTGATACATCTTTAGAGATGGTCCAACAACGATAACTGAACGACCAGAGTAGTCAACACGTTTTCCTAATAAGTTTAGACGGAAACGACCTTGTTTTCCTTTTAACATACTTGATAATGATTTTAAAGGTCTTGATGTTGCAGAAGTAACACTTCTACCACGACGTCCATTATCAAATAATGTATCTACAGCTTCTTGAAGCATACGTTTTTCATTTTGAACGATTATTGATGGTGCTCCAAGTTCAAGTAGTTTCTTTAAACGATTATTTCTATTAATAATACGTCTATATAAATCATTTAAATCAGATGTGGCAAATCTTCCACCATCTAACTGAATCATTGGTCTTAAATCTGGTGGAATAACTGGAATGCAATCTAAAATCATCCATTCTGGTTTGTTTCCACTTTCTTGGAATGCAACTAAGCAGTCTAAACGTTTTACTAATCTTACACGTTTTTGACCATTAGCTCCTTCAAGTTCTTTTCTTAACTCTTCAACTTCTTTATCAACATCAACTTCTTGAAGTAATTTTTTGATTGCTTCAGCACCCATTCCTACTTCAAAACCTGTACCATATTTTTCATAATATGCACGATATTCTTTATCTGATAAAGTTTGTTTCTTTTCAAGTGGTGCAGATCCAGGGTTAATTACTACATAACTTACGAAATATAGTACTTCTTCTAGATCTCTTGGAGACATATCTAGAACTAGACCCATCTTTGAAGGTACACCTTTAAAGAACCAAATGTGTGAACATGGAGAAGCAAGTTCAATATGTCCCATACGTTCACGACGTACTTTAGATTTAGTAACTTCTACTCCACATCTATCACATATAACATTTTTATATCTTAATCTCTTGTATTTACCACAAGAACATTCATAATCTTTTGATGGTCCAAAAATTTTCTCACAGAAAAGTCCATCTCTTTCAGGTTTTAAAGTACGATAGTTAATAGTTTCTGGTTTTTTAACTTCGCCATAAGACCACTCACGTATTTTTTCAGGGCTAGCAATGCTAATTTTAATACCTTTAATGTTGTTTACTTCTAACATTATTCTTCCCCTCCTTCAAAACCTTGTTCCATAGCAATGATTTCATCATCACTTGGCATTTCTTCATCTAAATCATCAGCGTATTCGTCTTCGTCAATATCTTCTTCAATATTATCTTCTGGTAGTTCTACATCAGGTAATATTGATTCTTTTTGTTTAACTTGACCTGTGTTAACATCGATTTCATCGATAGTTAATGCTTCTCCAGCATCTTCATCATCTGCTTCAAGTTCTCTTAAATCATGTATTTCATCATTGTAATCAAGCATTTCGATATTTAATCCTAAAGCTTGGAATTCTTTTATAAGAACACGGAAACTTTCAGGAACTCCAGCAGTTGAAATAGTTTTACCCTTAACTAATGATTCGTAAACTTTAACACGTCCATTTACGTCATCAGATTTAACTGTCATTATTTCTTGTAAGACATGAGATGCACCATAAGCATATAATGCCCAAACTTCCATCTCACCAAATCTTTGTCCACCAAATTGAGCTTTACCTCCAAGTGGTTGTTGAGTAACTAAACTGTAAGGCCCAGTTGAACGAGCATGTAATTTATCATCAACCATATGATGTAGTTTGATCATATACATGACACCAACTGATACTCTGTTTTCGAATGGTTCACCAGTACGTCCATCATAAAGAACAGTTTTACCATCTTTATCCATTCCGGCTTCTTCCATTGTTTCATAAATTTCTTCAATTGATGCTCCATCAAATACTGGAGTAGCAATGTGAACCCCTAATGTTTTGGCAGCCATACCTAAGTGTAACTCAAGTATTTGTCCTAAATTCATACGAGATGGAACACCTTGTGGATTTAGTACTACATCTACTGGAGTACCATCTGGTAAGTAAGGCATATCTTCTTCTGGTAAGATTAGTGATACAACACCTTTGTTACCATGACGTCCAGACATTTTGTCTCCAACTTGAATCTTACGTTTTTGAACTATATATACACGAACTGTTTTTGAAACACCAGCTCCTAATTCGTCGCTGTTTTCTTTTGTATATACTTTAACATCATGAACAATTCCATCTGCTCCATGAGCAACTCTTAGGGAAGTATCTCTAACTTCACGAGTTTTTTCTCCGAAGATTGCATGTAATAGTTTTTCTTCAGAAGTAAGTTCTTGAACTCCTTTTGGTGTAACTTTACCAACAAGAATATCTCCTTCATGTACTTCTGTACCGATACGAATTATACCTTCTGCATCTAGATTCTTTCTAGCTTCTTCAGAAACGTTAGGAATATCTCTTGTAATTTCTTCAGGTCCTAATTTTGTATCACGACAATCTATATCATAATGTTCAATATGTAAGTTTGTATAAACATCATCTTTAACAATTCTTTCATTTAATACAACGGCATCTTCATAGTTATATCCATTACATGTCATAAATGCTACAACCATGTTTTTACCTAATGCTAATTCTCCTTTATCAGTTGATGGTCCATCGGCAATAACTTCACCAGCGTGAACTTTATCTCCAGCTGATACTATTGGAGAATGATTTATACAACTTTCAGCATTACTTCTTTCAAAGTTTGCTAAATAGTATACATCTTTATCTTTAGCAGTTTTAACTACAATTTTCTTAGAATCGGCATATTCAACTACACCGTCGGCTTTACATACTATAGTACTTCCTGAATCTCTAGCTGCAATATATTCAACACCAGTACCAATTAATGGTGCTTCTGTTTTAATTAGTGGAACAGCTTGACGTTGCATGTTTGAACCCATTAGGGCACGAGTTGCATCGTCGTGATCCAAGAATGGAATTATACTTGTAGTTATTGAAACTATTTGACTTGGTGCAACATCGATAAAATTGATGTTTTCTTTCTTAGTAGAAACGTTATCACCATTATAACGACAAATAGGTTCTTCTTCTATTATATTATTCTTACCATCCATTTGGATAGTTGCTTGTCCAATATAATATCCATCTTCTTCATCAGCAGTCATATAAACAATTTCATCAGTTACATGACAATTTTCCACTTTACGATATGGAGTCATTATAAATCCATATTCATTAATCTTAGCGTAACTGGCAAGAGATGTAATAAGTCCGATGTTTGCACCTTCTGGTGATTCGATTGGACAAATTCTTCCATAGTGTGAAACGTTAACGTCACGAACGTCCATTCCAGCTCTATCTCTTGATAATCCACCAGGTCCTAATGAAGATAAACGACGTTTATCTGTTAACTCAGCAATTGGGTTAATTTGATCCATGAATTTTGATAATTGTGATGAGCCAAAGAATTCTTTCATTGCTGCAGTTACTGGACGAATATTAATAAGTGTCTTTGGAGTAATTGATTCTATTTCTTGAGTAGTCATTCTTTCGCGAATAACTCTTTCCATACGAGCAATACCAGTTTTGAATTGATTTTGAATTAATTCTCCAACTTGTCTTACACGACGGTTTCCTAAATGGTCGATTTCATCAACTGAACCAATTCCTTCAAGTAAGTTTAAATAATAACTTACTGCTCCATATACATCTGAAATTGTTAATCTTCTTGAATCGATTGTTTGGTCATTACCAATAATAGTAATAACTCTTTCTTCATTCTTTTTATCAAATACTTTAACTGTTTGAATTCTATTATATTGATCTAACTCTTCATTAATAGTTATCTCGCGTAGGTTATAGCCTTCAGCAAATATAGGTCTTAATGTTTCTAACATAGTTTTATCAACAACAGTTCCCTTTGCACATACTACTTTTTTACCAACTTTAATATCTTCAGCTATAGTCATTCCAATTAAACGATCTAAAACATTTAATTTCTTGTTAAATTTATAACGTCCAACTTTAGCTAAATCATAACGGAATTTATCGAAGAATCTAGTAATCATTTGGTTCTTAGCTGAATCAAGTGTTGCTGGTTCTCCTGGTCTTAATTTTTCATATATTTCAATTAAAGCTTCATCTGTATTCTTAGTTGAGTCCTTCTCTAAAGTGTTTTTGATGAATTGGTTATCTTCACCAAATACTTCTAAGATTTCTTCATCACTTGATAATCCTAGTGCACGTAATAATGTTGTAATAGTAACTTTACGAGTTCTATCAATTCTTACATATACAACATCTCTTGCATCTAGTTCGAATTCTAACCAAGTACCTCTATTTGGAATTACTTCTCCAGATACAACTGGTCTACCATTCTTATCAATTTCTCTTTTAAAATAGATAGATGGACTTCTAACTAATTGAGATACGATAACTCTTTCTACACCATTTATGATGAATGTTCCAGATTCAGTCATCATTGGCATATCGCCCAAGAAAATTTCTTGTTGTCTTACTTCTCCAGTTTCATGAATGAATACTCGAGCTTCAACTTTTAGTGGTGCTGAATAAGTTACCATACGTTCTTTAGATTCTTTAACTCCATATCTTGGACTATCGAAGCTATAAGAATCGAAAGATAAAGAGATTTTTCCAGTAAAGCTTTCAACAGGGAAAATATCTTTAAATACTTCATCAATACCTTCTGTTAAAAATGTTTCATATGATTTCTTTTGTATTTCTAGCAAGTCAGTTAATGCCAAGGCATTAGTTGTTTTTGAGAAACTTCTTCTTTCTCTATGGTCACCAAATTTTTGAACTTTGTATGCCATCCTGTCACCCCAATACTATAGTAATTTTTTGTGAACTCCATGCAAAAAAAGGAGTATACGCCACCAATGTAAAATTATATCGATAATTTAACTTGATGTCAATGTTTTTTTGGCAAAAATTATGAAAAAACCTTTACTTTTTTCCAACACCTCTAAATCATAGGTATTTTTAAGACTATCCATAATACTTTTTGCCCCTTGATCTTTTCTAATTACAAACCATAATTCCCCATTTTCAGCTAGATGTTTCTCTGCATCTAGTAAAATAGTTAAAACAGTTTGCTTTCCTGCTCTTATCGGAGGGTTTGTTACGATTACATCAAAAAATCCTTCAACTGACTCATAAATATTAGATTCAAAAGCTTTGGCGTTTACTCCTATATTTTTAATATTTATGGAAGCAAGATGAACTGCTCTTTTATTGATGTCAATTAAAGTAGATGATGTGCCCATATATTTTGAAAGTATAATACCAATAACACCATATCCACACCCAACATCTAATAGAGACACATTTTTTCTTCCAAATTTAAAATAAGTATCAATCAATAAATTGCTACCATAATCAATTTTATCTTTAGAAAATACACCAAGGTCACTTGTAAAGTTAGTAAGTTCATCACCATGTTTATATGTGATAGTTCTAAACTCACTTTTTAGATTATCGTTGTTTGTAAAGTATTGTGCCATTAATTTTCCCCTTCGAATACTACTATTATATCAAATTTAGAAAGTATTCACAATATCTTTTTTGAGCAAATTTTGGATTATTTTATTTAATTAAGTAACATGTATTTGATAAATATTTTTTTAAAACTGTCTTCTTTCTATTTTCATATTCTATCAGAGTAATCGGATAACCTTTTTTTAATCTTGTGTAAGAATCTAATGAATTAATATCAATATTTGAGAGTAATTCTTTTTTATCCATAAGTTCTACTATAGTTTCAATTGGAGAAATTAAGTTATTATCTTTTATTTCATAGCCAACATTTATCCAATGCAAGAAATCTTGTAGAAATGAATCTAAGATACCATTGTCGTAGTTATTTTCGATAATTGTGTTAATTATAATATCTAAAGCATTAAAAGTTGCAAATCTTTCATGTAAAAAATAATCGTGATATTTATCGTAAATAGCTCTATTTCTTTTTAAACATGAAAAATCTATTTCCTCTTTCATTATTATTATTTCTGGGTCATTAGGATAACACGTCAAATCATAATTTTCTAGAGCATGTCCCAATTCATGTAATATTGTAAATAGAATATACAGATTGATATATAAGCATTCATTAAAATCAAAGCCACGTTCAAGATAAAATTTTTTGTGCTTAAGAGCCAAGTTTTCAGTATCACTTATAACTTTTCCTATATCCAGACGTAATTTATATTCAAAGAAATCATAAGCCGATACACTATTTTTAGAAGGAAAAATGGTTCTCACATAATGTGCTAAGCCAAAGTCATTGAGATGAAATTTAATAAAACTATAAATGTCATTATAATCAAGAACACGTGTCCTAATTTCTTTTAGAATTAATTTATCTAAAAATAATTTTGCCATAGCATCACTTCTTTTATTTAATTTGATGCAGTTTATTCTAGCATATTATTTACAATAAAAAAAGATTGTTAATCAACTTTAACAATCTTTACATCATATGAACCATTTGGACTTTCAATAGTAACAATATCTCCTACTTTATGTCCACATAAAGCAGCTCCCATTGCTGATTCATCAGATATTTTATTTTCTAAGATATTAGCTTCAAGAGAACCAACTATCATATATTCATCTTCATCATCATCATCAACATAACTAATTGTAACTTTTGATCCAAGACCAACAGTTCCTTTTTTAGCACTTTTAATAATAGTTGCATGTTCTAACATATATTCTAATTCTTTTATTCTAGATTCAGTTTTAGCTTGCTCATCTCTTGCTGCGTCGTAGTCAGCATTTTCTGATAAGTCTCCTTGTGCTCTTGCTTCTTTAATTGCTTGGATAATTCTTGGTCTATCTTCTTCTCTTAATTTTGCAAGTTCTGTTTCTATATCTGCATACCCTGCAGCAGTTAGTTTGATTTCTTTTTTTTCTGACATAAAAATCACCCTTCTTTTTGTAATAAACATTAATCTTGAACTACGATTAAAATCATAGTACAAAAATAATCAAATGTCAAACATTTTTATACGTAACATATCATTTTTTTCAAGTTTATATGGCGAATTTATTTTAATAATCATTTGTGGATGACGAGCCACATCGATGTTTTCACCATTTTCATTTATTATATATTCTATCTTGAAAGAATATGTGTCATGATTAGGGCCAAAAGCTTGAATTTCATCTCCAACTTTAAAATTATTTCTCTGTTCAACTGTAATAACACCATCTTGATAATCTATGACTAATCCTAAGAAGTCTTGATTAGATAATTCTTCACGTCCTAAGTAGTATTGTTCATCTACACCTGGTAGACCTTCATAAAACTGTGGAGCTGATTCACGATTTGCTACCCTATTTAAGATATTCAAAGCATACCTTTTATATTCCTCAGTTAATGTATTATTTTTGATTTTATCAATAATTCTACGATATATTAGAATAACTGTAGAAATATAATATATAGAACGCATTCTTCCTTCAATTTTAAAGGAATTAACACCAATATTAATCATATCTTCCACATGAGTTATCATGTTTAAATCTTTTGGAGTCATTGAAAAAGGTTTATCAGTAACTAATTCTTCCCCATTCGAATAACCAAATGTCCAACGACATATTTGAGCACATCCTCCACGATTTGAATCACGATTAGTGCAATAATTAGATAATACACATCTACCAGAAATACTTGTACACATAGCTCCATGAACAAAGCATTCAAGTTCTAAACCAGTTTCACTTTTTATTCTTTTAATATCTTCTTTGCTTGCTTCTCTTGCAAGAACAACTCTTGTTGCACCAATACTCTTATAAAAAAGTGCTGCATCATGGTTTAAAATACTAGCTTGGGTTGAAACATGTATTTCTAAATCTATGTCTTTTTCATTAATTAAACTCATAACAGCTAAATCACTGGTAATAATTGCATCAACTTTTATACTACTTAAGTATCTTAAATAATCTTCTAAACCTATTAAATCTTCATTATGGAACACTATATTAACAGTTACATATACTTTTTTACCTAAACTGTGAGCATATTCTACCGCTTCCTTCATTTCACTTTCTGAGAAGTTTTTGGCATTTGCTCTTAAGGAATAGTTTTTGCCACCAAAATAAACAGCATCCGCTCCATAAAGGAATGCAAACTTCATTTTTTCTAAATTTCCAGCTGGTGCTAGTAACTCTACATTATCTGTCATTATATTCACTCATTCTATATACTGTCTTTTTATTTAAGAATCCCGTATTGCCAAATTCCTTACCTTCAAGAATTTCTTTAATGTCAATAACACTTAAATCTTGGTTTAAAATTAAATAATATTTTATTTTTGTATCATCAATTGTATTCATTAATGGTACATAATTAAAATATTCGGAATCGCTAATAACTGTTCCATAATCTGATTCACTTGCTTTAAATTTATTATTAGTGATAGGCTCAAGAAGTGTCATATTATTATAATCACTTAAATTATTATAGGTATTAAAATTAGTTAATAACTTTCTTCTTGAGTACATTATTTGGTTCTTCCCTAAAATATTTAAGATTAATGGCTTATTTGATTTTTCAAAAATCTCATTTATTTCGCTTTCTGTAATTTCATTTGATATAACTGCAGATATACATCCACTATTAAGCCAATAATTAATTGAAGCATAGTTGGTAGTGAAATGATTCTGAAACCAAATAAGTTCAATATCTTCATTCTTAAATAATTGATAAACTGCAATATCTTCATAGATAATTCCTTTAAATCTTTTTATTTCATCTTTTAAAGATGCTAGTTTATCAACTGAAGAAGTATCTAATACTCGATTAATTAGAAGATATGAAAATTCTGGTATATCACTTAAAGCAAAAGTTTTATAACCAATTGAAAATCCCTCAATTGCAAAAAGAAAATTGGTTATGCCAATTTTCTTGTATTCTTCTATTTCTTCTAGTTTATTAATATTAACCAATATTTTTGACATTTTCATCATTCTTTCTGAAACTTACAGAAATTCCATCACCTATATCATAAAACTTTGTAATGTAATCTTCATTTTCTTTTAAGAATTCAATATACTTTTCTATTTTATTTACTAAACCTAAAACATTTTTAGATTCAATATTTTCATGATTTTCAACTAATCCGTGGAAATGTAAGTTATCAGTAATGATAATTCCCCCTGGGTTTAAATAGTTTTCAAACTTTTCGAAAAACTTTATATATTGACCTTTTGCAGCATCTATAAATATTAAATCATATTTATGTCCAGCTAAGTTAACATCTAAAGCATCATTAAAAACTATATTAATTTGGTTATCTAAACCACATTCATTAACATTTTTAACGGCTTCACGATATCTTTTTTCATCTCTTTCGATAGTTGTTACTTCGACTGATTTATCAGTTGAAGCCATTAGAATAGCTGAATAACCAATAGCTGTACCTAATTCTAAAACAGACTTAACATTATTTAATTTAATATATTTTCTTATAAATTCAATAGAGTCTTTTTCTATTATAGGAACATTGTTGGCTTCTGCATAACGTTCCATTTCTTTTATAATATCATTCATATTTTAATTACACCTCTTACTCAGGCCAAAGCCCTTGTCTTCTTAAATTGGCGATTACTTGATTTTGTTCTGATGATGACTTACTAAAATAAACATCATTATTGGAATCAGCAACAAAATAATAGTAATCTGTCTCTTCAGGAGTAATAGCTGCAACAATTGATGAAAGTGATGGACTACATATTGGCCCAACAGGTAATCCACTTACACATGTACCCCTAGTATTATATGCATTACATGAATTTAAATCACTCATTGTAAGTTTATCAGTCATTTCTTTTTTTGCAGCATAATAGGTAGTTACATCGCTTCCTAAAGTCATGTTAGAATTTAAGCGATTATAAAATACTCCTGCAACTGTAAGGCGATGTTCTGCCTTCACAGCCTCTAATTCTACCATACTTGCCATTGTAAGTAAACTACTTACTTTTTTATTACTCAAATTAATTTCATCTTTATAGGCAGCTAATTTAGTTTCCATCTCCGATAACATCTTATTTAAGATTTCATCAATAGTTGCATCCTTCTTAAATTCATAAGTATCTGGGAATAGATATCCTTCTAATGGATAATACAAGTC
The DNA here is from genome assembly GCA_022508565.1 of Erysipelotrichales bacterium. GTDB lineage: Bacteria > Bacillota_I > Bacilli_A > RF39 > UBA660 > CAG-582. The sequence goes on along the minus strand of JAFLUY010000001.1, from coordinate 114,248 downwards.
TTTATTTAAAATATCTTCATCAATGAACCAATATTTGCTTATTACACTTTCTAAAAACTCAGAACTAGTTGCATAAGCCATTATATCATCATAACTATAGTCAAAGGACTCGGCTATTTTATTTATATAATATGGAAATCTCTTTCCCTCAACAAAGGTAATGGAAATAGTATCTTCAATTATTCTGTCGCCAGTAACAAATGAATTTATTATGTCATTTGCACTCATACTTAAAGACAAATTATAAGTTCCAGCTTGGAAATTTGAATACCCATTTATTTTTATATAAACTTTAAATACAAAAGCATTTTTAATAAGTCCAGCACCTTCTAATTTATCAGCCACTTGATTAGCTCCTAAACCCTTTTCAAGAACAAATTCGCGCGATGAGTCATCATCAGGATTTACAGGCATTAAAGAGATAAATATAAAAGCTGTTAAACCGACTAAAAATATCGCAATTAAAATTAAAGCTATAAAGATATAAAATCTTAATTTTTTTATTATATTATTTGTTAGTGATGTTTCCTTCTCCATCATCACTGCCCTCTTTTTCCATTTCTTCACGAAGTTTTTCTTGTGTTGAGATTAAAATATTTTCAATTACTTTCCATTCTTTTTCACTAGTTAGTGGTTGAAGTGATAAATCTTCACCAGTCGGATCATAAGTATTTGCTCTAATAATTACATTTCCGTTTTCATCAGTTGAATTATCAGTATAAGCAATATAACTCTTACCTGTTTCTTCCGAATCAAATGTAAATAGTTTAAAATATTCCTTTTCTACCCCATTTTCATCTTTCACAACAAATTTTGCATCTTCAATATTCATAATATTCACCTTTCTATTCTTCTTAAGTATGTATCTAATATAATACTAGCAGCTACGCTGTCGATTACTTCTTTTCTTCCTTTTCTTGAAACATCTGATGAGATAAGTATGTTTTCTGCTTCTACTGTTGATAATCTCTCATCAATTAGTTCAATTGGTAAGTCAGTTTTTTCTTCTAATAAACTTTTAAAACTTTCTGTTCTTTCAACTGCAGAGCCTAATGAGTTATCCATATTTTTTGGATATCCTAATACAAGAGTTTCAATATGTTCCGTCTCAATAATTTCTAATACTTCATTAATTAAACTATCAATATTATCATATTTTAAAGTCTTATAAGGATTTGCAATTATTCCAAGTTTATCAGATATTGCAAGGCCTAAAGTTTTAGTTCCTAAATCCATTCCTAAACATTTCATTAGTTTTCTAAATATTCCTTAACTATGGCTTCTAAGATTTTTCCGCGATCAATCGATAAAATCTTTTCTCTTGCATTATTACTTGTCGTAATATACCCAGGATCTCCGCTTACTAAATAACCAACTATTTGACTTACAGGATTATAACCCTTTTCTTTTAAAGCATCATAAACTTCCATCAATGTTGTCTCAACTAAAGCGCTAGTAATTTCATCAATATTAAATAGAGTTGTCTTATCCAATTTACTTCACCTCTAATACTATAATTTTATCACACAAGACTGAATATAACAATAACTAGAAAAGAAAAAAATCTCAAATGAGATTTTTAATTGCTTGATGCAATAAAACGTTCAATATCTTCTTTACTTTGTAATCCAATTAACTTAGAAACTTCGCTTCCATCTTTAAAAAGTATTAATGTCGGAATACTCATAACGCCAAAAGATAAAGCAAGTTCACTGTGTTCATCAGTATTTACTTTTAAGATATTAACGTCTTCCATAGTTTCTAATACTTCACCCATTCTTTTACATGGACCACACCAATCAGCGTAGAAATCAACTAATACTACTCCTGATGCTACTTCTTCTTCAAAGTTTTCATCTCTCAAATACTTAATCATTTTTATCTCCTTTATTATATTCAAAATTATCAATTTTTAATTTACCTGATTCATTTAAATTATTGACCGTTTCTTCTTTTATAATACCATATTTCAGTAATATTTCTAATGATTCTTTGTTAATTTCTTCTGTGTCGCTATTTGCATCTATACTAGTTACTAAATTATAAATATCAGTTAACGATTCATTTAAGTTTTTAGTCATACTAGAAAGTATTGGTGTTTTGTTTAAAATATTATCAGCTATTAATGATTGTTTAACTAATAAACTTGCTGCAGGTATTAAACTAATAACAAAAGATAGTATAAATGCGATTAGGTAATACCTTAATAAATTGATTAAAGCTCCACCTATTTTATTTGGAAGACCAAATAAAATTGTGGCATTAATAACTCTATTTAATAAACCAGTGAATTTTAATAATACTCTAAATAATATAGTTAAAATAAGTGCAACTATTATAAAAGCTATACCTTCATATAAAATAATATTTAGTGCTGTAATATCAGCAAATATACCACTAAAATTTATAAATGGTAAATGTTCAATTAAGATTAAACTAATTGGTCCTTTTAAGATAAGCGCTAATACAAATATTAAGATATTTGCAGCAAAATTAACGGCACTGGTTAAAAGTCCTTTTCTCCATCCTTCTAAGAATCCTAAAATAAATAAAATAATTATAACAAAATCAATAGCTCCCATATTATCTCTCCTAGCACAATTATATATAATTGTATTTTAAAAAGCAATAAATTATGCTAGAATATACTCAGGTGATAATATGAAACAACAAACCATTGTTTTTAAAGTATCGGATAACTTAAAAGATGAAATGATTGAGTTTTATCAAGACCGTTTTTTAGATAAAAAACCACCATATTCAGTATTTCAAGTAAAAGATTATGACTGTGTAATAACCTTATATGAATCCGGTAAAGTAATGTTTCAAGGATTAGGTGCGGATATTGAAGCTAGTTACTGGACAGAACAAGAAAGAATAAAAAATAGTAGAGATGTAGTTTCAGAAATAGATAAAGATAAAAAGAAGAAAGAAGAAAAAGCCGAAGAACTAAAAGATGATCGTTTTAGAGGAGTTTCAACAATTGGTTCCGACGAAGTTGGCACAGGTGATTACTTTGGTCCAATAGTTGTTACCGCATCATACGTATCACGTGAAAAAGCATCCCTTTTATATGAACTTGGTGTAAGGGATTCAAAAAAGTTAAATGATGAAAAAATTAGAAATATTGCCCCTACCTTAATTCGTGAATATCCTCATGTCACTTATATACTAAATAATAGTCTTTTTAATAAATGGGGTATTACGAACATGAATCAAGTTAAAGCAATATTGCATAATCGTGTTTTAACAGAATTATTAAAAAAAGATAAATTTGATTATAAGTATGTAGTTGTTGATCAATTCTGTTATCCAACAAATTATTTTAAACATATTTCTGCTGCAAAAGAAATCACTAAAAATATAACTTTTACAACTCATGCAGAAGATAAATGTTTAAGTGTAGCCGTTTCCAGTATTATCTCACGATATATATTCTTAACAGAAATGGATAAATTATCAAAAAGTATTGGTACTAACATTCCACTAGGAGCCGGTTCTGGAGTTGATAAAGTTGGTGCGGATATTGTTAAACAGTATGGCAAAGATAAACTATATGAACTTGCTAAATTGAACTTTAAAAATACAGACAAAATAAAAGAACTCTTATAAATTAAGTAAGAATTCTTTTATTTCATAAACGGGATCATACCCGTTTTTTAATTTTATATCTAATTCTGATAAAGAAATAATTATTTCTTTTAATTCATCTGTTGTATATATTTTAGCGTTTTTCTTTAATACAAAAACACGATTTGTTCCAGAGTAACCTAACTTCTCTGCTATTTCTTCATCACTTAAGCCATGACTTACTGCATCTCTTACCATATACATATTTGTATAGCTTGAAGCAAGAGCGCCAAAAATAGAAAAAATGTCTGTATCATTTGCAATAAGTGAATCCAATAATTCAAATGCTTTATTAAAGTTTTTTGCTACTACAGCATTTGAAAAATCAAAGTTATTAATACTTTCTAGTTTTATACCATAAGTATTAACTAAATCTAGTGTTATATGTTTATTAACAACAGATATCTTTTCAATATCATTAATAGCAACATCTAAATTATTTAAACTATTTTTTAATATTTGATCTCTCGCATTATCATCTATTAATAAATCATATTCATGTGCATACTCACTTATAGTTTCTTTTAAGATATTATCATCTAAAGTTTCGAATGCATAAATTTCAGCACCTAAATTAATTACTTTTTTGGTTATATCCTTAGTTTTACTAATGGTATCACAGATGAATATAATAGTAATACTCTCATCTAGTTTTTTTAAAAACTCATATAAAGCATTCGTTTCATCTTCGTAATTAAATTTACCACCAAAGTATTTTACATCTTTTATCACAATTACTCTATTCTCAGTAAATAGTCCAAAATATGAAGCATCGTCTATACAATCATAGATTGACATATCTGTAAGTGATTCATAGGTAATATTAGTATTACCATCAGCTATTTTTTTAATTAAATTGTTAGTAACATGATAACTAGATGAGGAGATTAAATGAATACTAGCCATATCCTCACCTTATCTTTCTAATCTCGCAAGTATATTCATCGCTGAGTTTTTCTTTTACTTCATCAATAGTTGATGCCATCGTGATATCTTTTTCTTCAATATAACTATTATAAAATTCTTCATTAAATAAAGTTTTAATATGAGTATATATTTTTACCTTATCTCCAATTTGAGTAACTTCGTAATTAAAGTTTTCATTTAAGTAAGGTTCTACTTTTTCTCTTTCACCATTAAAGAACTCAAGTAATTCTTCAATGGTTGATGATCCGCTTGGACTCATATGTTCTTCTCTAATATATTCATATAAAGTATTATCGACAAAATTAAAAGTTAATGTCTCTTTATAATTGGTATATGTGCTGTTAAAAGTGCAAGTTAATCTCTTTTCAAAGTAATTTACTTCGTTATAAATTAAATTGCCAACAAATAACACAATTACTATACATAATGCAATTAATATTTTTTTAATTGTTTTTTTATCAGCCATAATACCACCATGTTAATTATAGCATACTAAAGATATTTTTTTAAGATATTAGTTGGCTCATCTAAAATCTTCTCATCTTTAAAATCTAAGCCATAATATTGATATAATGAGTAAATATTTGGATCATTTATAAGTGATGATCTAAGTACATTTAAAAATTGTTTTCGATCTTCTTGATAAAGAGCAAAAAGATTTAAAGCATAAATTATAGAAATTATATAAGTATAATCGGTATGACTATCGTAAATATATTTAATTTTTTCATAAGTAATTCCATCATTATTTTTAAGTACTGAATCATCAAATTCATTATTTGGAGAAAAATGATATTTTAAATTATTGACCCTATAGGCATATGTAGACTCTAAGTTATTTGATCCTAGTTTTAATTCATCTAAGGTACTTGCTGCAACTAATTCGTTCAATATTGGAATTACTTCTCTATGATGATAATTTGGAACATATTTTGCTGGTAAAAGTATATGAGAACCTTCATGAACAACAGTAATAACTGATGTAACTTTATCAATGCACTCAACAGCAATATATTGTTCGCCATTCATTTTTACTACATGACCATTATAAGGATTTACTCCACCATATACTTTCATTTTAGAAATAATTTTAGAAACTGTTATAGGTGGAAAAAGACCTTCAAATAATATTTTTAAGATTTGGGTTGATCTTATAAGAACATCTTCAGGGAGTATTGAGACAATATCAAAAAGATCTAAATTAGCATTTGTTTTTAATGCTAAATCTTTTAGAATTTCATAGTTTTGTCGACCTTTAATTGAAGAAATTTCATCAAAATCAAACTCGTAATTGTTTTCTTTAAGTGTTGTAAAGAAATTCATTACTTCTTGATTATTAGCCATAAAAACACCCCTTGGTTGGGGTATATATTATCATATAATGACATTTAGAGCAAATTAGCTAGATAGAATTTTATCTTTATATAAATCAAGAGAAACTAAAGCTTCATCAGACATCCATGTCATAGATATCAGCCATATTTATTATACATTCTTCATATACATGTGTGTATGTTTTACTTGCATGATATACAATAATTTGCTATAATGAGTGAGTCATGGCGGAATTGGTGAAGTGGTTAACACGGTAGATTGTGGCTCTATTATGCAAGGGTTCGACTCCCTTATTTCGCCCCATGATGAAAAATAAGAACACTAAGTTAAGTGTTCTTTTTTCATGCTAATTTTTTAGTGTAATGTTTTGATTCTGGTGTATATTCAATTGGATTAGTTAATCCATTATCAAAATGAACATCTGCAGTATCAACCTTTTCATCTAAAAATTCTTCAAATAATGTAGGTTCTTCAGTTTGTACCGAATTATGAAATTCTCTATGTAAATTATCATATTTTGATACTTCAGTTAAATATGCTGACTTATCCCATATACTTTGGAATAATTCGTCTATTAGAGCATTAACTTTGCTTATTTCAACCCCTAGTTCTTCACTTTTTTCAAGAAGTTCTCCTTTAGAAATCTTATATATATCATTATATTCCTTTTTTCTTTGATTTTTAATTCCAAAATATTTAAAACCTTGATTAACAACGATAAGGAAAAATATGTACATGAGCACGCGGAATGCTATACCTATTCCAGCACCTGTACCTAATGCTCCACATACAATTGCAAGTGCTGTCCAAAATACAACATTTAATACACAATCTTTTTGATCTCTTAATATTGCTAAATAAGAATCTATGTATTTTTTCTCTTCTTCAAGTTTACATACTTCTGCCGTTTTAATAGTAAATTGTTCTAATGTAGCGTCAATTTCTTTATTTACTTTATCTAAAATAACTTCCTTAATATACTTTAACATCAAAACCCTCCTAAAAAAGTAAATATACCTTAACACTATATTTAAATATTGTCAAATTAGCATAGACACAACAAGTATCTTTATCTATTTAAAATAAGGCATAGTTAAAGTAATTCCATAATATATTTATTATTAATTAGTGAAGATAGAAAGAGAATTTTGATTTTTTATATATAATATTTTAAGATAAATATTCAAACAACATATTTAAGCCTAGTAAAAGTAGTATAATTCCTCCAATCTTTTTGGCTGGTATATTTATACTGTTTTTTATTTTATCTCCAAGTATAACACCAACAGATGATAATATAAAGGTTGTTATCCCGATTAGAATAGATGAATGAAAAATAGAGTCTAAAACAAGTGAAAATGTAACACCTACTGCTAATGCATCAATAGATGTTCCAATAGCAAGTGGCAACATTATTTTTGGTGTATATAAATCATTTTCTTCTTCATCTTTTTCAATAATCATAGATATTCCAATAATAGTTAAAATAATAAAACCAATTAAGTGACTGTAACGAACTAAATAAACTCCTAAATTTTTAGACAGATAATACCCTATTATTGGCATAAGTGCTTGAAATAAACCAAAATAGATGCCAACAATCAAGATGTTTTTTAAATAAACCTTAGAAGTACTTAAACCTTTTGATAAAGATACAGCAAAGGCATCACATGATAAAGAAATGGCTATTAAGAATACCTCTATACTACTCATAATAAAATTCCTTTACTTTTATTCTTATCTCTTCATTTGAATCAATACCAAACTGATTTAAAGAAAAGATAAATTCTAAACCATCATCAAAAACTAAAAAATTATCTAAACTAAAATTGATTGAATAATCTATCATACTCTCATTTATCTTATATTCTTTTAAACTCATATTTAAAGACTCTTTTAAAGAAGTTTTTAAAGAAGTTATATCATTAGTAAAATGATTAATATCAATTAACTTATCATCCAATGTATGAAAAAACTTATCTTCTCTTATCAAGCGATAGCCATAATTGTAATAAAGAATGATATGTAAATCTTTATAATTAAGATAATTATGTTCTTCATAAATATTTTTAAAACTATATTCATTATAACTTAGTTTATTTATAATACTTGTAAATTCATGTTTTTTTAATTCTAAATATGAATTGATAAGTTTATTAACTGTTTCATTTTCCGTTTTTGGTACATCTATTACTATTTTTTTATCGTTCAAGAGTATCACCTATAAAAATAAATGAAACAATAATAAAAAAAATACCTAAAAGGTATTTTATATTTCAACAAGTTCGTATTCTCTAGAACCAATCCCCAATTTTTCGGCTGATTCAATAGTGTGAGTTCCTTGTCTTGACTCAATTCTTTCAACTAAATGATCACGTCCTGGGTCATCGCTTTTATAAACAAGATTAATACATGCTTGATCGATTGCTACTGGATCAGTTGATGCAAGTATTCCGATATCTTTCATACAAGGATCTTCTGCAACTACACAACAATCACAGTCAACAGACATATTTGTCATAACATTTATATAAACAATATTGTCTTTAAACTTATCATGAATTGTTTTTGCTGCATCAGCCATAGAATCTAAAAAGTCTATTTGTTTAACTTGGAACATATCATCAAATGAACCATTTTCTTTTCCAACACAGTGGATGTATCTTTTGCCTTTACCTGATGCAAAACCAATTGATAATTGTTTTAAAGCTCCACCATATCCACCCATTGGATGACCTTTAAAATGTGATAATACTAATACTGAATCATAATTTTCAATATTCTTACCAACATAATTTTTAGTTAGCTTTAAGCCATTTTCAATAGGTATTTCTAAATCTGGCCCTTCTGCATCTAAAATATCAACTTTACATGCTTTAGTCCATCCATGATCTTCCATTAATTTTTGGTGTTTTTCAGTTGTGTCTCTTTCTCCTTCATATGCTGTATTACATTCAACAACTGTACCATTAACATGATTTATTAATTCTAATACATAATCTGGTTTTAGATAGTTTTGATTACCAGCTTCTCCAGAATGTAATTTTACTGCTACTCTACCATTTAACTTAACACCTAATGCATCAAATATTTTAACTAAGCCATTTGATGAAGTGTCACTTGTAAATAAGACTTTTTCCATTATTTATCCTCCTAATATAATATTATAAGATGCGATTAAGTTTGTAAACATATTAAGTATAAATTTATAAATATTTAATATATTAATACTGAGAGGATGTTTATGAATAAAATAAAAAATATTTGGTATATATTTGGCCCATTAGCTTTAGGATTAATTGTTAGCTTAATAATTAAAGATCATATTGATTATGAATACTTAGTTCAGCCTAAGTTTGCACCACCAGCATATCTATTTGGAATTGCTTGGTCTATTCTTTATTTACTTATGGGTATATCTTTTTATCTTTATAAAAAGAATGGTGAAGATAATAGTGTCGATAAAACTTATAATACCCAACTAATTTTAAACTTAATCTGGCCAATTATATTTTTCAATTTTAAATTTAGATTTATTGGAACAGTAGAAATAATTATTCTAGATTTAGTTGTTATTTATATGCTATATCTTTTCTTTAAAAAATATCGTACTAGTTTTTATTTAAATATTCCATATTTATTATGGTTATTATTTGCAACTTATTTAAGTTATAGCATATATTTATTAAATTAAAACGGAAGTAGTATTACTTCCGTTAATTTATTGCCTCCATTTTATAAATATGCCAACTATCATGTTCATAAGATTTAACTAAATATGTTTCGTATTTATAAACATGATTGCTTTGCATTGTCTCGTATAATACATCTCCTGTTTCAAATGAAAATGTTATATATAAAACATCATAAGATTTAGTTGAATTCTTTACTATTTCTTCTTTTTCTAAAGTATCATTATTACCATACTCCATTGTTAATAAAGATGCATGATAAAAAGTATCTTTATCTGTAAAAATATCTTTTATATAATCAAAACCATCTTGAATAAGTATTTCTTCATGATTATTAGTTTTATATATTGTTGTCTCTAGTTTAGATACTGAATTACCATTAGCTGCTTTACAAGCTGTTAAAAAAGTAATTACAGCAATCATTAATAATACTTTTTTCATGGTACCACCTAGTTAATTATAACATATATACACTTATTTATATATAATTATTAATTATTATTTCCAAAACTTCAATTAATATAGATTTACATTTTGGATTAATATTATTAAGTTTGCGAACAATATTTAAAAGTTTCCTAAATTTAAACAAATCAGATACTGTATTTAAACCCTCTTGTTCTAATTCTTTAAATATACTTTTAACAACCATTTCTTGCTCTTTATAACTTAGTGATGAAATATATTCATTTAGTTTCTTTTCAACTTCTAAAGACCTCTTGTCTCTTGGTGATTCTATAAAATGTTCCCCATCAATTAACCAAGTAGTTAAATCATGGGCTAAAATACTTCTTTTATTGGTTTTTACTGCCTTATAAGTGTCATTATAAAGAAGTGTGCCTATCAAACTATTGGAAGGAATAATATGTGTATATTTATTCCTAATTGATTTATATCTTCTTGATATAAACTCTTCCTTTCTAAGTCCTGGGCCATCATTTGAAATTATTTGTTTTATTTTTCTTTTAAATAAAGGATTTGTATACATTCCAGCAACTAATGCTAGATTGCCACCTTTAGAATGGCCGCCTATTATGATATTTTTATCACGAAACTTAATTACCTCTTTGATATAATCAATCGCATATTTTTGAGCATCTACTGGGAACTTGAAGGATAGATAAGCATCTTCCTTCCAACCACTTATTAATTCATCCGTTCCTTCAAAGCCAATATATTTTAAGCTTTTATTTATATTAAATGTTAAAGCTGAAAATTGAGTATCTAAGCCAGTAATATAACGGTAGCTAGATAAGTTAATATTTTTATATCTATTTGTATCTATAACACTTTCAAGAATTCGATAAGCACTTATTTGTGCAATGCCAAGTTTATAGATATCTTTTCTTTTATTTGTCTCTAGATAAATATGCCCAGCATCATGTAAGGAAATTCCAATATTTCCGGTTTGTACAATTCTGGTAAAATCTAAGTACATTAATGATGATAATATAATATTATCTACTTCATTAAATTCTTTTTCTTCAAATGTATAATGTCCATTTAGAATTATATATCCAAATACATCCATAACATCACTTTCATTTCAATTTATTATATTAATAATTTAGTTAATTAGAACATTGTAATAAAGTTTTAATTACTAGTTATTATTTGAAATAATATTTTTTATTTTATCTATTCCAAGATGCGTTATTTTGTCTATTTCTTCAATAGACATTCCAGTCTCAATCATAGAAATAATTATTTTATTTTGACCTTCTTTAATACCTTTTTCTATTCCTTTATCAAAGGCCTCTTCTCTAATAGAATTTTCCTTAAACTTTTTGTCAGTTTCTTCATTCATCCATTCAAGATACTTATATCCTTCTGTTACTGTATCTAATTCCATTTGCTTCCTCCCTTCACCCTTTATATACAAGGAAGAAATTTATTTTACTTTTGTTTTATAAAAAAGATATCCGGTGGATATCTTATTTAGATAATTCTTCACAAATTAGATTTGTAATCTCAGTTGGATTATCAATTGGTAATCCTTCTATAAGTCTTGCTTGAGCATAAAGAATTTTAGAATAATTCTTTAATTCCTCTTTATCTTTCTTATAAAGATTTTCAAGCTTTTTAACTATTTTATGGTTTTCATTTATCTCAAGTATTTTTTCTGCGTTTATTTCTTCATCTGTTGGCATAGCATTAATTACTTTTTCCATTTCAATTGTTACATTACCTTTACTAGATAAACATACTGGATGTTTCTTTAGTTTATTAGTAAATCTAACTTCATTAACACCTGGAATAGATTCTTTCATTAAATCAAACATTTCTTTTGCTGATTCATTGTGTTTATTCAACTGTTCTTTTTCTTCATCAGTTGATAGATCGCTTTCTGATGCAGCAATGTTAGTAAACTTTTTGTCTTCATAACTCATTAGAGTTTGTAAGACAAATTCATCAACATAATCTGTGCAGTAAAGCACTTCAATATCTTTATCTTTATAGTTTTCAACTATAGGTAAATTATCTACTTTATCAACATTTTCGCCACAACAATAATATATTCCTTTGCAAGTCTTATTATTTTCTATATATTCTCTCAAAGTAATTAACTTTTTAGTTTTAGATGATGTAAATAATAATAAATCTTTTAGCTTATCTTTATTGATTCCAAATTGATCATATATACCAAATTTAATGTTGGCACCAAAAGTATTAAAGAATGATTCATACTTCTCACGATTATCACGAAGCATATCAGTTAATTCTTTGGTTATCTTTGTTTCAATAGATTTAGCAATTGTTTTTAATGTTCTATCTTGTTGAAGCATCTCACGAGATATATTAAGTGATAAATCTTCTGAATCAACCACACCTTTAACAAAGTTATAGTAGTCTGGTAATAATTCACCACACTTTTCCATGATTAGTACACCATTAGAATATAGTTGTAAACCTTTTTCATAACTTTTTGTATAAAAGTCATAAGCAGGATGTGATGGAATAAATAAAAGTGAATTATAACTTACTAATCCTTCTGCTTTGCTATGAATGACATGAAGTGGAGCTTCATAGTCAAAGAATTTATCTGAATAGAAAGTGTTATAATCACTTTCTTTTATTTTTGATTTATTTCTTTTCCATAATGGAACCATATCATTTATAGTTTCTAAAGAAGTTTTTTCTTCATACTCTGAGTCACTTCCCTTTTTAAGTTCGCGTTTTGAGACATTCATCATGATTGGATAAGTAATATAATCTGAATACTTCTTTACTAATGATTCTATCTTATGATCATGTAAGAATTCACTGTAGTCATATTCTTCAGTTGATTCTTTGATACTTAAGATAATATCAGTTCCGTAACTATCTTTACTAGCTTCTTTTATTTCATAACCGTCAATTCCAGAAGAGATCCAAGAGTATGCCTCTTTTTCTCCATAAGCTTTAGTTATTACTTCTATTTTATCAGCTACCATAAATGCTGAATAAAAACCAACACCAAATTGACCAATTATATCAATATCCTTTTTATGTTCATTTTCCTCTTTAAAAGCTAAAGATCCTGATTTAGCAATTGTTCCTAAATTATTTTCTAAATCATCTTTATTCATACCTATACCATTATCAGATATAGTTAATGTTTTCTTATCTTCATCGATTTTAATTTCAATTTTAAAATCCTTCTTATTTACAGAGATTTTATCATCTGTAAGCGAATTATAATATAATTTATCAATTGCATCACTAGCATTTGATATTAATTCTCTTAAAAATATTTCTTTATTTGTATAAATGGAATTAATCATTAAATCCATTAATTTTTTAGATTCTGCTTTAAATTGTTTTTTTGCCATAAAATTATCTCCTTTAATTCTCTCACATTTATGTTATACCACTTATTATTAGCAGAGTCAATACTAAAGTGCTAAATATAAAAGTAGGTATAAATTATACCTACTCATCTATTTCACATTGTAATAATTTAATAAAATTATCTTTATTACTTACATATTCTTTTGGTTTAAAAGTCTTTGCTTGTTCTATTAAATCATCAAGATTATTTTCTTCATTTAGTTCAAGTAAATAACCCATTTCAGCAAATATTGAAACTATTTCAGTTTGATGATCATTTATATGTTCTTTATATTTTTCGAGTCTTGCACAAGCAATTACCTTTTTGCCATGTTGTAAGGGTAAAAAGATACTTCCTGTTCCTCCATGAGTTATAACAAGGTCTGCCTTTTTTATTAACGTGATCATTTCATCATAATTGATGAATTTAAATAATTTCATCTTTTTTGATTTATAATTAATTGATCCGCCTGCCTGAACTATTATCTCATCATCAATGCTCGATTTTTCTATATAATCAAGTAAGCGATAAAATTTTTGGTTTTGAGTACCAAGTGTAACTAAGATCATTAATAGATACCTCCAAAATATTTTGCTTTAGGGTAATACTTTAACATTGATTCCCACTGAACAATAAATGTTGTTGCTACTGGATAACATAAAGTCCCAGCTAAAGTTTTACCATTTCTTTTTGCAAATGATTCAATAAATATTACTTTTTTACCAAATATTCTTCCTAAGTAACAAAGAGGTACTGCTGTATTAGCTCCAGTTGTTACAATTACATCTGGTCTTTCTTTAAAGAAAGTATATAATGAATGGAAAGCATTAATAACGTTAATTATAAAATATTTAATAAATATTTTTTTATTACAGTATATATAGTATTTAACATTATAATCTGACTTTAAGTTTTCAGTAACACTAGACTTTTCAGTGATTAAAAGATAGTTATAGTCATTAAATATACTTTTTAGTTGAAGCATTTGAGTTAAATGCCCACCTAAACTTGAAACAAAGATAACTTTCTTTTTATCCTTAACTTTCTTTTTTCTTCTTTTTATTTTAACTATTATTAGCACTATGAAACAGCCTATTATTGCTCCACTTACATCAATTAATGAGTCTGTTAACTGTCCAGTGCGCCCAATTACAAATGTTTGATGATATTCATCAAATAAAGCATACATGAAGGATAAAAGAACTGTTAATATAAATGCAAATGATAAGCGTATATTATATCTTGTTAAGAAAATAGATATCAAGATAGCTAAAATAAAGAAAACAGTTGCATGAGCGCATTTACGCATGATTGGATTAATGTCTTCAGCAAATTCACTTATTCTTGCTTCAGTTGGATGTTTATCAGTTAAGCCAATTTTATTAGTAAACGTTAATACTTCTTTTATTATGATATCTAATGATGTAGTGCTCTTTATATTTGATTCTATACCACTCATATTAGATAAGAAGAAAATGGCACATGCCCATAAGATAACCATAACAAATGGCAAGAATTTCTTTTTCTTCTTTGTATTATCAATAAACTCTTCAATATTTTTAAGTAATTCATTATTATGATTTAATTTAGTTGGATTAAATGAATCAATATTATTTAAAGTTTCAACTAAATTATTTAAATTCTTAAGATATATTACATGTCCATCATTTGAAAACTTTTCAGCTATTTCAATTTGATGGTCATTATTGTGTTCTCCATATTTACTTTGTCTTGGAACAACTATTATTTTTTTATCATTTTCTAAAGCTGTAAGAATTGAACCCGCTCCAGCATGAGAAATAATAACATCACTTTTTTTAACTAAGTCATTCATAGTTTTAGTATCGACATAGTCAAACATTTCCATATTCTTACTTTTATAGGTTTTAAAAGTAAAACCTGCTTGAACTATAACTTTATCCTTAATATTGCCATTATCAATTTCTTTATCAATTGCATTCAATAATCTATCAAAACTTTTATCTTGAGTTCCGAGTGTTACAAGTATCATTAGTAAATCCACCCCTTATAAATAGCTTTTGGATAAAGTTTTAACATAGATTCCCATTGAACATAAAATTGATCAGCAATATGATAAAGAATACGACCAGTGATAGTTTTAGAATTTATATTAGCTATAGTTTCAATATAAATTACTTTTTTACCAAATATTTTAGCAATACAACATATTGGTCCAGCTGTATGTGTACCAGTTGTTACAATAACATCTGGTCTTATTTTAATAAAGTAAAATAAAGAAATAAAAGAGTTCGCAAATAGTTTAAAAGGATATGAAAAAGGATGATCTTTTGTTCCATACAAAAGGAAGAATACTTTATTTTTAAATTCACTTCTTAAGTATTCATTACTTTTTTGTTTCTCAGTTGCAACATAACTATTATATTTAGCAAAAAGTGGTCTTAAACGCATAAGTTCATTAAAATGACCACCGGTACTAGATATAAATAGTACTTTCTTTTGTCTTTTCATATTTTCTCCTATAAACTATTTATCTTATTAATTATTCTTTTATTATAATCTGTTAAATCATTAAATTTATGATTACTTTTATTTATATTTAGTAAAGATTTTCTTAAATCATCTGTACCAATGATTTCCCCATCAACATACTTTTCTAAATGC
Source organism: Erysipelotrichales bacterium (assembly GCA_022508565.1). Classification (GTDB taxonomy): domain Bacteria; phylum Bacillota_I; class Bacilli_A; order RF39; family UBA660; genus CAG-582. Next base: position 98,210 of record JAFLUY010000001.1, on the reverse strand, counting down.
TTTGGCATGATAACATCTAAGTCAAGTGCTTTCGCCTCTAAGAATACCATACCTTGTCCTTCATATCTGCTAAGTAAGATGAAGGCATCCATTTTATTCATTAAAGGATAAGGATTCTTTAGATAACCTGTGATGGTTATTAAATCTTCTAAATTATTGTCTTTTACTAAATCCTTAATCTTTGCTTCATCAGATCCACCACCAATAAAGTAAAAATGATGATTTGTTAAAATATCTTTATTTTTATTTATTTCTTGAACAAGTAAATCAAAACCTTTTTGATGAACTATTCTTCCTGTTGAACATATATTAATTTTTGAATTATCAACATCAATTTCTGTCTCTTCTTTTAATTTTTCTTTTATTTCTTTTGTATCAACTAAATTAGGTATAACTAAGCATTCTTTATTCTTTATCTTATTTACTTTAATAAAAGACTTTAAGGCTCCATCTGATACTCCAACAAATGAATCAAAGTATTTATATTTACTTTTAAAGACTAAATGAAGAATACGATATAGTATTTCTTCTTTTATCTTTACTTCAACATCATTATGAATCCAAATCATTCTTTTATTTGCATTAACCTTTTTAGTAGAAACAGCTGTTTCATTTGAATATGAATTAAAATCAATTGCGATATCATAAGTTTTATCTATTTTAGGGTTATAAAATAACTTTAAAATAGATATTGGAATTAACTTAGTTATATATGGCAATTTCTTAATATATTTAATATTAATGTATTTATTTAAATCATTAATATAGGCATTATCTTTTTCTACTAAATATAAATCTACTTCATACTTATTAAGATCTATATTATTAAGAAAATTAACACATGATTTTTGAATACCACCAATATTTAAATCCACTTGAAATAAAGCTAGTTTTTTCATATGTTATCACCCATCAACATTATATAATAAATTAAGATAAAATAAAAGAATAGGAAACCTATTCTAAAACTATTATCCCTTACTTTCTTATAAAATATTTGATGCGTTGACATCACCTATACAAAGAAAATAACGGTTATTAAAAATCTGTATGAGATTTAGAAACTAATTTAATAAATTGTTTGAATTATATTGTTTTCAACAATTATTCTCATCTATAATGTATTTAGGGAAACCTAACTGTTGAGCTGCTTACCTCCGAAAGGAGGTGATGAAATGAGAAAGATAGATTTTCTAATCTTAGCTTTAATCATTATCATCATTCTGCTTATTTTTCAATCATATTAATGATAATGAATTATAAAAAGAATCAAGCGCTCAATCCATAGATTAAGCGCAAACCAATATATTAGGTAAGCACTCAACTCTGGAGTGTTAAGGCTTCCCTCTTTTTTTATTTTATGAAGTTTCCTTCATCTACATACATAATAACATAAAATCGCACTTTCAGCAAGTGCGATTTATATTATAATTCACTTAATTTTTTATACTTCATTCCTTGAATTTTTCTCTTAGCAGCATTAACTGTATTCATATGTGGATACATTACATAATCTTTAGTTGAACCAAAGAAGATATAATCTTGTCCACCATAACCAGTGACTGATTGAGTCTTGATATTCCAATTAGGATTCTCAAGTAAATCTTGAATACTTGATGTAATTAATTCTTTTGGAATAGTTGTTGTATAGAAGCCACTAACAGCTTCTAATACTGATGGATATTTAACAGCCATACCAGGTGTTTTCATTTTACTTAAAATAGCTTGCATTATTTTAGCACAGTTCTTTTGTCTTTGATTATCACCAGTTTTAAATGCTAGTCTTTCTCTTGCTACTGTTAATGTTTGAATACCATTCAAATATTGGCATCCTTTTTTTACATGTAACTTTTGACCAAGGCTATCGTTGTATGTATCTAAGATCATGGCATGGCTTGTTGTATATTCTTGATCAGAGCAATAAGTAATACCACCTACTGCATCAACTAAGGCAACTAAGCTCTTTGTATTAACTTTAATGTAATAATCTATCTTTACTCCAAATAATTTAGCTACAGATGCCATATTAGTTTCAATACCTCTTGCACCCATATCACTTAATTTATCTCTTTTACCTACTTTAGCATCAGTTATATAAAAATCTCTTGGAATTGTAGTTATAAGTATTTCATTATTAGTCTTATTAATAGACACTAACATATTGAAATCCATAAATGTATTTGTAAAGTCATAACCACCTAAGAAAATATTGTAATATTCTCCAGGAGTTAATTGTTGATATTCAATTTTTTCCTCTTCTTCTAATTCTTCTTCACCAATTGCTTCATTTGAAAGCTCGATACCAACTTCAAATTCATAAATAATATTATATTCATCAATTTTTATTTCGCTTTGGTCTTCTTTTAAATAAATATACATTCCATTATCAATTAATGATACATCTTGTTCTAAAGTTGTATTAATGTCCGGATATTCTAAGAATGTCTTAATATCTTTCTTTGCAAGTTCTGCAAATGCTTTTTCTTTATATTGTAAATCAGTATAATATGCAATGTCTTTTTCTTTTAAATCATTTAATTCATAGTCGTTCTTACTTAAAAGCAAGAATTTTGTTTTATATTCACTTTCAGCATTATCAAATGCATTATTTAAAAACTTATTTGTTGTTGAACCATAATAAATGGCAGCAACACAAAATATATTTAATAAAAGATATAAAATAAAACTAAATCCTTTAACAAATCCTCTTTTATTAATAAATAAACAAAAAGCTGCTACGAAGTTTATTACAAATATGCCTTCACAAACTCTTACAAAATATTTCATTGGTAAGACACTCAAATCATAAATTGATTTAGCTGCTATAATGCTTACTACTAAAAATAATAATATTAATATTACTCTAATGGATCTTTTTAATCTCATTTATATCACCTCTACTTTTTCAATTATAACATAAAAATTAAAAAAATAATCATTAATATGATTATTTCTATTGTTTAATTAAAACTGCAGTACCATTACCTACATATTCAGATAATTCCATAACATCCTCATATATCATGTTAACACAACCATGAGACCCATTATATGTGTATGTATCTCCACCAAAATCGTATGTATGTCTTGAACCATAACTTTTTCCGTTTTCATTTGTACGGTAGTTTGCATTATGGAATCCTTCATTACCGTGGAATTTCATCATTATATCAATCCAATAATGATAGCTATCATTTTGACCAATTAAATCTCTATTATATGTAATGTTATATATTTCAAATAGACCTTGTGATGTCGCTCTATCTTTAGTTGGTAATCCAGTAACAACTGGATACATCTTATATACTCCATTATCTTTATATAGTATTAATCTTTGATCACTTATATCAACAACAATAAATGTTCCGGTCAATTCCTCTACATTATTTTTTTCTATATAACCGATATAGTCAGCTGTTTGTACTAAATAGTAGTCTTCTATTTCTTTATAAACTTCAAAACATTCAAGTTTATTTATTGGTACCTCTTCGTCTTCACCTGATGCACTTAAATATTCAGGAATAATTAAAGAAGTATCCTCAGTTGCATATAATACTTTTTTAATATCTCCTTTAATATCATATGTATGTGCTATTGTTACATCATTTTGATTAACATAAGCTATATTATCATAGTATTTTACTTGATAATAACCTTCATCACTATATTCACCTAATAACTCAAGTGATTTACCATCAGGTAAATAACCTAATTTATTACCATCGAAACCATCTAGTATTTCTGTTTTTTCATTAGCTATTACTATTGGCACACTTACAATAGATGTTTTCTCTTCTTCTACTTCTTCTATTTCTTCTTCTATTACCTCTTTAGATTCAGTAATATTGTTTTCAACAACATCACCAATGTTTGATGATAAATTAATAACATTATCTTCAATAGTTTCTTCTATAACTTTATTTATATTTTCTGTTTCTTGGCTTTCTTTTTGTCCACATCCATATATCGATGAGTTTAATAAACTAATTAAGACCATAGTAAGAAATTTTTTACTTATTTTCTTTTTCATCCGGTTTCTCCCCTTTTTCGCACTCAATTAGTTTATTATAAAATTTCATATTTGTCAAAAGAAAATCACAGTTATTGTTTCTAATTTTCTTAATTATTTTCATCTCCACTTATATATATACACGAGAAATTTAAGAATTACTTTTTAAAAAATAAAAATAACTATACAATACTTTGTATAGTTATTTAATCATTTTTTGTTAATCGTTATCAACAATATAAATGTTATAAAACATCATTAAAATACTCAGTTTGTTTTTGTAATTCTTTCTTTAAGCGTTCTGCTAAGGATTGATCTTTGAAATATTTATTTAACATATAATACGAAAATTTTAAAATAATATCATCTTTATTATTTTCATATCTTACTTGTATAAATTCAATTAAATCTTCTATATCCTTTTCATTATTTAATATTTTTTTGTTTTGATTAAAATATGCTATAGCATCTTTATTACTATATTTTTTGCTACCACACATAGATACAAATTTAGTGATAAAAATAAAGGAGCTGTTTTCATCATAATTTAATCTTTTAATTAATTTTAAAATATCATCATATTTTTTTAAATCAAAAAAAGTTAATATCTTATAATTCATTAATTCATTAAAATAACTAAAATAGTAAGGATTTTCTAAAATGCTTGCATTAAATAGTTTTTCAACACGATTAATCTTAGTTAATAAATAATAATTGTCTTTATAAACACTTCTATTTTGTTTGTAAGTTATAAATTGCTCAATATCATTTAATCGATAATCAATTTCTCTTAGCTGTATTCTAATAGAAATAAATTTGGTGATATTATTACTACCAAATTGTTGGATATACTCATTTAAATTGTAAGATAAACTATTTATATATTCCATTGTATTATATGGATTTAATGATAGAGATATATTTACACATGTAATATAATCTATAGCTAAATGAAGCTCTTTAACTACTCTTTTAGTATCATTCATGCCATCGCTGGCTCTTATTTCATAAATATCTGGGAATAATTTAATTAACTCTGATTGCATCTTTAATGATATTTCTCTTTTGTTTTCTGCATATGGTGATACAAAGTAAAATTGAATGTTTTTCTTTTTGATAAAATAATATGACTCATCATTTTTAGTATCTGATGTATCATCGATAAGAATCGAACATGATAAATTGTAATCGGTAAATATCTTCTCATCTAGTAATATACCTTTAAGATATTTTTTATAATCTTCTTTTGTATAGATTTTTACTTCATAATAATCTTCTAATTCATTTTTTAGCTCAGAAATAAATCTATTCCTTCTAAAATTATTGTCATTGGTATCACTATTATCAATAAATAGGCCTATTCCTAGTTTATCTGTTTTGTTTTTTAATTTAGATTTATTAAATAAAAGTATTACTATAAATATTACAAATATAGCAATATATAAAAATAATCTTAAATCAACATCAATAGTATTTCCATTTAATATAATTTGTTTGATATTACTTTTAGTTTCAAAATGCATTGAAACACATATACATAAAGGAATAATAAAGAGATATGGGCTTTTCCCATATTTCTTTATTTTTTCAATTAGTTTTTCTAAATATTCTAAATACTTCATTAGCGCCTCTTTATTAAAATTTATAACCTATTATAAACTAATTACCTGTTTTTTGCAATAAAAAAGACTAAAGTTACTTTAGCCTCTTGTTGATAATTTATATTACCTTAATCTTTGATAAAAATACATTGTTGCTATTACACAGAATATTGTATATTGCATATTTTAGTTTTATCTATAATTCTATCAATTGTATATTTAAAAATAAATTTTCTAATTATTTCTATTATTAAACATAAACTAAAAATTCCTAACGCTGTAAAAATTATGTGTGGTAAGAAAAGATTGCTACCATAAAACATAGGAGTTTTGAAAATATCTTGGTATAAATACTTTACAATAAATTGGTTTTCATGAATTATATATATACCTAAACTAAATTGAGCAAAATAAGAAATCGCTCTACTATTTTTTATTTTTATAGATTTAAAAAATAAAAATAGTGAAATTGAACTTATCATATTAAATATAGAATTATAACTCCACGCTTTTGGTGAGTAGTAACTAAATATAGTTGTAATTATTGTCATACATATATAAATCATACACATACTAATTTTTTTATTATAGTCATTTTTATATTTTTTTATATAAGCACCAACTAAATACAAGATAATAAAATTTATTATTCCATATCCATCGTCCTTAACGGTTGTATTTGTAATTAATGTTGGCCATATAGAAAAAAACAATATCATAATTCCTAATAATTTCAATATATCTTTTTTATTTAAACTATTAAAAAGTTTATTTATAAATGGAGATAATATGTACAATATAATATAAATAACCACAAACCATCTATCGATAATAGAATAAATAAGAGTTTTAACAGTATATGCATCTATTACAACTTCAACTCCATGAAAATAATTAATTATTAAATATAAAATAAAAATTATTATTCCATAAAAAAGACAAATTAAAAGAATATCAATAACTTTTCTTAATTTAAATGATTTTTGATCAACCATAAAATATCCGGAAATAATAACAAATACATTTACTGCAATAATACATAAACTTTCTATAAAATGTGCAAAAAGCATATTAATGTTTGAAACGCTTGGGTTACCTAAAACTCCCCCAAAATTAGAATTAAAATAATGAAGAATTAATACTCCAAAAATACTTAATAATCTTAATAAATCTAAAGTACTATTTCTTAATGATGTTTTCATATATTACACCTCTACCATCTTTTATAACTATAATATATTATAAATCAACAAAAAGCAACATGCATTCCGCTCCGTCCTAGAAATAATAGCCATTTAACTAAGATATTTAAAAATAATAAAAAAGACTAAATATTTTAGTCTCTTGTAAATATATCTCTTGTATATATTTTATCTTCTATTGTTTTTATTTTATCATCTAATCTATTTGCTATTACTATATTAGAAATATTAGCAAATTCATCAAAGTCATTACATACTTTATAACCATTAAATATATCAACATTTAATGTTGGTTCATAAATAATAACTTCAACATTATTTTCTTTTAGTTTTTCAATTATTCCTTGAATAGCTGATGATCTAAAATTATCTGAATCAGTTTTCATAGTTAATCTATAAATACCAACTACTTTAGGATTATGTTTCATAATCATGTCTTTAATATGCTCTTTTCTTGTATCATTAGCTTTAACTATAGCTTCCATCATATTTTGTGGAACATCTTTATAGTTTGCTAGTAATTGTTTAGTATCTTTGGGTAGACAATAGCCACCATATCCAAATGATGGATTGTTATAATGATCTCCAATTCTTGGGTCTAAACATACACCATCTATAATATCTTTAGTATTTAAACCCTTTAATTCAGCATATGTATCTAGTTCATTAAAATAAGCTACTCTCAATGCTAAATAAGTATTAGCAAATAATTTTACTGCTTCTGCCTCTGTTGAGTTCATAAATTTAATTACTACATCATCTTTTAGTGAAGCATTCTTTAATAAATTAGCAAATATACGAGCTTTTTCTGTATTATCACCTACAATAATTCTTGAAGGATATAAATTATCATATAAAGCTTTTCCTTCTCGTAAGAATTCAGGTGAAAAGAAAATATTGTCTATATTATATTTTTTCTTCATCGATTCAACAAAACCTACTGGTATTGTTGATTTAATTACTATAGTTGTATTAGGATTATTAAACCCAATTACTTTTTCAATAATATTTTCAACAGAAGATGTATCAAAGTAATTAGTTTCTTCATTATAATTTGTTGGTGTACTAATTACAACAAAGTCTGCATTTTTAAAAGCTTCTTTATAATCCAAAGTGGCTTTAAGATTTAGATTTTTGTTCTTTAAATAATCTTCTATATATTCATCTTTTATAGGTGAAATACGATTATTAATCATATCTACCTTTTCTTTTATTACATCTAATGCTATTACTTCATTATTTTGTGATAGTAATACACCTATAGATAATCCCACATATCCGGTTCCTGCTACTGCTATTTTTATGTTAAACACCTCCTCTATTAAATTATAATTCCATATTTTAAATTATAATTTATCTATGACAAAAATTATATATTTTCAAAAGAACCATAAATTATTACAAACAATCAACTAGTTTTTTTATTTCTAATTGTATTCTTTTTTCAAAAATTTCATAAATAAAAATAGTTATACAGATAATTATTATAAATGCTATAAGAACATACCAAAGAGAATACGAACCGTATATACTACATAATTTCAAAATTATTATATAACCAAGATTTTGGTGGATTAAATATAGAATAAAAGAAATATCTCCAAATCTACAAAAAATATTAGATTTCATTTCTTTTTTATTTATAAATAAAAACATAAAAAGTACAAAAAACAATAAATAACTCAAAGCGCAGGTTTTTCCGCTAAAATAGAAATAGTGCAAAAAGCAAAATATTAAACAAAAAAAATCGAAACGCAATGACATTTTAGAATTTAACAAATCTTTAAGCAATATGCCCAAAAAAATTAATTCCAAATAGTTTTGTCCAAGAAAATTATAAAATATAGAAAAAAATGCATATTTATAACTAAAAATATAGAATAAATCTTTAACAATAATCAAAATAACAAAATACAGTTTTTTATTATAAAAAAATTTTATATAAATTCCAACTATTAAATAAAAAAGCACTAGATATGTAAGATACCAATGAGCTCCATCAACATATTCAACACCTATAAAACCATTAATCAAAGGAATATTCAAAAGATAATCAAAGAAAGTTACCTCTCTTCCTGGTAATGTAAAAATGCTAACAGCAATATAAATAATTGTTATTGCCAAAATATAAGATGGTAAAAAACGAAGAACTTTTTTTAATATATATTTCAAAATAGAAAAGTTTTGATTCTTTTTTTGAGGGACCATTAAAAAACCACTTATTATGAAAAAAGCACCAACTCCTATTCTTCCCCATGTGCTTAATGTTGGAAAATTAATTGTTTTAATACTATATATTTCTCCAAAACGATAAATGTAATGAAAAAACATAATAATTAGTATTAATACTCCTCTTAAAAACTGAATGCCATCATTTTTTTCCATTTTCACTCCTAAGTTTTTCTTGCTTGTCACAAAATTCTAAAAAATCATTGAAACTTTTGAATTGTGATATCCTATTTGAAGAATAATACTCATCAAGCATTTCTTTTTCTACACCAATATGCTTGATTTGTCTTTTCATTCTAGGTGATAAATCCGTACTAGAATACAGCCAAAAATATTCAAATAACTCATCCTCAGAGGCATGTCTACCACGTCTTTTTTTTATTTCATTAGCAAAATCTACAGCTTCTGATAACTGCTTTTCTTCTCGCTTACTTATAAATTCATCTAACGTCATTATTTTTTTCGCTGGGTTTCCAGCATAAACTGAATTGCTTTCTATCTTTCCAGATACGACTGACCCTGCACCAATAATTACATTATCTCCAATTGTAGTCCCTCTAAGAATAATAGAATTCATCCCTATAAAACAATTATTGCCAATAATTACACGTCTAATATTACCATATGTTTTTTTAGATATAAAAGAGCCAACTGACCAGCTATAATCATGGGTAAGAATAATCACTCCGTTGGTTATCTTAGCGTTATCGCCTATTGTTAGCATATCTGGATTTTGCGTGTCAATTAGTGTTGTGATTGGAGAAAAAATTCTACAATTATTACCAATTTTTACTCCTAACCCTTTTAAGTATTTTACATAAGTTTCTGAACTATATTTTTTCCCCAATACTACCTTTTTTATAATTCTTTTTATCATCTTTTTAAAAACCTTCCCTTCTTATAATTTAACAACGAACAAAACATAGTATGCAGTTCTATTTTGTTGAAAAAGTAACAAAATAATATTGATAATATCAAATTAAATACGTTCATATAAATATTATTAATAAAAATTCCAATAGCAAAATATAATATAATTAGAAATACTATTATATTTTCTTTATCTATATGTAACCGAACACTAGTTTTTATGTCTTTATATCTAACAAAGAATAATAAAATATATGAAATTAACGTAGAAATTGACGCTGCATACAATCCTAAAAATTTAATTAGCATTAAATGAACAACTAAATTTACAATAGAAGCAAATAATATTGTGTATCCATTTTTCTTTGAATTCATATCGGCTATGTATATTCCTCCTATGAATTGTGACATCATAGAAAAAATAATTGATATCATTAATATTGGTGCTTGATAATAAGCTAAAAAATACCTTTCATCAAATAAAATATAAAAGATAATAAAATCAAATGCCATAATTAAAATAACAATCGAACTTAATGTCTTTATCATTTTATTAAAAATTAGATTATAGTACTCTTTTTTATCAACATCATTTTTGGTTTCAATTGCATTTTGTTGCCAAGAAAAGTGAAAAACATTAAATATAGTTTGACAAAGATTTGGTATTTTATTAGCTATTGCAAGTATTGCGGTCACAGATGTACCTAAAAAGATACTAACAATTGTTCTATCAGAAACGAGAATTATCCACCATGATATAACCGTTGGAATTAATGGTATAGAATACTCTAACATGCTTTTAATTTCTTTCTTGGATAAAACTGAAAAATCAATAAATTTATAAGGTTTAACAATGAGAGAAATAAATATAACATTTAAGAAATAAGCAAAAAAATAACCTATAAACATTCCATTAAGATCAAGATTTATAATTTTAACAAAAAAAGTAACTGATATAACCATGAAAATACAAAACGAAATATTTGAAATAGTATAAATGTCAATTTTTTTCAGTCCACGTACTAACATATTTAAATAAGTATTTAAACCTTCAAAGATGGATAAGAGTAATATTAAACAAAAAAAGTAAAAATTATTAAAGACAACTCCCAAAACAATACCAATCATAGAACATAAAACAATACCAAATAAGTTAATTAATAATGAGTTAGTTACAATGACTCGATAGCTATTATTGGTGGGCTTTTTATCAGCCAAAAAACGAAAAACAGCTTCACTTGATTCTAGAGTTATAATAGGTATAATTAAACTAATATATGTTAAAATCAAATCAAAAACACCATAATCTGATTGAGAAATCCATCTTGTAAAAAGAGGCGTCATAAAAAACATTATTCCTTTTGTAAGAAAATTTCCAAACGAAAGTATAATTGTATTCTTTATAAGACTTTTACTTCTCTCTTCCATATCATACCTCCACATTATTTTTTTTATTTCTCTTATTAACATTAAAGCTGTAGAAAGACGCTAATATAAAAATTAACAAAAAATGAATTTGATAATAAGTTACAGTATAATAATCACTTACCATAAGGGACAAAATAATACTAATAAACAAATTTCTAAGTTCATCTATATTACCTCTTTTATAGATTAATAATCTTATTAAAATAATAATTATTCCACCATAAAATAATAATAGGCCTTTGACTCCAAAATTTACAGCAACTTCAATGTAGTTATTATGAGAATATTTATATATTTTCGTGTCCAATCCGAAGGCATATTTAAATCCATTTGTTCCAATGCCACTCATCTTGTTAGTTTCAAAATATTTTTTTCCGTGTTTAACCATTAAGTTTCTTTCCCACGAAGAAGAGTCTCCTTCTCCCGTTTGTATTTGTATAATTAAACTTTCAACCCTACTACCAAACATTTCATAAAATATTGGCACATTAAACATTAAAACCGTTGAAATTGTTAAAAATATACTTCCAAAAATAAGGGTTTTAATTAAAAATGCTGGATTTACTTTTTTACTAAAAATATAATAAAAAGTAACAAAAACAAGCATAATTAAAAATAATTTTCTCGTTCCAGAAAGTATAGAAAATATTAGAATAAGAAACAAATATATAATGGATTTCCTTTTGTTAATATTATTTAATATATTAAATAAGAGGAAAAAAATAGAAATTGTAAGATTATAGGTATATGTCATTCTAGTTCCATATTGTCCCGCAAAAAGATAAGTTCCCAATCTACTAAATTTCATTAAATATATATATTCGTATATAATACTATAAGTTGATACTAAAATCGTAGATATAGTTATAACATTCCCAATTAAAAGTATACTTTTTTTTATGTCTTCTTGTTTAAAAAAGATTAATCGAGTTGCAGCTATTACAGACAAGATATTAAATAACATAGTTTTTACAATATATTGAGCTTCATAAAGATAATCAATTTTTTTTAAGGATAGAAAAGGAGAAATGCTCTTCCACGCATAAATAATAAGGAACAGATACAAAACCTCAAAAATAGATAGTCTCTCTATTTTTTTATTCTTAAAGAAATTAATAATAATTGAAAAAGCATACATCATAACGCATATAGCACCAAGTATCCTATGTACGTCGATAGTATATAAAGGCATTAAAGGTATAGAAGAAAAAAATAATATTGAAAAAAATTGAAAAAAACTTTTCATAGATAATTTCATCAATTCTCACCTCAATTCTTTATTTCCATTTTATTTTATTAAGAGATTCATAGTTTTCAAATTTAGCTGATTCAGAATTATATAGCGATATTTTCTGTCCATTAGAGTACAATTCAGCATATTTCTTATACTCAAAACTTCCATTAGCATAATTTCCAATTTTTGCTCTTTCTAAATATTTATCCAGATCACTTTTCAGAAACTTATAATGTAAGAGAGCGGTTTTACATTCGAATCCAAAATTTTCTTTATAAGGAAACTGATAATGTGAACAACATTGGATGTCGCCCTTTTCAAAATAAAATAAAGGATATTTAGTTAACATAAAAGTATTATTGTTATTTTCAAAAAAAACTCTTTGTCTAGGACCTCCTGAAATAATTTCCATTTTATAATTTGATCTATGACAATAAGTGCCAGTATCAAAGTAACAATATTTTTTTATTATTTCATCACTTTTTACATCATTCATAAATAAATATTCTTTAGAATACATATCTAGAAGAAAAGACAAAACCCTTCTCTTTTTTAATGTTTTAATAAATTCTGATATTATAATTTTATCATAATTTTCATATATAAACAATTCATCAGAGTCAACACACAAGTACCATCTATCAAACCCATAATGACCAATTACTCTATTTATCCATGCCTCTCTATTTTTTGTCGTATAAGAAGTTTCACAAATAAATAAATCGACATCATTTTGTTTTGTTAAATATTCGGATGTCCCATCAGTTGACATATTATCAACAAATACAAATCCTTTAATGCCTATATTTCTATAGTGTTTAAGTATCATTTTTACTCTGTCAATGTCATTCTTTACAACACATATAAGAAGAGGATCAAATTCGCTTAAGCTTTTAATGTCAATTTTATTAGAAATTGGTTTAATTTTAGTTTCAAAAAATAATAAAGGTAAATCTGCATCTTCAGGTTGAGACCACACAAATTTTAAAAAACTTTTTTTGAAAATATCAAAATTTTCTTTAGTAAGAGATATCGTATCAAAATCCATTTTCTTATATATTAATACTTGTTTTATTCTCTTAATACTTGTTAATGTTTTCTTTAAATTTTTAAATCCATTTAGTTTTGTTAAAAAAGGAAATTGTCTCAATAATTTGTTTTTTAAACTCATAATTATCACCTATTTCGTTAATAAATATAGAACCCTACAGCATTTATTCTTAACCATAAATAAAAATAATTGTTGTCTAATTCCCAATTTTCTAACAGGATACTCTTCTATTGCATTTAAAAGTGTATTATCAGCACAAATATTTTTTAAACACTCTAAACAATCTTTAAAACTTTTTTTTGCTATTCTCACTTTTTCCTGTCTTATACATTCTAACGTATTCACAAAAAATTGTCTAGTAATTCTATTTTTTGTATATTCTAGTATGTTGTATTTCTCTACAATTTCTAATTCTTTTTTATATAGCTTTTTAAATAAGTAATATCCATCTTTTTTATATTTTCTAGTAAGAGAATTATCATTTATCCTGTAATTATAGCTAATATTATCTAAGACTTGTACCCCTTTGGCATACTGGTAATAATGTAAATCGAATATTATATCCTCGGATATATAGTCTCGTTCAGAAGGAAATAATATTTTGTGTTTTTTTATTATGTCCATACTATAAAGACAATTCCAAACAGAAGGTCTTAGAGAGTCACTCTTTTCTGGAGCACTTCCTAATAATCTTGGGAGTAAAGATTTTAGAACATTTTCACCCGTATATAACTCAGCAACATAATGTTCTTCTCTAACTATCTTATCATTTTCTTCTATTCTCTTAAAACCTCCTATAGCAGTATCAATTCCGTTTTTATTTATAGCAGAAAGTAAATTTAAGACTAAATCTTGGTCAATAAAATCGTCTGAATCAACAAAAGTAACATATTGCCCACTAGCCACTTTTAACCCACTATTTCTTGCCAATCCTAACCCTTGATTTTTTTTATGTATTACTTTAATTCTATTGTCTTTTGATTTTAATTTATCACATAATAAAGATGAACTGTCAGTTGAACCATCATCTACTAAAATTATTTCTAAATCTTTATATGTTTGAACTAGAACACTGTTCACACATTTTTCTAAATATTTTTCGACATTGTATACAGGAATAATTACTGTAATCATTTTTGCTCTCCTTTTTTATTAATTTCATTTAAAAAATGGTTTATGTTAATTAAACGCGAATTACCAAAAGGTTCATGTGACGCTGTTACTTCTTTTTGACTTAAAACTATAGTAAAATCATTTTTTAATTTTTTATATTTTGAAGAAATAAAACAAATTTTATTAGGTATATCTAATTTTTGAAAAGATAAAATGTCCGCTTCATCACAGTCGTTCATTTCGCTAAATTTGTATATTATTTTTTCATAATTAATTCTTTTTAAGCGGTTTTCCCATTTATTAAAAGCTTCCTCAAAAGAAGAATAATGTAAAAAATGTATTTCAATATCATCCAATTTTCCAATTGGATATGTATTAAAATCTGGTTTATCTTTAATTAATGGATACCACTTCGAAGAGCTAGAATCAATATATTTCAATGATTGCTTTAAATAGTGTTTAATATTCGAAATAAATTTAATATAATCCTTAGCCATAAAGAAACAGCCAATAGTAGGTGTATTATACTTAATGCCGTAGCTTTGATAAATAAATCCTCCCCAACAATTGTTAGAAATTATAGTAAAATCATCCATATCTATTGTTTTTTTTCTTTGTTTAGCTGTTAAATGCATATATTTTCTTCTAATTATTAATCTTATAGT
The DNA here is from genome assembly GCA_022508565.1 of Erysipelotrichales bacterium. Lineage (GTDB taxonomy): Bacteria > Bacillota_I > Bacilli_A > RF39 > UBA660 > CAG-582. Next base: position 82,808 of record JAFLUY010000001.1, on the reverse strand, counting down.
TTCGTATAATTGATTAAACTTTTTCATCTAAACTCTTCCTTTTTTAGATCAAGATACAATTGTTCGAGCCTTTTTGCATTTTCTTTTATATCATATCCCGCATTAATTATTGCTTGTCGTATCATTAAATTATTTTTTTCTCTATCTAATATTTTAGTTTTATTAATTTCTTGAGCCCAAACCTTTGGATTTTCATTAATTGATAAAAACTTAACTAAATTAGTAAGATTTACTGACTTAGTTATTTTATCAGAAATTAAGCATGGCAGACCAGATATTTGCCACTCAATTAGAACATTAGGGAATCCCTCAAATTTTGACGGAAAAACAATTATATCCATCGCTTGAATAATTTTGGCTACCATATCAGAAGGCACAGAGCCAGTAAATATAATCCTATCGTATATGTTCATCTTTTTTGCAAAAGAAACAATTTCTTCTTGTAATTCTCCACTTCCCACTAAAAGCAGACGATAATTATCACTTAATTCTTTAAATATTTTTAATAAGTACTCATGATTTTTTTGCTCGTTAAAATTACCAACATGTCCTATTACAATATTATTATCAGGAATTCTAAATTTTTTTCTAATTTTCTTTCTTATTTTTTCGTTATATTCATAAAGTTCACAATCTTTACCATTTGGGATTATTGTAAAGTTGGATTTTTGTCCAAAAAGCCATTTTCCTGCTTCTTCACCACATGCAAAAGCATGTGTGTAGCTTTTCATAAATATAGGTCTAAAAATCATATTTAATATTTTGTTATCTGATTGCGTGTTATGGCTATGTGCAATTCTAATTTTCGTTCCAGCTAGCTTTGCAACCAATAAATCCATCGCCATCATAGAACTAGATCCATGAACATGCACTATATCATATTTCTCTTTTTTTATGATATTGTATAATTTAAAACAATATTTTATTGGCCTTTTTTGTCGTATCTTTTGTCCTTTGTATTCAAATTCAAACACTTTATTTCCTTTTATTGATATTTCTTTTTTATAATCTTGATCAACATATCCCGGGGAAATATAATCCATTTGAATTTTGTCATTATACATATTTTGATAATAATTTAATAAAACTATGCCAATACCATTATAAAATAAGCTAGATGTTGAAATATTTAATACTTTCATCAAAACTCATTCCCTTCTTTATAGTAAACGAAAAATATTTTTATTATTTATTTTCTAAATTAATAAGCTCACCAAGTTTATAATCCCATTCTATTGGTTCTATTTTAGAAAAACCGCTAAAACTATAAAAAGTTAACTCTCCAAAATATATTTTCCCATTAACTTCATAAAAATCTACTCTAATATGTTTAAAATCTTTAGATAATTTTTTTGAAAGTTCTATCATTTTATTAAATGTAATTGGTTTCTCAATTCTAACTAATGATTTTGGATAATGGTGCGTTATATCTAAGTGGTTGAAATCCATATCATAGAAATCAATAGTGGTTTGATGATTAAATCTGCCTGCTGCAATATACATTATTTCTGGTTTCCCATTAAAACATAAAAATTTATAGTCTCTTAATTCATGATAAGTATTATCTTCCATATATTCTTCTGCAATTATTCTTGGTTTAACGTTCTTATAGGGCCATTCTCTTCCTATATAAAAAAAATTACATTTCATAGCTCTTTCTATTTTTCTTTTTGCTTTTCTGTAATTTAATTTATTTTTATCCTTTACTACAATAATTCCCTCTGAATCGTGAGTACATTTAAGAACAAACTGATTTGGCAATTTTTTAAAGTCTATTTCATCAAAGTTTTCCCATATTCCTAAAGTTTTTATGATGTGCTCTTCTCCTATTATATTTGCTACTATTTTTTTTACTTCATATTTATCAACCAAATTTGAATACATTGGGTTTCTATCATACAGCTTCAACCATTGGATTTTTTCATTATAAGTTTTAGGGTTTTTTAAATGACAAAATTTATGAAACCGAAAAAAATAATATAATTGAATATAAATTCTATCTGGTAATATTTTCAATAATTCTTTTAATTTTCTTGCAATTTTTTTCTTATTCACTATCTGACCGCCCTTGTCTACCAATTATCTTGTATAAAGTTATCTATCATATTAACAATTGCCATTGGATCTTTATTTTCCCATTTTTTTAGATTATCTTTACCAGTTTGAATTTTAATAATTGCGTCTTTTAATTCATCCATCTCGTACACTGGTAAAACATAACTATTGGAACCAAAAGCCTCATTGTTTTGTATTTGATGATCATTTATATGCTCACCATATTTTTCCAATCTTGTTACTGCTATTACTTTTTTATCAGCATTAAGTGCCTTCATAATTGATCCTGAAGCACCATGACTTATTACATATTTGGATTTTTCTATATAATCAACAAATTCTTCTTGAGATATAAAATCTTTATATTTATAATGTTTAGGTTTATATGTTGAAGTTCCTATTTGAGCAAATATTTCATCTTTGATGACGCCTTCTTCACATAATTTATCTAATTCTATAAATAATCTATTAAAAGGATAATTTCTTGATCCTACTGTAACAAATATCAATATAAACACCCTCCATATATAGCTTTTTTATAATGTTTCTTTTGTGATTCCCATTGAACAATGAACAAATCACTATGTTTTTCCATTTTCTTTCCAGCAACAGTTGGCATATTCGCTCTACCAAAAGTTTCTATAAATATAAATTTTTTTTTAAATAATACAGACAGCAAGTAAAATGGATATGCAACCATTGTTCCGGTTGTAATGATAAAATCTGGTCTTTCTTTAATCCAAATGATTAGAGAATAGAATGCATTCCATAACATTTTTATGGGCATTAATTTGTCCTTTAAATCTGTTTGTTTCATAAAATATTTTGCTTTTGCTTCAAATTGTGTTTTTTCCGTTACCATAAATCCTTCGTATTTGTCTATTAATGGTTGTAGTTTTTGTAGTTGTTCCCAATGTCCTCCACTACTGGATACCAAACACAATCTTGGCTTACGATTTTTCTTCATATTATCCCCCATTATTTATAAAATTCTTTATACCATTCTGCAAATTTTCTTAAACCTTCTCTTAATGGTGTATTTGGTTTGAAACCATAATCTCTTTCAAGTGGTGTTGTATCAGCATAAGTTATTGCTACATCTCCAGCTTGCATTGGTGCTAATTCTTTATGTGATTCAAAATCATAATCTTCTGGTAATACTCCTGCTCTTATTAACTCATCTTGTAATATGTTAACAAAATCCAAAAGATTTTCAGGATTACTATTTCCAATATTATAAACTGCATAAGGTGGAATTGGTAGACCATCTTCACCTACCTTTTGTTCTGGGGCTCCTTGTATTACTCTTATTATTCCTTCTACAATATCATCAACATATGTAAAATCTCTTTTACAATTGCCGTAATTAAATATTTGAATTTTTTCACCAGCAAGCAATTTGTTAGTAAAACCAAAATATGCCATATCTGGTCTTCCTGCTGGTCCATATACAGTAAAGAATCTTAGACCAGTTGATGGAATATTATATAGTTTCGAATAAGCATGTGCTAATAATTCGTTTGATTTCTTAGTTGCTGCGTATAATGAAACTGGATTATCTACTTGATCATCAGTCGAATAAGGAATCTTAGTATTTGATCCATAAACAGATGAAGAAGAAGCATATACTAAGTGTTCTACTGGATTATTACGACAAGCTTCTAGTATATTATAAAAGCCAATTATATTGGATTCAATATAAGCATCAGGATTAGTTATACTATAGCGAACTCCAGCTTGTGCTGCTAAATTAACAACTATATCGGGTTTATACTTTTCAAATATATCATCTATTGTTTTCTTATCGGCAATATTACATTTTATAAAAGTAAAATTGGAATGTTCACTAATTTTATTTAAACGATATTCCTTAATATTAACATCATAATAGTCATTCATATTATCAATACCAATTATTTTTAGATCATTAAAATCTTTTAAAAGTTTATTAGCTAGATTTGCACCAATGAAACCAGCTACACCTGTTAGCAACAAAGTTTTGTTTGACAATTCAACTTTCTTCATGTAGTTAATCCTTTCATAATCTATACTCTCTTATCATTATATCAAATATGCTGTCGATTTTATATAGTTTTTATTCACATTAACACAATTATTGCATAAAAAAAGCTAAGATAATTTTACTTAGCTCCACCGTCATGATTAAATACAACAAAGAATGTTTTAAAAAATATCTTTACATCTAATTTAAATGAATAAATATTTGAATATTCTTGCTCAAGTTTTAATCTCTTTTTGAAGGATTTATTACTTCTTCCTGATACTTGCCAATAACCAGTTAAGCCAGGTTTTGTTTTAACAATATCATTAAAATATTCCCCCATGTCTTCTTTTTCTCTTGGCATATAAGGACGATTCCCAACAAGTGACATATCACCCTTTAACACATTCCAAAGTTGAGGCAATTCATCCATAGATGTTTTTCTTAAAAATCTTCCTACTTTAGTAATTCTTGGATCACGATTTAATTTTTTATTTATTTTATATTCTTCAGCCATTTCTTCATCTTTTAATAATTTATTATATAAAATATCATCAGCATCATATACCATTGATCTAAATTTATAGAATCTAAATAGTTTTCCATATTGACCTATACGATCATGAGCATATAATATTGGTCCTTTGCTTTCTAATTTTATAGCAATAGCAACTATTAATAAGACAGGCGAAAAAACAATTAATCCGAATAGACTAATTACTATATCTAATATTCTTTTAACTACTAAATATGGTTGCTTTTTTATACTTATTGTATCTGCTACTAATTCAGCACTATTCATAATTATTTCTCCTTCACACTAGATTTCCCTCTTTGCTGCGGTATATTATATTACCTGTAAACATATTTGTCAAATCTAATCTTTGAGATATTATCCTATCTTTTAGTCTTAATAGTATTATACAATATATTTTGTCATTTTTTAATATTTTTTGCATAATTTAACAAAATATGACAATAATTTTAATAATAGAAATAAAGACACCTTATTTATGCCCATTATCACCAGTAAAATGGCAATATTTTTAATAAAACTATTATTTTGTAAATAATATGTATATTATGTTTAATCTGGTTATTTATTATTAATAATTTCTTTTATTTTTCCTTGTTTCCCTAGTGCATTAACATATTGAAACATAATATGAATTATTCTTCTAAATGTCTTTAATAAAGGAAATTTAACCTTATTATCCTTTAATATGCTATAAGCATCTTTAAAGTTATTATAGTAGCCCTTAATTCCGTTACTAACTCCACCCATACGCATTAGTACTAAATAATCACGAAGATATGTGAATTTATAATTATTAATATTAAGACGCACCATAAAATCATAATCGGCACATGTTTTATATTCTAAATTATATTTACCTATTTCATCGAATACTTTTTTTCTAATGTACATTGTTGGATGTGCTGGACACCAATAATCACCACTTTTATATCCACTAATATAATCACGAATTGGTGTTTTTAAAGTTTCATCAACATAAATCAAGTCAGCATATAAAACATCTGTGTCTTCCTTATAATTATCAACAATTTTCTTGAATACATCCTTATCTATTAATACATCATCAGAATTTAGTATACCTACAATGTCTCCTGTAGACATATCTATACCTTTATTCATGGCATCATAAAGACCTTTATCTTTTTCAGATACAAATTTCATTTTTCCTTTAAACTTTTTTTCATATTCTTTTAAAATACTTACAGTTTCATCTTTACTTTTACCATCAATTATTAGATATTCATAGTTTTCATATGTTTGCATAAGAACAGATTCTAATGTATCTTTGATAGTTTTCTCTGAATTATAGCAAACTGTAATTAAAGTTATTTTCATTTCTACATCTTCCTTTATATTCTACAATTCCTAAAATCTTTGAAGTAAAAATAACAATACTTTTTCAATATGTAATTTTCTAGAAAGTAAGAATAAATTACATATTAAATTTATTGCAAACTCTTCTTCTTTTTGCCAATGCATTTTTAATTTTTTTCCTGTATATTTCATACTTATTTTTTCTATAACTTCAAAACAATTTTTATATTCTAAAAAGTATTCTTGCATATTTAATATATGTCTTTGTTGTTCTAAATGAAAAACAAAAGTCTTTAAATAGAAATAAGATATTTCATTTCTATATAAATGAACAAATTCGTTGTTTTCAATTAATTTATCTACTTCTTGTAATAATGAAATCATTTCATTATTTTTTGTTTCTTTAGTTTGGTTAACTGTGTGAGTTAAAGATGAAGTATTAACAAAATAATTATAACCTGCATAAGATACTGTTTTTATTTTATTTGTTCTAGTAATTGCATTCATTGTGAAATAAACATCTTCACCTATCTTATATTTTGTTCCGAACTTTATATTATTCTTTTTAACAAAATCAGTTTTATATAATTTTCCGCAAGTCGCGATATACTTGAAAGCTGACCATATCGCGTCTTCATATGGTTTTTTTGTAAAAAGAGTTTTTATAGAATCACAACTTTTATAACCAGAAACAATAAAATCATTATCAGCTATATTTGTAACTAATGTTTCTATATAATCCGAATCAATAAAATCATCTGCATCTACAAAAGTTAGATATTCACCTTCAGCATGTTTAATACCATTATTTCTGGCAGCTGCAGAACCTTGATTCTTTTGATCAAACACTTTAATGTTATTGTATTTAGCTGCATATTCTTTTAAAATTTTTAAACTTCCATCTTTGCTTCCATCATTTACAGCAATAACTTCTATATCTTTGTAACTTTGATTTAAAATACTTGTTAAACATTTTTCTATATATTTTTCGGCATTATAAATTGGAATTACAATTGATACTTTATTCATGATCTACCTCCAATTTTAATTTTTTAGTTTCTCTTATAAAAACAATTATATACATAATTAAAATTAAAGTCATTGTGCCTAAGTATGCAAGTGTTGCTCCGAATACGCCATATGAATTTACGAGTATATTAGAAATAACTAATGCAAATAAACTTGCAATAATATATATAACACATTGGACCTTAGTTTTTCTCATTGCTATTAAAGCATTTGATATTATAAATGATACTCCATAAAGTGTTGCACCACTAATTATAATCAATAATGATAATAAATACTCTTTAAGTTCTAACCCATAAACAAGTTCTAAAAATGGAATTCCAATAAAATACGCTACTACATTAGCTAGAAAGCCAATTATAAATAAGCAAACACCAAGTTTAGCAACTAACGCACAAAAATCTCCAATCTTTTTTTCGTTAAGTTGATTTGTCAAACGCACTAAAAAAGGATGTATCATAAATTGGCCAAAAAGTATTATTACAGTTGCGGGCATTACAATAATCCCAAAAATAGTTTGATAATTATCGGATAATACATTATCAATTGCATATCTTGGAGCATTGATTATATATTGAATTAATAAAGTGAATAAGAATGTAAAAAAACCACTTTTAAATAATAACATTATTTTCTTATTATCAAATCTTGTTTTCTTCTCATTATATAGTCTTACATTCTTTATATCATAAAATAATATCAGCAAAATATAAATTAAAATCATACCAATAATTGAGAATATAATATTATTTGTAATATAATCTGTAAATATAAAAATCACTAATGAACATAATCCTTTTAAGAATAATGATATACCTACTTTATAAAGTTCATTATTCTTTTGAATTGTTGCATAAAGTGATTCACTAAATGCTTCAAGCATTTTATAAAATGCTAACAATAATATAATTATAATTTTATATATTGAATAAGATCTAGAAAACGAAAAAATAAAAGCAGCTAGCATCATTAATGCACATGAAAAATATCTACTATATAAAAAATCACTGTTACTAAATTTTTTATCTCTTTCAGTAACTTGATAAGCTCTACCATAATAAGTTCCAATTACTTCAAGTAGACATGCAGTCGAGAATGCAAATGTGAATATTCCAGCATCATTTACCCCATTTAATCTAGTTACAATGATTAAAAAGAATAATGATGTAGTTGCATTAAGAGTAGATCCTAGTACATTCCATATAAAATTTTTTCTTACATTGCTATCCATTATTTTTCAAATCCTTTTTATTTTTCTTGTTTCTTTTCTAATGATTCAACCTTTGCTTTTAGAATAGATATTTCTTGAATTAACAATCTAATTTTTCTTGTTTCTCTTGTAACGATAACTGTAAAAGAAAAACAAATAGCAAATAGAATCAAAATAGCGATAACAAATATCATATTAGATATTAACTCAAAACCTAATAAATGACTCATCCATTCTAAACAATTTGGTATAAGAATAAGTACAATTACTATTAATGAACTTATTAACCAAATAAGAGAATACTTAATACTTACATTATCTTTTTTTATAAAATTAAGCATTACAATAATAAATATAATTATTGCAAATAATAATAGTGTTCTTGAACTTATTTCCATTATTTTACCCTCCTAGTCTTAAAGCCAGTAACAATAATTGATAAAGAAACATTTATCATATAATAAATTGGTTTCCAAATATTACTTGTGACTGAAGATTTGCCACCTTCTCTTTCATTCATAGAAACAGCTACTTCTTTAGAAGTATAACCATTTTTTGTAATTGTAACAAAAGATGCAGGCTCTGGAGAGTCAATAGGATAATCTATTGCAAACTCTTTAATAACATTCTTATTTGCTGCTCTAAATCCGCTTGTAGTATCAGTTATTCTCTTTCCAGCACAAATATTTGTAAGTAAAGAGATAAAACGAATTCCTATTCTTCTAATAAAAGTAGATTTAAATTTACTAGAATCTTTTTCTAAGAATCTAGAGCCTATAACTAAGTCAACATTATTTTCAATAATTGGTTTTATTAATTTTTCGACATATTTAACATCATGCTGTCCATCGCCATCAAATTGAATAGCTATATCATAATTATTTATAAATGCGTACTTATAACCTGTTTGAACAGCTCCACCTATGCCTAAATTATGAATTAAATTAATGTGTGGTATATTATTCTCTTCTAATATCTTTTGTGTATTATCTGTAGAACCATCATTAATTACAATTAAGTCGTAGTTTGTTTTATTCTCTTTGTTATATTTTTCAACATTTCTAACAGTTTTTAAAATATTCTTCTCTTCGTTGTATGCTGGTATTATTAATATGACTTTTTCCATATTTTCCTCCATGATTAATTTACACAGGATGTTTGATAAATTCCTAAGTTTTCTTCTTTATATATTTTTTCAAATTGAATATCAGAATTATTATAATCTTCTAAAGTTCGTTCACTTACTACATATTTTGCATCAAATTTACAAAAATCACTGATACTTACATTTATTCTCATAGCATCTTGTGATAAAAGTTCAAAATAAGTATCATCTTCTGTTGTAGAAACTATTATATGAGCATATCTATTATAATTCTCATCTTCCAAACGCTCTGGGTCAAACTTTTCCCATAGTTCGAAGTTTGGATAATAATTTGTAGAATTTATTACTCTAGCACCATTTGCTAATAAATAACTTTGAATATAAATTGATGCATCTGCTACTAACCATTTTGCGTCCTCATCTTCATCAACTATTTGTTGAATCTCTTTTGCAATTGGTTTTTCAAACATTATTTCCAAACCTTTTGAAACTGGATTAACAGTTACAAGAACATATCCGGAAATTATAACAGATACAATACAAAACATAATATTTGTCTTTTTATAATTTAGCAGAAGCATCATAAATAACGCCAAGTAAAGTAAAACAATAAAAGTTGTCAGATTGATTGTAAGGTATCCTGGTACATAATTGTTAATAACTCTTATCGCAAAGAGTAAAATGATGCACGAAATTAAAAACGATATACCAATTTTTACATCACTTATTTTTTTATTTTCATAATGTGCCATTAAATAAATAGCTATAATCGTGCACATAACACTAACAGTCATAAGAGATCTTTCTGGAGGCGACATATATAGTAATGTTATTCTACTAAATATTGGAAGTTTAACAAAATTCCATATTCCCATTAGTATTGCAATAGCAACCATACAATTTAAGAATACATCTTGTTTTTTATTTCTTGTATTTTTAATTATTTGGTATATTCCAATTAATAGAGGGATTGGAAAGAACGAAATATATTGACTATATTCGCTGGCATTAGCTATTTGATGACGATTATAAAATAATGCTATTAAATAATTAAAGTAATTTGGCCAGCCTTGTCCTCCAACAGATTTTCTAGCACCCGGGTATAATGTTTGTGTCATTCTTTCAATTGTGGTAGTAGAGCCAATAATGGCTGGCAAAATAATTATAATCATCGTAATTATAGTTGGTAATAAATACAATAAATTACTTGGTTTTAAATCTTTACGATTTAAATATAATATATAAATTACAAAGCCCAAGTACATGTATCCATATGTAAGCATCCATGCCGGATATAGTAACATTATATACATGCTACCTACCCAACCGAGCAATATAGACAATAATATTCTTTTGCTAACCTTTTTTTCTTTGAAAAATTGATTGAAGATTACAATTACCCAGCTACCATAAGCTAAAAAGCCTGGAGCCCCCCACCATTGTACACCTGGAGAAAAAATAATTAAAAATGCTCCGGCGACAGATAATAATTTTTTTTGCTTAGTAACTATGAGTAATAATTCTAAAATTCCGAAAAATCCAGCAAAGAATACCAAATACCAATAAAATGAAAATGCCTGTTCAATGTTGAGAAAGAAAAAACCAAATAATCTAGGATTAGATAAAACAGAAATGTTATATGTTGGAAGTTGTGGAAACATTAATACTGTTTTATCTTGAGCCATTATAGAATTATTAATACTGCTATAATTTGGTTTTTTTAATGCTTGATTTAATAAAACAGGGGTATCAACAAGGAATTCGTCACTTCTTATACCTCTATATTGTGAAATAAATGGTTTAGATGATGTAATCGAATAACTAGGTTCAACTACTTCATTATATACATAGATAGATGAACCATGATAGCCATTACTTACTATATATATAAATAAAACTAAACCAATTAAATATCTCTTTTTAAAGCAAAATTCATTTGTTTTTCTAATACCAAAATATATGTTAAAAGAAAGGTATATACATATCATAAATATGAATAATAATCTATCAACAGAAAAATCCATATTCATATAACTTTGATATTGTCTATCTAAAATATAACCTCCAAGAAAAACACAAATAATTGCAAGCAAACGAATAAGTACATATATTTTTTTATTAAATAGTTTTTCCATAAATATACCCTCCTATATAACATTTATTATACTACATTTATAAAATTATTATTTTTTTCTTTTCCTTTTCTATCAAGTAAGAACCATGCTCTTGAAGCAAAGTTAGGATTGTAGAATGGGTCACCTGTTAAACGACTTCCCCATTTGTCGTTCATATATTTTGACTCAGTTAAGAATCTTTTATATTTTTCTGATGTATTATCTAATCCTCTTGATTTAGATTCATAATGGAACATCTCGGTTTGTGGAACACAGATATTATAATAACCTCTTTCTAATAATTTAATGTTAAAATCTATATCGTTGTAAGCGACTTTAAGTTCTTCTTCTAAGCCTCCTACTTCTAAATATTTAGATTTTTTTACCAAAAGACATGCTGCCGTAACTGCACCATAGTCATATGGAACTCGCATTCTTCCATACATACCCGGATCTTTTCTATCACTTCCTAAATATGCATGTGATGCAACTCCACCAAGGCCAAGAATAACTCCAGCGTGTTGCACTGTTGTGTCTGGATATAAAAGTTTTGGTCCAATTGCTCCAGCATGTGGAAGCATTGCATATCCTAACATAATACTCAACCAATTTGGATCAATAACTTCTGTATCGTTATTAAGTAATAAAATGTAGTCACCCTTAGACTCTTTTACAGCTAAATTATTTATCTTAGAATAATTAAATTCAAAATTTGCATCAATTACTTTAAAGTTCTTATGCTTCTTTTTGAAACTTTCAAATAAATCAAATGTAGCTTGCTCTACACTGTTGTTATTAACAACTATTACTTCATAATTCTTATAAATTGTTTTTTTAAATAAAGAATTTAAGCAAGTAGCTAATGTATCTGCATAATCTTTTGTTGGAATAATTATAGATACTAGTGGATTGTTTGTAGTTTCATATTCTACTATAAAATAGTTACTTACTGGATCTCTTTTAACTATTCCTTTTAAACCTCTTCTTTTTAAAGCATTTTCAATTACTTTTATACCGATATCATTAATATAAGCTTTATTATCTAAATTCATAGCGGTTGATGTTTCACTCATTCTCCAATGATATAAAATCTTTGGTATATGATGAATTTCACGAGTATTCTCAGATATTTTTAGGAATAAGTCATGATCTTGAGCACCTTCTAAACCAACTTCAAAACCACCTACTTTTTCTACTAGTGATTTTCTTATAACTGAAAAATGACAAATATAATTTAGACTTAACAAAGTATCTGGTGAAAAATCTGGTTTAAAGTGTGGATCTCGATATTTTCCATTTAGATCTAATTTATCTTCATCACTATAGATAAAGTCTAATTTTTTATTTTCATTTAATGCTAAAACATTTTCATATAAAGCATTTTTATCTAAAACATCATCATTATCAAGAAGCGCTATAAATTCGCCCTTAGCCATCTTCAATGCATCATTTGTTGATGCAGAAATATGCCCATTTTCTTTTCTATACTTAATTTTTATTCGATCATCTATTTTTTCATATTTTTTTAATGTTTCAATTGTCTCTTCTAAAGTTGATGCATCATCAACTAAGCATATTTCAAAGTTTTGATAACTTTGTTCTAGTACTGAATTTATACATTCTTCTAAATATTTTGATTTAACATTATAAACTGGAATTAATACAGATATCAATGGATTATAAGAAAGTTCTTTTATTTCTACTTCTTGTTTATTTTCCATTAACCACTTATTATAATCTGATTGAATAAATGGATTATAAAATAAATCATTTACATTTTTCATCCTGTATAATAATCGTTTAAAGTATTTAGGCCATAAATATAGTGGAACTAAAAAATGATGTTCTCTCCATAGGAATTTTATACCTCTAACCATAACAACACAGAAAACTCTTATTTTGCCAATAATTCTTTTTATAATTGTTTTTACTCTATTATTAATTCTATTTAGAATAGAATTTTTAATTGTTTTTACTACAAAATCTTGGTTATTGATTGATAAGATAAATTCAACTAATTTTGTTTTCTTCTTTAGACTAGCTTTAATAGAAAAAGAATAATCATCATCAACCGGATTACTTATATATTCAAGTTCTTCTCCATCACCAAGTATTTTTACTTTAAAATCTTTACTAGCAACTGTTCCTTGAATTAAAAATGCTGCATTTTTAATACCTGATAAAGCAAATAGTTGAATTCCAACTAAATCAACTTTATTAGATGTAGGTCTTAATATAGATGGCTTTTTTATTTTCAAATCAATAGTTTCAGAATAGTCATATTCACAAGCTGCAGTTAGTTTTTTTACATCTTTATCTAGAATTAATTCAAGAAAATATAATTCATCCATTAGTTTAGTTAAGTTATATTCCTTCTTTGAGTTATTATATTCAATGTTTATATTCTCTAATTTTTTATTAGAATGAAATATTATTTTTACTATCTTATTATCATTTTTATTTATGCAATTTAGGGCCACTAAAGAAATTTTATTATTTACATCATTCATAAAACCTCTAAACCTCCTCAGCAAATCCTTTTGATAGTTTTCTAAATATTGCTAGTCCAAAAACGCATAAAACCAAACTAAACAAAATAACAAATAAAATAGATTTTAAATGTGGCATATTACCCCAGTATAAAATATCACGATAACTCGTAATAATTGTAGCCATAGGGTTTAATTCAATTAATGTCTTTATCACCACTGGAGCATTTGAAAACATATCTAAAGAATAAAGTATTGGTGTTCCATAGAACAACATTTGAATTATAAAATTTATTATATATTCTAAATCTCTTATATAAACGTTAACTGCACTAGTTATGAATATTATACCTAAAGTTAACAAATATTGAGCTAATATTACTAGTGGTAAAAATAATATATAAATACTAAAGCCAATCCCACTGAATATTAAGAAAAGTGCAATTATTACACATGAAATCAAAAAATTAATTACTCCACTTGTTACAATTGAAATAGGCAGTATTTCTCTTGGGAAATAAACTTTTTTTATTATTGCGCCATTACCTATTATTGTCCATGTTCCTTGAGCTATACTTGTGGTAAACCAAGTCCAAGGCAAAATACCAATAACTAAGAATGTTGTGTAATGTTCATACCCTGCTCCGCGCATTAAATATGGAAACACTATTGCATAAACTAAAGTCATAAGTAAGGGACTTACAAATGACCAAAGAACTCCTAAAAATGAACCCTTATATTTTCCTCTAATATCTTTTTTAACATTTGATTTTAAAAGCTCACGATAAGCATATAAATCTTTAAAAAGCTTCATAACTTCACTCCTTATACACACTTAGATAAATATTCATCTACTGCTTTATCTATTTTGTCATCTACTTCTATTTTACCTTCGTGTATCCAAATACCTCTTGTACAAATTTTTCTAAGTTGATCTAGTGCATGACTAACAATAACAATTGTTTTGTCACTATCTCTTAATTCTTCTAGCTTAGCGTAGCATTTTTCTTGAAAGTGTTGATCGCCAACCGCTAATATTTCATCGATTAGTAGTATTTCTGCATCAACATTTATAGCAATCGAAAATGCAAGACGCATATATTGCCCTGAAGAATATGTTCTTACCGGATTATCAATAAATTCTTCTAACTCAGAGAATGCGATTATATCATCCATTCTTTTATCTATTTCTTTTCTTGTTAACCCAAAAATAGATGCATTAAAATAAATATTTTCTCTTCCAGTAAAGTCAGGGTGAAAACCTGCCCCTAACTCTAGTAAAGAAGTTAATTTACCATTTGTCTCAACAGTCCCATTTGTTGGATAAATGATTTTTGTCATCAACTTTAATAAAGTTGATTTACCTGAACCATTTACTCCAATTAAAGCAACTGTTTCGCCCTTCTTTATTTCTATATTGATATTATCTAAAACCGTTCTAGTTTCTGCTTTCTTATGATTCCAAAACACTAATCTTTCTTTTAAAGTACTTGGTTTATCATAGAAAAGTTTAAACTTTTTGCTCATATTCTTTATTTCTATTGCATTATATTTTTCCATATTAACTCCTTACTAAAGTTTATTTACTTTTAGTATGTATACTTCTAAACTAAAAATTCTTTTATGATCTCATATACTCAATTATATCATATTTGTGTATCTATTACTAACTATTATCATGAAAAAAGCAAGATTTATTCTTCATCTTGCTTTATATAATTATCTTGTAAGTTTTCTTACACTCCTGCTTCAAAACTATAGTTATCTGATGCTTTTGAGTTTTTTTGGTATGTAAAGTATTTAGGTTCATATTTAAGTGATAATCTTGCTTGATCCTTTGCACTTATAGTTATTTCAGCATTAGAAATTTTATATTCATCAAATGCTTTTTTAAATAATTCTGTTGTCTCTTCACCATTCCATGATATTCCTTCTTCATATTGTGGTGCATATTTATTGTCAACATAATATTGGAATAATGTATTATCTTTTAAACTTACAAAACCATGTGCAAATCCACGTGGAACATATAATTGTCTTCCGCTACCAGGAATGTTTGGATCGTATGGTGTTAAAAGTACTGATGTTGCTTGTCCATATGTTGGTGAACCGACACGAATATCAATAACTACATCTACGGCAGCACCTGATATAACACTTACTATTTTTGTTTGAGCATAAGGATCTAGTTGGAAATGCATTCCTCTAACCACACCTTTTGCACTTTTACTTGTGTTATGTTGATATACTTGATCAAAGCCCAATTTTTGCATATCTTCTAGAATAAAGTCAGCTACAAAGTAGCCTCTTTCATCACCAAAATATTTTGGTTCAATAATATAACAATCTTGTAATTCTGTTGGAATAGCTTTTGCCCCGTTTGTAAATATAATCTCTTCCATCTATTGTACCTTCTTTCTTAAATCTTTGTTGTTTTTTAGAGATTCTCCTAAATATCTATTAACTGCATCTTCCCATTTTGGTAATAGTTCAAAACCAGCATCTGTAACACTGCTTTTATCAAGGCATGTATTTAATGGTCTTCTTGCATCTGTTTTATAATCTTCTGTTTTAATTGGTAAGACATTCATTTCCATGCGTGCTTCTTCAAAAATATATTTGGCAAAATCATACCATGAAGTATATCCTTCATTAGAACCATGATATTTACCATATTTATTAGTTTCAGACAGATCTACTAAAAGTCTTGCTAAGTCTTTGGAATAAGTTGGACTTCCAACTTGATCTGATACTACAGTTACTTCTTTTCTTGTTTCTGCAAGTCTTAACATAGTTTTTATAAAGTTGGAGTTCCCATGATTTCCAAATACCCATGATGTACGAACAATAAAATGTTTTTCATATTCTTCTACTATTTGTTCACCTAGTAATTTGGTTTCTCCATAAACATTAATTGGGTGAGCTTCATCATCAACTTTATATAAATGTTTAGTACCATCAAACACATAATCGGTACTAACATAAATAAGTTTAGAACCAACTTCTTCTGCTACCTTAACAATATTTTTTGTTCCATTAACATTTATATCAAAACATGTCTTACAATCTTTTTCAGCATCATCTACTCTTGTATAAGCTGCGCAGTGGAAGATTACATCAGGACTAACACTTTTTATATAAAGATATGTTTCTTCTTCATTTACTATATCCATCTCAGCATGAGTTGGAACATATATTTCAGCATCACTACCATATCTTGCAATCAACTCTTGTACAACGTCGAATCCTACTTGTCCTGATCCTCCAGTAACCAAATATTTCATAAAAACAAAAACCTCCTGTATGGTTAAATATTATAAAACATAAAAATTATTTTTAAAAGGAAAAATTATTTTTTTGTTTTAGATTTTAATTTATATGGTATTAAATTAAATAAATAAAATATTTTAAATAAAAGCATTTCTATAAAATTAGCATTGTTATATTCTTTTTCATAATATAATTGACTTTTCTTATAAGCTTTATATTTATTTAGTTTAGATAGATTATTACCGATTACTGCATCATGTATATGACTAACGTAAACTGTAGTATTTAGCATAGTTAATTTATTAATTCTTTTTAATTTTTTAGCTAAGATATATTCTTCATAATATAAGAATGTTTTTTCATCAAAGTAACCAATGTTTTTTAAAGTTGTTCCATCTATTAAAAAAAAGCAACCATATGGAACATCAACTACTACACTTTCTTTATTAAAATAACTTTCATCATAATTAATTACTTTATCTCTTATTGCACGATTAATTAAAGGGATATTTGATACTAAATCTAAGAAGGCATTAGTTGATTTCCAACCATAAGCAAAATTATCTCCCTCTTTAATTTTAGGCATAACACATTTAACATCATCATTTATCATGTTTGCTAGTGTCTTAATAACATCTTCACTTTCAACTAAAACATCTGAATTGGACATACAAATAATTGGATCATTTAAAGAATCATTAACATATTTTGCACCAACATTTAAAGCTTTAGCATAGCCATAGTTTTCTTTATTTCTAATTATTTTTAAATTATTAATTTCTAGTCTTTCTAATAATTCAAATTGTTTATCACTAGAATTGTTGTCAACGACAACTATTCTTTTTATACAATTAAAATCTTTAATTGAATTAATCAATTTAATTGTATTTTTCGAATCATTATAATTTACAATAACAAAACCTATACTCATGATATCTTATCTACTTTCTTTATTAAATCATTTATTACATATGCAATATAAAACGATACTCCAGGATGTAGCAGTGAATGTCCTGCCATGTATCCTACTCCTAATAATAATACAAGAGTAAAACCTAGAATAACTGTTTCATCATTTAAAAGAACTTTGATTTTTTTGATCAACGAACTAATTAATTTAAAGAATAAATAGCCTGGTAGTAATAATTCAACTATTAAACCAACTATTCCATAAAACATGTAAAGATCGTGAAAGTCTCTTTCATTTACTTGTTTCATTAATTGGCCTTCATAATAATTATCTTGGTCAGTTATACCAAATAATTTATTAAATAAAGGTGCATTTTTATAAATTACTTTATTAACAGCTACATAATCATTTCGTCCATTAAAAACTAATGAATTGCTTACTTGTGTTTTTAATTCTTCATCCGTTATTTCAGGATTTTCGTTTTTATTTGTTTCAACAACTACTTGATATTGAGTATAAAGATTAAAGTATACTGGTAATTTTTTTATACATAGTGTTACAACACACAAAATTGCAAAAAATACTAAAGCATATTTATTATTTAATCTTTTTTCTTTATCAATAAATAAAGTAACTATATGGTAAACTATAAAACCAATTAATAAACCATATAAACCCATTATGCTTGTCTTTGTTCCTAATAAACACAAGAATAAAGTTAACATAAGTAAAACTACAAAATTAATTAACTTTTTATTTCTTAAAAGTTCAATCATTTGGTATCCTAGTAAAGCAATAAGTATTGACCCATATTCATTGGCTGAGAAGAAATATCCTTGATATCCTCTTTCTAAACAATTATCGAATTCAGCATATGAACAAAATGAAGTATTTGTAATTAAGGAAATTATAAAAGATACTCCAACGATTAATCCCATACTCGTAAATACTTTAGTATCAATGCTCTTATTATTTTTCATATACATATAAAAGAATAATAAAGTTATTTGAAAATAAGCAACCCTAAATAAATTATATATATGATGAACAATACTAAAGTTATTCTTTATGTAAAAATTACCAACTGTTGATATTGTACAGTAAATAAGCCAAATGAGAGCAAAAATAAAAATCTTTTTATTCTTACTTTTAATAAGATAAATAGCACAATAGATAATAAATAAGAATCGTACTATCATCGCTAAAGATATAGTTAAACTAGTATTATATTTCATTATACCAGTTATAATATCAATAATTGGTTGAAGTATAAAATAAGTTGTTAATGCTCGGTTGTTATATAATTTCATAACTTTCCATCCTTTATTCATATCTTATATTGATAATATCATTTTTTAATACTTTTAACAATTCTTATTTTGATATGTCAGCCAAAGTAAAATCAATTACTTTAGCTAAATCGTCTAAATGCATTTCTACTTGGAAACCGATTTTACCAGCACTAAAGTAGATTGTTTCATGCATTTTTGCACTTTCATCTATAACTGTCTTAAAAGTTTTTTTCATGCCAATTGGTGAACAGCCACCATGAATATAACCAGTAGTATTTAGTAAATTTGCAGATGGTAACATATCTAACCCTTTTTCACCAACTACTTGTGCGGCTTTTTTTAAATCCAACTCAGAATCTACACTTACTAAAAAGACATAGATGTTTTTTGTATTTGAAATAGTTACTAAAGTTTTAAACATTCTTGATTTATCTAAATTTAAATATTCAGCTACATCTAAACCAGATACTACTCCTTCATAAGTATAAGTATTATATTCAATTTTATTTTTATCTAAAATACGCATTACTTGTGTTTTTTCCATTATAATCATCCTTAAAATGAGTATAACAAAAAAAGTAGATGTTATCTACTTTTAATATTTTTGGCTAATTGTTTTTCATAGTCAAGTCTTTCTTGATATTCTTTAAAGTCTTCAATATAAGCTTCGATCATACCTTTTATAGTTTCATATCCTTCTTCATTTGGTATGAATATTTGTTCAAGGTATTCTCTTAATTCATTACCTAATACTTGATCGTAGTAAGCAAATTCATCTATATAATGAATTGCTTCTGCTACCGGATTTTCAAAGTGTTCTTTTAAAGATCTATATTTAGTTATTAGACTATCTGTCTTTTTATCTTCAACTTCATATTTTACTAAATAATGAAGTAACATGATCAATTCATCATATGTTTTAATATATTCATCATCTTTTAAGATAGTTTTAAAATTATCTTCTAAGAATCTTCTTACTTGGTATTTATCGGTTTCTAATTTTTCCATTGCATCTAAACACTTTAATAAATTTTCATAATCTGGAGTTTCAAAAAGTGTTACATTGTATAGGTCATAATACTTTTTAATAAACTTCTTTAAGTCTCTTACATCTTGTTCAGTCAGGTATTCTGGTTTCTTGTGATATTTAGCTGTATCTTTCTTAGTTATAACTTGAGATTCTACTTTTTTTACTTCTTTTTTAGGTTCTTCTTTTGGTTGTTCAACTACCACTTCAGGTTTTACTGGTTTAAATTGTGCTCTTCTTGCTTTTTTATATAAATATTTTCTAACAAAATCAATTAGTTCATCAGTAACCTTTATATCTTTTAATCCGTCTATGATAAATTCAACATCATCAACACATGACATTTCTTCGTAATGTTTTAAAATAAAATTATATTTTTCTCTATAAGGATCACAATCGATAAGAAATTTATCTAAATTTTCGTGTAACTCTACTATAAATTTCTTTTCACCAGGTTCTAATTTTTCGTAAGTAAAATTTATTAAGTCAATGATACGCTTATTCTTAACCAATTCTCTTACTTTTTCCTTTGGCATTGTTTTAAAATCAAACTCCAGTAATAGTTTGCCATCAATACCTTCTTTGGCGCATTTTTCACCTTGTTTTAAATTTTGTTTTAACATATATATAATAAAATCCACACATTCTTTATCTGAAAATCCAGCTTCAAGTAAAGTTTTACTTAAAAAAGCAAAATCATGGTATATTTCTACCGTTTTATTATTTTGTAAAGCATATAAAATGGTATTTAAGCCTCCATTATCTAGTCTTAGTCTCTCTGTTCCTTTTTTATATGCATCTTCTGTATAAGCACCATTTATTACACCTGATGTATAAATTGTATTTAAAACTGCAATACCTTGTAATCGCATATTAATATGTTTTTCTAATTTTTTAACTAATTCTTCCATAATAACCCCTCTGTCTAGTGGCATATTATATAAAATTAAATCGATTTTGTAAAGTTTTGATTAAAAAAAATTATTGTATATTCTACAATAATTATCTTGTTTTAAATGATTTAAGATTTGGAAGTGATAAATTTATTTCCATATCTTTTTTATAACCAGTAATTTGTTTTAAATTTTTTATTTCTTTTAATAATATATAGTAATCAAATGTAATTATTGATGTTGATATAGTCGAAAAGGAAAATAAAAATATCGATAATAAAAATAAAATATAATTTCCAATAAAGAATGTTAATGGCACAAGCATCCCAGAAATACCTAAAAACGTTATATTTATTAGTAACACTAATAATCTTTCTGTACTAGCATTTCCATATTCATCTATCTTACTGGCTATTTTAACTTTGCTTTCAACAATAATGCGATTTAATTTTCTTTGATTCTCTTTTGTATTCTTAACCACTCTAGATGTTCCTATATTAGAGAGTATTCTAATATTATTTCCTTCTATTTTATAATCAATGATATACTTAGTAAAATGATTATATAAAAATATCTTTTTCTTTTTTTCTAATCTTTTTATATATCTTAGATATTTTTTATTCTCCATAACTACATCCCCCATAAATTGTTTGTTATCTTAACATAAGTAAATTGTTAATGCAACTTATAATAATATATATGATGTAAACCATATATTATGTTATAATACTAACCAAGAAGGAGAAAATAATCATGGAATATAAAGTGCCAAAAGATAGAATACTTATTTGTAGAATTATGATATTTGATGATTATAATCCAAAAACTGGCGGATTTGTGGTTCGTAAATTAAGTGCAGATGATGAACTTCGCCCAGTGATATTCATGGATGGAGATGTTATTGATTTTGCCACTGGCGATGTTATAAAACCACTTAAACGAGATGAAGATGGTTTTATAGTTGGCGAAGTAAACACTAATACAATGTATTATGATGTAATCTATAAAGCTAAGATAGATGTAGTTAATGAAAATGAAGATAATGATTTAGAATTACCCGAGGGTGTTCAAGAATTACCTGAAGATACACCTGCAGTTAGTGATAATCACGAATTATTTGAAGCTGCTGATAATTTATATGAATATTATTTAATGCGTAAAAAACTTACTCAAGAAAATAAAGTAGTTGAATTCAAACAAAAAAGGTTATATTAATAACCTTTTTTATTGTTGTAATGCTTTATTTTTGTTTTTATTATTAATACGATTATATTCTGATTCTAATCTGTAGAAGATTAATTCTAAATAATCTTTGTATTCTTCTAATTCAGTACATGGAATTTTAACAATATTATTTTTTAAAGCGTTTGCAAGTCGCATTAAGAATGATTTTTTTGAATCATCCTTTGATGGAGTGCAATTCAATATTTCAAATATTTCAAAATTGTTTATTCTAGTTCCAATTGATCCTAATCGAATTTCAAAAACAGTTTTAAATTCTTCTTCATCTAATTCATAACTTCTTTTTGCAACGCTTAATGAATAACTATTGTCTTGACCATTAACAACATAAGTATATTTTTCTTCTCCGTCTTTGCAATCACGAACTATTTCATTGGTAATAATATTATTTTTATCGCTTAACTTAAATACTTCTTCTCCATTCATGATACCAACAATTTCTTTTGCACCATCTACTTCTCTTGCAGCAAAACTCGCATGCATATCATAAATAGAGTTAAAAGTTACTTCGTTTTCTAATTCATCATATATAGTAATATCTGCATATTCTTCAACTTTTCCAAGTGAACTCATAAGGTCATGACTCAAGAAATAACGTATAACTTGACCATTAAGTCCTCCATGAAGTTTTTCATATAAAAATTTAGATAAATCTATCTTTTTGTCTGATCCTATTCTTTCAATCATAGAATTTCCTCCTGTTGGGTATATATTCTAACACATTATTGCTTAATTTCCAAATCAGATTTACAGATTATTTACTGCAAGAAAAAAGTATAATAGTTTATATTATACTTTTATTTTTCATTAATTAATTTATCAAGTACAGCATTAATCATTTTTCTTACTGAATCATCACTGTACTTTTTAGCAAGCTCGATTGCTTCATTTATTACTACTAAATCAGGAGTATCAGTATATTTCATTTCATAGATACCCATTCTTAGTATTTCTCTACCCATTGAGTCTAGTCTATCTATTGTCCAATTAGATAAAAGTTTATTAGCGATTTCATCTAATGTGTCTTTATAAGTTATTACTCCGTAAACCATCTCTTTAACAAATTCATTTTCTATTTCTATGTTCTCACTAATAATAGTATCGATATCAAATTCAATTTTATTACTAGTATATAAAGATATTTGATAAAGAATTGTCATTACTTTTTCTCTTAGTTCACTTCTTGTAACAGCCATAGTATCCCTCTTCCACATCAATAATTATAGCATATTAAAATAAAATGTAAATTACTATTTAACTTCTATTACTTCCGTTCCAGCAAAAAAATCATTAGTAAGTTTTTTACCTCTACTTATGAATAAAGTTATAAGTAAAGAAAGTTCAAGTGCAATACCTAATAACTCTAATATTACATAGGTAATTGCAAAAACATTAACATTTTTTATGAACGTTGCCAATATTTTTAAAATTATAATTATGTTAATTCCATAATAAAGATTAGTTCCATTAATTAAACATCTTCTTATTACCTTATTAAACGATAATTTATTATCACCTTTATCTACAACTCTAATCTTAAATACTCTCTTACCAAGTGTTTGTCCTTCATTAAAATAAGTAAATATTCCAAAATATAGAAAATAAATAATTAAATACCATAGAGAATAAAATATGTAATATTTTTCTATATTTTTTAAAGCTGGTATTATACCAGTTTCTAAAAACTCATATATACTATCTAATGATTCAAAACTTGATGACTCATTAAACAAAGTCTCTTCATATTCATAATAAATATCCTTATACTCGGTTGATGCCTCTTCATACTTATCTTTATAAGGATTTAAGTAACTCAAGTTTCCTAAAGCAATTGAAATCATACATACTAAAAATATATCAATTAAAAAAGCACCTACTCTTTTTCTTAATAACATATTATCACCACTTTTATAGTATCACATTTAATAATACGAAAAAAGAGTCTAAATAGACTCTTTTATGAATTTAAAGATTCAGTCTTATATAAGTTTTTATAAATTTTTGATTTTTTCATTAACTCATCATGAGTTCCTGATTCGGCAATAGTGCCTTTATCAACAACATAGATGACATCAGCATCTTGTATTGTTGATAATCTGTGGGCAACAATAATTACTGTATGGTCTTTAACTAAATCATCTATTGCTTTTTTTATAAATTCTTGAGAATTATTATCTAAAGCTGATGTTGCTTCGTCAAATAGAATAACTTTTGAATCTTTTGATAAAGTTCTAGCTATAGCTAGTCTTTGTTTTTGACCACCTGAAAGGTTTACTCCGCCTTCACCTAAAATAGTGTTATATTTTTTAGGTAATGATTCAATATATTCATCTAAATAAGCCATTTGAGTATATTTTTTAACTTCAGATAGTTTAATATGTTCATCTAATAATCTAAAATTATCAATAATTGAACGATTAAAGATAAATGGTTCTTGTCTTATTATTGAAATATGATGTCTTAGTTCATCTTCAGTTAAATCTTTAATATTAATTCCATCTAATAAAATTTCCCCTTTTTTTGGATCAAATATTCTAGTTAATAAGTTAAATAACGTTGTTTTACCTTGACCAGAAGCTCCAACTATAGCGATCTTTTTACCTGGTTCAATAGTTAAATTGAAATCCTTTAATGTTACTTTCTCTTTTGGATAGTTAAATGTAACATTTTTAAATTCAATTTTACCAATTGGATCTTTAATTACTTTATCACCAAATAATACATCCTCATAAAGTCTATTTTCTAAAAGTTCATTAACTCTTTCTAAAGAAACGACAACACTTTGATATGTTTGTGTAAAATCAGTGACACTGTCGATAATCCATGTGAATCTATATACATAGTAGGTCATCGCAATAAAGAATGTAAGGGATGTTCTACCATAATATAATTCAACACAACAAGTTAAAAATACTCCTACTTCTAACATACTTCTTAGCGATCTTGTAATTAAACTATATGTTCTATAAACATCTAATTCTTTAGAGGATGCTTTATAGATATCTTTATTAATATCAGCAACATCTGAAATAAGTTTTTTCTTTATGCCTAGTGTTTTTAATTCTCTTATTCCTCTAATTGATTCATTTACTAAAGTGATAAATCTATCATGTTCTTTTTTACGAGCTTGATAAGTTTCTTTTAACTTAACATTAAACTTTTTAACAACAAGTGAAAATATAATTATAAAAACAGTTATTTCAAGAGCTACTATCCACGATTTAAAGATAACATAGATAAATATAGCAACTGTACCTAAAAGGTAAGTTATCATATTTAATACTCTACCTATAACAAATGATAGTGAATCAGCGTCATTTGAAATTCTATTAATTATTTCACCACTTGATTTTTCTTCATAAGCAACTGCCGGAAGATTTAAAGCTTTAATATAAGTATGATATCCTAGTTTTCTTGTTAATCTTGATTCAATCTTTTGAAGCATATTTGATGAATAATTATTTAAGAATGCTTCAACTATTATTCCTAAGCCAAAATAAATACCTAAGAATAAAAATGCTTCTTTTAAATTGAGTTTTGTTATTGCCTCAACAGCTCGACCATTTAAATAACCTGTTAAGGTTTCAGATATTGCAACAATCATTAAAATAATTATTGCAAGTATTATTTTAAATTTATCTTCTTTAATAAAACGTAATAGAGGTTTAAATTCATTTTTTATGTTTTTCTTTTTCTTATGTTCCATAATTTACCTCCTAAACGTGAAAAAAACTGCTAAAATAGCAGTAATCAAAAATAAATAAAGTTATTTTTTAGAGTGAGATAAATGATAATTCCATCTCACTATTTACTGCTTTATAAAAACTTATATTGTTTAGTGAATTTAACTTAATCATTTTCCCACTCCTTTCTCTTTAAATTCAAGTAAATTATAAGAAAATTTTAAATAATTGTCAAATGTTATAAGGCCCCTTTTAATAATTTATTTAAGTTTCGATGATATAAAGTAAAAATATTGGCTCTTTTTACTTCTTCTTCAATTATTAAGTTTATTTCTTTTATCTTTTTATCATTAGAATATATATTAACATGTCCAACAATACTACCTTTTTTTAGTGGAGCTTTTACATCATCTTTAATTATTTCATAAGAATAATTATTAGATTCATTAATATTAACTAAATCAACAGCATCATTTTCTAGTTTTACTGGCACTTTATCTTTTGCACCATATCGAATATTGGCAAAACCTAAATTTGTATTTGGGTCAATTATTGTTTCTAATTTGAAATTTGAAAATCCATGATTTAAAAGAGTCATAATGTCTTGATTTCGCACCTTATTATCTGCTTCACCCATAACAACAGATACTAAACGCATATTACCTCTTTTAGCTGTTACAGTAATACAGTAACCAGAATTATCTGTAAATCCTGTTTTTAGACCATCTACGCCCTCATAATAATTAATTAGCTTATTAGTGTTTACTATCCAGGTTTTATTACCGTTTGGGTGTTCTACATAGTCTTCATATATCTTTGTATAATTTAAAATTGCTGGATGTTTTAATAATTCCAACGCTATCATAGCCATATCATAAGCAGATGAATAATGTCCTTCTTCATCAAGCCCATGAACATTTTTAAAAGCTGTATGTTTTAAACCTAAGCTACTAACCTTTTCATTCATAAGACGAATAAATTCATCAGTTGAACCAGCAACATACTCAGCTAAAGCAACAGCCGAATCATTAGCTGAAGCAATTGCTACTGATTTTAACAAAGTTTCTAGTTTATAAGATGTTCCTTCTTCCAGATAAACTTGACTACCTCCCATACCAGCAGCTTTTGCACTTATTGCTACCATGTCTGTTAAGGAAATTTTCTTTTGATCTAATTTTTCCATTACTAGTAATAATGTCATCATTTTAGTCATACTTGCCATCGGAAGTTCTAAATCTTTTTCTTTTTCATCTAAGACATTTTTTGAACTTACTTCTACTAATACACTTGATTTAGCACTTGTTTCAATTGCAAAAACATTAACAGGTATCAATAAAAGTAATGTTATTATAATTAACTTTCTCATTTTCTCACCTAGTTAATTATATTTAGGCAAAATAAAAATAGAAGTTTAAAAACTTCTATTTTCACCCCTTTTTCCCCTTTTTTATTCATTTTCCTTTTTATTCTCTTTATTCCCTTTTTTATTCTAATCAATATCAAATATCAATTGTTAATATAGTCAAGATATTGATTTTATACAAAGATTCAAAGAATAGTGTATTGCGCAAAATTATTTGCATTCTTTGAAAAAATTTATATGGTTTGTTTTTGTAGTTAAGAAATTATTATTGGTCTTTTTTATATTATTCGACTATCAACAAGCTACATCAACAATTGATACCTACAATTTTTTTACCCCTTTTTATTCTTTAAACCTTTTTATTCTTTTTACTTGATAAATGAAGAGTTGTAGTTTATTTAGTTTATTACCTATATCAAGGGTAGAACTTCACCTTTTCAAGTTAGATATATAATAATTTTTTTTAATGTTTTTGTAAAATACCAATTTTCGATATAGATTATAACTTATAAGAATAGGTATAACTTAAAGTTATACCCTATATAAGTAAGTGTTAATTATTAACAATTTTTTAAGTAATCTTCAATGAATACCTTTGGTGCTTTTGTTAAATATTTATCTATATAAACTATTTTTAAAGTAACATAAGGTAAATTTTTTTCAATAGGTATTACTTTTAGTATACCTTCATCGATTTCTTTTTTAACAGAATCAAGCAATACATAACCGATTCCATTACCTTGTATTACTGCTTCTTTAATCATATCATTGTTTTCAATAGCTAAAACATTTTGTAATGTAACTCCAGAATCAATTAAAATTTCATTTAATCTTTGACGATCAAAACTCTTTTCAATTGGAAGTATAACTGGAGTATTCTCTAAATCACTTAATCTCTTTATATCAAAATCATCACTTGAAAGTGCAACAAAACCATAATACCAGTGTAAAAGATTTTCAATATGCAATTCTTTTTCGTTAGCTTGAATTGGTGATGATTCAATTATAAAATCGATTTCATGATTTTCAAGTAACTTTATTAAATCATTTGTAGGTCTACTAATTAAAGATATTTCAATTTGTGGATAGTTTGCATGAAAATCTTTAATCTTTTCATAAAGATAGAATGATGCAATATGAGATGGAACCCCAATTGATAGTTTTCCCTTAACTAAACTATTCGTTTCCATCATAGTTCTCTCACCTATTATTAAACTGTTACATGCTTCTTCAACATAACCTAGTAATTCTTTTCCCTTTTCAGTTAAGACCATACCATTAAGAGTACGATAAAATAATGTTACATCTAAATCTTCTTCTAGCTTTTTTATTGATCTTGATATGGCAGGTTGACTAATCATTAAATTTTTAGAGGCTGTTGAGACAGAACCATATTGAGCTACATCATAAAATATTTTATAGAGATTTAAGTTTAAATTACTATTATACATTATATCCACCTCTTAATTTTAAAGATTTTTCGATCGCTACTTTTGATGTCTTTAAAATATCTTCAACGATTACGAATTCTTCACAATTTTTTGATTTTTTTAATGCGCCTGCTGGTGATACTATTAAATTTTCATCAATGGCATCAGTATTTCTTACATCGATGGCAAAAGGAGCACGTAAACTACTGTATTTCTTTTCAACATCCAAGAATTCTTCTTCTGTTAAATTATAAATACTTTTTCTTTCTTTAGCATAGCCTCTTAATGGGCAGAATCTTGATATCTTCCACTTCTTTAAGCCATAGAATACTATTTCACTACCAATAGCTTCTAGCATATAATCAAGTTCTTTAAGATTATCCCTAATGGCAACTGAGTTAATCTCAATAACTATATCAGGGAATCTCTCTTTAATATTCGGAAGTAAACTCTTAATATGCTTATAATGATCTATTCCCCTACCAATTTGCTTATTTACATATTCATTTGGTGAATCAACTGAGAATGTAATCTTATCAACATGCTTTAAGTACTTATCTAAATTATCAACATTTAAATTTCTTCCATTAGTAATTAAAGCGTTTTCAATTCCTAGTTCATGAGAATATGCAAGTAATTCTTCAATACCTTGATATATTAATGGTTCTCCTCCAGCATAAGTAATTCTAGTAACATTTAAATTTTTTAGTTTATTTATTATTGCAATATTGTCTTCTAAAGATTTAGGTTTTTCTTGTAATTCACGAAAACAGAAATAACAGTTTTCATTACAAAGATTAGTTAAATTCCAACAAACTTTCATTAGAATCTTAACTCCCTTATATTAAGTAGATCTATACCATATATTTCCTTATATATAGATTCTACATCTAGAGTTGTTATTTTTTCCGATTCTAAACCTAAAGACTTTATTGCTTCTAATACTTCACTTTCAGACGATCCTTCTATTTTGATATATGGAGGGATTAGTGGCCAATAGTCAATTTTAACTAAAACCTTACCATATTCATAAATTTCCCTTTTATTCTCTTGATAATTACGAGCTTTATAACCCAAACGATTTAATATCTCGTTTGTGACAATAAAATTATCAACATCGATTTCCAATTTATGAGTACCACCAATGGAATTTTTATCTTTAATATCTTTAACGGCAAGAGTTGTTGTAACTCCATTAGTACGAAGTCTTATCCACGAATTTGGATTAACTGGTTCAAAATCGTACACATATCTTTTTTGAAAATCTTCCCCACATGTTTTTATTTTAAGGTTTTCTAACTTGGATTTGAATGCATCTATATCTGCATCTAAAATGGTGCATTCATATTCAGGATTAGTCATATAATCACCTCTTGGGTGCATATAATATAACTTTTTTGCATAAATTGCAAGTAAATATTAATTATTTGTTATAACTATTCATTTATGTAATAATTGGGCATATGAATATTAATAATTGAATATTTTATTTTAAATAATTATTTTTATCATAAATTTATATAAAAAGGTTTGCTTTTTACCTAGTTTTTTGATAAAATTTTAGATGTATTTAAGGAAGGAGCGAAAATAATGGCTAATATTAAAAGTTCTAAAAAATCTATAAAAACAGATAAAGTTCAAACTATAGCTAATAATGAATATACAGCTAAAGTAAAAAATTCTATTAAGAGATGCGAAAAAGCAATCAAAGATAAAGACGTAGAACTTGCAAACAAAGAACTTAAAACTGTTATAGCTAATATAGACAAAGCTTGTTCTAAAGGATTAGTGAAAAAGAATACTTGTGCTAGACAAAAGTCAAGATTAAATAAAAAAGTTAAAGAAATGAGCAAATAATCATTTCTTTTTTTTATGTATGCATGATATTATTATAGTGGAGGGACTTATGAAAAGATTTTTAACTATTATTATCTGTTTATTACTTATGGGTGCATCTATTTATAAGTTACCAACTATAACAGATAAAATAAGTTCATACTTTTATTCAACTCAAAAAGTAGTCTTAACTGATAAAAACTTTTATGCAAAAGATGCAAATTATAAATATGTCAGTATTACAGATGATTTTGTTCCCTATAATTTTCAAGAACTTATAAATATTTTTTATACAGTTCTAGATTATGGATATGAAACTTTTACTTTCTATTGCCCGGTTGAATATCAAGATTGTTTAGATGATGTTAATAAAATAAGTGATTCTAATTCCCTAGATATATTAACAACTTTAGGAAATTTTGTATCACCATTTAACAATTTTAAAACATTAAAAGTTCAATATGACACAGCTGGTGAAGTTACTATCATAACTGAACGTATCTACAGTGATGAAGATATAAGAAAAATAAATGCCAAATTGGATGACTTATGGAACTTGTTAGTTACAAGCGAGATGGATAAAGAAGATATAATTTATGCATTCCACGATTACTTTATTAATAATACTAAGTATGATCAAGCATATGAGGAAGAATTAAAGACTGGAACAACTACTCATGATTCATCAAAAGCAAATGGAGTTTTATTTGAAGGATATGCCATATGTTCTGGTTATACTGATGCAATGGCTTTAGTATTAGACAGGCTTAAGATCCCAAATTTTAAAGTTGCTAGTTCTACTCATGTATGGAATGTCTTATATCTAAATGATGCTTGGGTGCACTTAGACTTAACTTGGGATGACCCAGTTGATAATCCAAATGATGGTGGGTATGCAAAAGACATATTACTTCATAAATTTTATTTAATAAATACTGAAACTTTAGAAGAATTTGATATTGAAGATCATACCTTTAATAAATCAATTTATTTAGAATTAAAATAAAGAGAGTCAAATATTTGACTCTCTTATTGTTTTACTGTTTCTATTTCTTCAATAATAATATCTAACATGTTTTTATTTTTCTTTTTCATCATCATATAGCTGGCTGCAGCAATACAACCTAAGGTTGTAGATAAAGTTATTGCACTCATTATTTTTTTCATCGTATAACCTCCATTTATAGTATGGACTTAATTTCGATATTTATTCATTATTAATTCAGTTAATGAGGTTTTTCTTTCTTTGCTATAAGAATTATTAACGGCATATGTAAATGCTTCTGGATCTCCAATTATAACAAGAGATTTTTTAGCACGAGATACTCCTGTGTATAGAAGCTTATTGTAAAGCATTCTATTATATTCTTTTGTCATTGGAATTATGACATGATTAAATTCACTACCCTGACTTTTATGAATGCTCATCGCATAAGCATGTCTAATGGTTGGAACTTCTTCTTTTTTTATAGTTACATGATTACCATAAAAATTTATTTTCATAAATTCTGATGATTTATTCGTATTTATACTTTCAATATAACCTATATCTCCATTAAATATATTTTGATCAATATTGTTGACTAAATTTATTATCTTATCGTTTTCACGATAAATTATACTACCAATATGAACTTCATTTAACTTTAAAGATGGCGGATTAAATAAATCTTGTAAGATAAAGTTAAGATTATCAATTCCATTTTCACCCTTATACATTGGAGCAAGCACTTGAATTTCCTTTTCATCTAAACCTTTATCGATACATCTATTAATAATAGTTTTTAACATGCTTTTAACATTCATGCGATCACACTTTAAGAAGTTATAATCATCTTTTTTATTTTCTAAATCAATTGAATCTGAAACATTTTTTATCTCACTTGCCAAAACAGGAATATAAGAGTTTTCGCTTTGACGGTAAATATTTGAAAGACGTACATGAGCAAACATATCTGATGCAATTATGTCTTTTAAAATATTTCCTGGACCAACGGATGGTAATTGGTGTTCATCACCTACGAATACAATTTTTACATTATGGTGAATTCCTCTTAAAAGATTTGCAAGCAACTCATTGTCAACCATACTTGTTTCATCAACTATAATAAATTCATGTTCATTTTTATTAAGTTCATTAACGCCGAAAGCTTTCGTTTCATGATTCCATTTTAGATATCTATGAATAGTTGATGCTCCAAAGTTAGTGGTCTCACTCATTCTTTTACTTGCTCTTCCGGTTGGCGCAAGTAGTGCTACTTTTCTCCCCATTTGAAGACCAGTTAAATTATTGATATATTGATACATTCGAATTAAACCATTAATAATTGTCGTTTTTCCAGTACCTGGACCACCTGTTATTATTGTTAAAGAATTATTTAGTACTTCTTTTATAGCTTTCTTTTGTTCGTCATTATAAGTAATATCAAATTCTCTTTCAATTGATGCTAAATAATCATCAAAGCTATTAATCATTCTAGTATCAGAACTTGCAAGTGTAAATAATGAATCCCTAATATATAATTCATCACAATAAACATCATATAAATAATATTTGTTATCAACTATTTTTATTTTACCTACTTCACTTAAATTAAAAGCTAATTCATCAAAAGAATCATATAAATCGATCTTGAAATTAGCTAGGACATATTGATATATTTCTTCCTTATATGAATATGTGTCACCCAATTCAAAAGTAAGTCTTTTCATTGCTTCAATTATACACGCAAGTCGTCTCATATCATTAGTTTCTTCAAAGACTTTAAAATATACTTTATCAATTTTGGCAAATTCGATAAAGTCAACTAGAGAATATAAATCATTTTCTATTATTTTTTTGACATTGTTGCCATAAAGACTTATTATTCTTGTTATTTCTTTAACTGAAAAACCTAGGCCTTTTAAATATATTATTAATTCATCAGAATCATAGTAGGAAATGATTGAATTATATATTTTTTCAGCAGAAAGAACTGATATTTTACATTTAAGAAGATTATTTTTATCTTCCTTAATCAATGCGATTGCTTGATCTCCTAAAGTATCAACAATTCTCTTGGCTGTTTTTTCTCCACAACCTTTAACAAATGATGAACTTAAAAATTCAACTACTGCATCTTTTCCCTCTGGTTCAATTCTTTCATATTCACTTACTTGAAATTGATATCCGTATCTTTCATGATAAATATAATTGCCATAAAAAATATAGGTATCTTCAGTATTAAGCTCAGGAAAAAAACCGGTGAACGTAATAGTCTTATTTACTAAATCTTCTTCGACATCAGATTCCTTGCAACGAAAAAGACCAACTGTATAGCCGGATTCAGATGTAAATATTGAATTTTTATATTTTCCCTTGATGTAGTTCATAAATTCACCTTATTTAATTTTATCATAGTTCTATTAAATATTACATACATTTGTTTTGTTTTTGTAAATATTATTATTGCATATTTTTTTCTTGTTGTGATATAATGTAAATGTGAGAGGCATTACATTTCAAGCTAATGCTTACCACTATGGTGTGTGCATCTTATTCAAATGAGTAAGATGCTTTTTTTATTTGTTCTATAGTAAACTATAGAGCAACATCAAAATTATTATAAATAAAAGTAAAAATATCACTAATGACATTTCGTTTTTACTCATAACATCACTCCTTTACTACTTAATTACCTTAAATAATTAGCTTGAGGTTAGAGTGATAAGCATCTTGTGTCTCTCGAGTGAATATACTATACAATTACTATTTATATTTCAATACACTCGACAAATAACGACAAAAAAACAACCTAATAAAGGTTATTTTTATTCTTTAAAAGTTATATCATAATTAGCTGGACCACAAATTGACTTACCCGATAGGTCAAAACGAGAACCATGACATGGACAATCCCATGTTTTTTCTATTTCATTAAATATCAAACTACAACCTAGATGTGGACACTTATTTTTAACTATATAATAAGCACCATTTTCATCATGATAAATGCCAACATTCTCACCATTTATCTTTTTAAATTCTATATTGCTTTTATACCATGATTTATTTTTCACTAATTTTGATGATATAAATGAATATGCACTCGATGCAATAAATAAGGGATATCTAATTAGAGTATTTAAGTTATCATGCCTTTTGGCAGAAAATAATTTAATATATTCATTATCTTTATTCATAATTATGTCTTTTATAATAGAACCTGCTAAAGTTCCATTAGTCATTCCCCAAGTATTGTAACCAGTTGCAATATATAAGTTTTCTTCAATTGCACCAATATACGGCATATAATCTTTAGTTATTATATCAACATTTGACCAAAGGTATGATGGTTTCCCTTGCATAAGTACGGAAAAGTTTTTTTGATCATTACTATTAATAGCCAAATTATCTGAATTAGTAAGTATTAGTTTATAGAGAATATCATCTTCAACATATCTTATTGATAAAGTTGGTTTGCCTTCATTAATGGCACTAAAGTTTATGTCACTTTCATCTTTGTATGCTCCGATATATGACTTTTCCAAATAACACTTAAGCGGCATAAGATATGGAAATAAAAAGTATGGATAGTGTGAGGCTATAATGACTTTCTTACACTTTACTTTATGATTATTAACAATTAATTCAAAATGATTATCTAATCTATTAATTTTAGTTACATTACTATTTTCATAAATACTTATTTTATCTTTTATAATCTGACTTAAAGAATTCAAATACTTTGTTGGATTAAAAACATAAGTATTATCACAACTTATACCAAATTCAAGGTTTAATCCATCAGGTAAATTATAATTATAAGTTACTTCTTCTCCACATCTTTCTAAAATATCTTTTTCTTCTTTAATTTTTTTAACTTTAGCTTTATCATTTGTAAAATAATAACTGCTAACCTTTTTTAGATCACAGTCAATATTTTCCTTTTTTATAATGCTATCAAGAATATTAATTGCTTCTTTTTGAGAATTATAATATGAAATAGCCGTATTGGTGTTATAAATGTGTTTAATTTTTGTTAAAAGACCTTGTTGTAAAAATGTTATTTTTCCTGTTGTTCTAGCTGTAACTGATGAATAAAGTTTATCTTTTTCAAATAAGGCTACTTTAAATTTTTCATCTTTTAAAAAATAAGCACATGATAAACCAGTTATTCCACCACCAATAATAGCTATATCAACATTTATACTTCTGTTTAACGATTTGAAGTCATTCGCTTCATTTATTTTCCAAACACTTTTGCTTTCCATAATATCACCATTAATATTATGGTTGAAAATTAAAAATACAAACAAAAAGACAACTTCATTTATAAGCTGTCTTTTTATTAATTTTCGCTACTTGGCTTTTTAAATGTTAATTCTTTAATTACTTTCTTACCTGGTACTTGTTCTTGTAATGATTCATTCATATTATAAAGTCTCAAGTATAATTGGTATTGAGCATTTTCTAATTCCGCAATTTGTTGTTCTCTAATTTTCTCTTCTTGAGTTTCTTTTTCTTCTTGATCTTTTTTATATTGTTTATAATCTGATTCTTTTATAAATAAATCAGCTAATTCACAATAAATTTTAAATTCCTTTTTATCTCTGGCTTTATGAATAATTGCATCCTTTATATCAGCTATTACATCTTCACGTACTCTTCCTAAATCAATTTGATATTCTAATACTCTTTTTGCTATCAATCTAATATCTTCTATACTTGTATTATAATTTGATAATTTAATAAATGAAGCAAGTTGAAATATGCTTATTGATGATAAAATATAAAGATCATCAACTCGTCTAATTTTTTCTGATAGATTATTATATTCATCCAATTCATATAGTTGTTTCAAGTTATCTAGATTATTATTGCTAATGCAAGTAATTATAGATCCTTTCATTTTTTGGCCATCAATTTTTACAGTATGTGTTAGATTCATAAAATCTACTATGTTATTGCTTTCTAGATAGCAAAGAATATCTACCCTAGCACTAATAGATGCATCTGTAGTCGCTATTGCTTCAAATAAATTCTTTTTTCTTTCTATATCTTTATCCATAGCATTTTTAAAAGATTCTAATAGTTTATTTATCTTTTTTTCTTTATCTGTATATTTTGTTCTTGATAAATCATGACCAGCACCCGTTGGACTTAAAAGATGTTCCAATTTTGATTTATAGTAGTTTTTGATATAATACATTAACACATCATAAAAAACATCTATTTTTTTATTCACTGGCATATCGGAACATAAAATTTCGCTTATAAAATTACATGAATATTCACATAAATTCCCAATGAAATCATATGGCTTTTTTAATAATTCTTGCTTTGAACAAGTATGATCAACTGCAAAGAACATTCTTATTTGGTTTGTACGGTAATCCTCACGTATTTTAGATTCTAATCTTTTATAATATTTAGTTTCCTTTAGTTCTCTTAGCAAATCACGTTCTTGTTCCCAACAATAATCAACCATAGATTCTAAAGTGTCTGCCTTGAAAGGAACGTTAATATCTGGATCTTCTAAATCTTTAATTACCGCTTCTAGTGTAATATAACCTGCTGGATCAAAATTTTTTTCATGAATTACAAAATAACTATAAAGTGCAAGCATATCACATAATGCTGCATTATTCTTTTTAAATATTTCAATTTTTCTTTCAAATTCTTCTTTTACTTTGTCAACTTTTTTTCTTGTTGCCACCTTAAAACCACCCATTTCTTATAATTATTGTATCAAAGTCTAGTAAATAGTTGCAAGAAAAAACACTTACAAAACTCATTTGTAAGTGAAATAATATAACTTAATCCTCATTAATATCAATTAAAGAGAATAACTCTTTATTATTATTTAATTCAACGATGTTCATAACTACTCCTTCGCCAACAACATTACCACCTAAAGCAATTATGGCTTCCTTAATAGCTTTTAGAGTATTACCTGTAGCGTATATATCATCAATTATATAAAAATTCTTATTTTCATAAGTATCGTTTACTAATTTTGGAAGTTCTAAAATATCAGCACCGTATTCTTTTTCATAGCTTACTTGTCTTGCAACAGTTGATGGAGGTAATTTTCCTTTTTTTCTTACAGATATTAGACCTACATTTAATTCATTAGCAACTGCTGCACCAAATAGAAATCCTCTAGCTTCAGGTGCTACAATATAATCAACATTTTTATCACCTAATTCAATTACAAATTTATCAGTAATTTCTTTTAAAGTATCCTTTTGTAGCACTAAAGGAGTGATATCAATAAATTCAACACCTTTTACTGGATAATCTTTTTCAGTTCTTAAGTTTAATTCATTTTGCAAATCGTTCTTTAAAATTTTCATAACATCACCTTCAATTAAATTATATCATAATTATTATTTTTTTAATTATTTATTTACTGTTTTAATTCTTTTCTCTTTTTTGTTTTATTACTTTCTTCTAAAACATCTTTTTTTATTTTTTGATTATCTTTTTCAATCCTTATTTGAAGAAATCCTAAGAAATTAATAATTTGCTCCCATTCTTCATCACTTAACAAATTAGCATGGGTTACACCAAATAACGATTCTAGAGTTTCTCTTGACTCTTCCGAAAGCGTATCTCCATAATCACCTAAAATTTCTCTTACTTGATCTGGATTAGTATTATCTAATCTAAAATGATCAGGGAATTTTTCCTTTATTAAATCATATGTAATAAGTTTTCTTGGTCGTATTTTAGCAAAAGGACCATTTTTTTGAACTTTCTTGAAATAAAGTCCATAAATCTTTGTATTAACAGCTCCAAGACTATCTTTATGTCTATTGTAATAATCAGCAACTTCCTCATAAGAAAAATCATTTGCTTTTCTTATACCATGTTGATGTTTGATAATTGCAACGGTAAATGATCTTATCAACTCACCTACTGCGTTGTCACTTAATTCTGGGTGATGATATTTAACAATATCACTTCGCGTCAATCTTTTTTCATAATGTAAGAAACATAACTCAACTGCTAACTCTTTATTACCATAAAATGGTATATCTTCCTCTAGGGCATTATCCCAAAAATAATCAAAATCAATACCAGTTGCCAAACCTGATTTTAAATCACTTAAGTGCATAAGCATCTTTTGCATTAAAAGATCAAATTGATGATGGGATAGATTATATTTCTGTTGTATCTCTAATTGAGTTAATTTATCTTTATATAAAAGAGTTAAAATTTCCCTATCTTCTATAATAAAATATTTTAAATAAGGCTCTATGTCTACTTCAAATAAAACTGCCTTATCAATTTCTTGATTTAGATATTTATTTATAGTTATTATCCCCCTATATAATCTTTTTCTTGCTATTGGTTCTCTAAGATTATACTTTAAAGAAATTTCTTTAATTGATAAATACTCTGTATCATATAAACCATAAGCATTAATAATTATATTTTTATCTTCTTCATTTAATGGTAGTCTCTGATCTCTAAGCACAGTTTCTAACTTATTACGATCAATAAAATCTATTGCTGTTTTTAATAGACCTAACTTGTGTGCAGATACATGTTCTTTGGCTTTTTTTATTACAGAACCAATATTACTATTAATTTCCAATTGCTCTGCTATATCTATAGGATATTTCTTTTTGCCAGATGGATTATATATGTTTTTTAAACCATAATTAAGTGAGAGAATAATTCTTTCTCTTTCGCTTAATATATTTGTTGAATCATGTTCTAAAACAGCTGCTTCTACATCTTCTTTAGTTACATCAACTTCCGAAATAGCAATCTTATTAACTAAATTATTAAATCTTCTTATGATATTTCGAACTTCTTCAAGATCTTTTTGATAAATTTCTGCTGTAATAACAGAACTTTTATTATCTATATAAGTAGTTAAAATATCTTTCATTTCTTCATCATATTCAGTTTTATTTAAAATACTAATTAAAAATTCTTTTGGGTAATTCTTTTTTGTACTTGTAATACCAAAGCGATAATAATCCATAACTGTGCATGCATATTTATTTAACTCTGATACTCTTCTTTGGGTAAGCTTAGGTGTTATCTCATATAGATTTGCAATTTCATCATACGTTTTTCCATCTAAGAAAAACATTTTAGCTATTTCCAAATGAGGACTCCCTAAGACAAAGTTTTCGTCATTTAAAATACTTGCATAAATATCTTTATCTTTTTCAAAACTATATTGACTAGTGCCGAGATATATTGATATGGCATTATTTTTGGCTCTTCTAAAATCTTTTTCTACTTCATCTTCATATTCTTTTAAAAATTCAGCCATTTCTCTAATCAGCATACTATCCCCATTAAGGCCATAATAAAGATCTAGAAGCATAATTCCTCTTTCCCCTATATTATTCATACATTCATCACGCACGAACTTATACTTTTCTAAACTAAAATTATCATTTTTATAATTTTCTGTTTTATAGTAAAGAAGAACTAATTTATCAATTACAGATGAATCATAGATCATACATGAATTAGAAGGATCTTCAGATACTTCTTCTTTTTTAAATATATAGGCATTTAAAAAGTCTCTTTCTCTAGAAGTAAATTTATTTTGATTTTCTAAAAACGCTGAATAAAATTTTTCAATAGGCAAATCTTTTTTTGCAAAACCATATAGACTGTAATTAACATCTCTTTCTAAACGTTCCTTATTAAAGCTAATATCTTTTTTGGGAACAAACCCATAAAACTTATTAATTAAATTCATTAAATTTTCATCACTTTGAATATTATATAAAGATGATGCTTCCAATACTTCATTAAGTGATTTATCTTGCCAATAATCATTTATTATTTTTCTTATATCAAAATAATCACTTAAATCCGAATCTAAATCTAGAAAATATATTTTATTTTTTAAACTTTTTATAAGGTTATTAGAAAATAATTGGTAGCGGATATCATTTGTAGTTTTTCTGATAAGTCTATCAATATCTATACTTTTCTCACGAACATATTCTTCGCTTTCCATAATCTCAGATGCTACTCTTCTAATATCAAAAGTAAGGTTACTAATTAACTTTTCTTTTAAGATAATTTGATCTTTTGCAAAAAAATTTTCCCTTAAATAGAAATACAAAGTATAGTTTTCTAATAATGTTGGAGTAACTTTAATACTTTCAAATGGGAACTTCATTTTTACTTCATCTATAAATTCTCTTTTTAAAACATGATTTTCATCAAACATTTCTTTTATTTTTGATTTTAATTTCATCTCAACATTATAAATTGCTACTCTTGATAAACCAAAGTAATTTCCAATTTCAGCACAAGATTTTTGTTCTGAACTTATCATTCTATAGTAAAGAATAAAATATTCGTATTCATTAGTATTATATTTAAGAGTTTTTATAATTTCTTCTAGAATTATTTCGTCCAATAGAGAATTAAAGCCCGATTCTTCTACACCTACAAACTCGCTTAGGTCGTCAGATTTTTCATCATCATTTTTGACAGCTGCATCTAAACTGCTTGCTTCTAATTTATAATCTTCTTCTATTCTTTTTAAAACTTCTTTGGAGATTTCAAGGATTGTGCAAATTTCATCTCTAGATGGTAATGGTTTTCCAGCTTTTTCGTATTCACTTATCAACCTATTATATTTAGCTAAGGCTACTTCCATATAAGCTGGTCTTCTTATTAAACGTTTATTATGATAACGGTAACTGTTTATTCTCATTTCGATATAATATGTTGCATAGGTTGAAAAAGCAGTTCCTCTACTTGGATCAAATGCATCAACAGCTTCTATAAGTCCGATAGTTCCACTTTCAATATATTCAAGTTTTTGTTCATCAGATAAATTTCCACCAATTTCAAACACTATAGATACTACTAAACTTAGATTCTTTTTAATTATTAAATCTTTGATTGCCAAATCGCCGTTTTGATATTTAGAAAACATCTCATCATTTTCTTTCCTAGTAGCTGGTTTTGTTTTTTTGATAATTTTTAAATAATCTTGCAAGCAACTAGCAGATAAGATAGTATCATAATCTTCATTTTGTGTGTTTTTCTTTGTATTTGCCATATTATTTCGCCCCAATTGCCTATATTCTATCAAACAATCGATAAAATGTCTTCTTTTTCTTTTAAATAAATAAAAAAGCTAAGAATAAAGCTTAGCCTTTTAAAGTATAACTTTCATTTATTAAAAGTGTACTATTTAAAAATAATATATCCTGATCTTTAAATATTATTTTTTCAAGAAAATGATTGCTATCAATATAGCGATTATCTATTAAAGTTATTTTTTTATAATATGGTGTTAGAAGAGGTGCAATACTACTACCAAAAGAGTCTCTAAAAACAACTAATTCTTTTTCAGTAAGACTATTCTCATTAATAATTTCAATAAATGAACTTGCACCATCTAAGAAAACCTCATAACTATCTTTAGATTTTAATTTATCTAAATTATAAATTGTAGTTAACTTTGGATTTTCTAAATATGTTACTTTTAATGAATCTAATAAAGAGTTATTTAAATAAATTAGAGTATCTGGCTTTTTATTAATTGCTGATTCACCATAATAAACACCATAAAAAGAAGAATAAACATTTTCTTTAAAATCTTGTTCTTCGTATGGAATATTCATTTGTTTATTAAGTTCTTGGACAATCTTCATAAGTCTTTCTTGTCTCCAATGTGTATCAGTTTTATAAAAATCTTCTAAGTTTAAAAGATTTTTAATATCAATATAATTAATATCTAGTTTTGTTAATTCTTTTTCTAAATAATTATAATCTAGTTTTAATAAGTTATCATCTTTTAAATAATAATTTTTATCAGGAATGATCACCATATAAACTTTATTATTTTCTGTAAAATTTTCTAATAACTTTTTAATATTTTTTTTATAGTTTTCAATTGATTTTTGATTTGTTGGATAGTTTAATTTAAAAATATACTCATCTTTAATAACTATTTTATTGTTATCTAATTGAGCTAAAACTTTATAATTAAAATTAGCCTTTATACTTCGAAAAAAATCCCGGTATGGAAAGTGATCAAGTAAATATGCATCTAATTTATTAACATAAGTATTGTCTAGTGTTAATGAAGGAAATTCTTTTAATTTTCTTCGTTCATTGTAGCTATAAATATCTTTAGGAAGTACTATTCCTAAAATTGAGAATGCAAATATGTAAATTGCAAATAGAATTACTATTAATTTTTCTTTCATAAAAGTCACCTAAAATCTAAAGTATAAAAACGGATTAAATGAAGCATCAATTAGGAATGCGGTTGATAAAATAAGTAAGCCAAGATAAATTAGAGGTTCTATAAAAATATATAATTTTTTTAGTCTCCCCTCTTTTAATTTATTAGCAATCTTACTTATTAATGGCGTTGAACATATAATTGAAACAATAATATTTACCATATAGCTTCTTAAATAATAAATTATGACATTATCAGAAAAAGGAATTTTACTTATAAAGAACATATTTTTTAATTCCAACAAAATATTTGAAATCGAATCTGTACTAAATATTAAGAAACTAAGCATAACTATAAATAAAGT
Source organism: Erysipelotrichales bacterium (assembly GCA_022508565.1). GTDB lineage: Bacteria > Bacillota_I > Bacilli_A > RF39 > UBA660 > CAG-582. The sequence continues at coordinate 39,469 of JAFLUY010000001.1, read as the reverse complement.
ATAAATATATTTAATTACTTTGGTTTTATCCAAGTATTTATGCAGGAATAATTTTTCAATAACCAAAATAACAAAAAAGTATAATCCCCATAAAATAAAGTTCCAATTAGCACCATGCCAAAATCCTGTTAAAAACCAAACAATAAACAAATTTCTAAACCATTTAAATTTATTTACCCTACTTCCACCTAATGGGATGTAGACATAATCTTTAAACCAACTTGATAAAGATATATGCCATCTTCGCCAAAAGTCTGTTATAGAATTAGCAATTAAAGGATAATTAAAGTTTTCTTTAAAATGAAAACCAAAAATATAACCAAGACCAATCGCCATATCAGAATATCCTGAAAAATCAAAATATATTTGTAGTGTAAATAAAATAGGTTTTATCCAGGAAGCAAGAACTGTTTCTGTAATTATTAATTTAACAAATTCGCCTAAAACATTAGCAATTAAAACTTTTTTAGATAGGCCTATTACAAATCTTTTTATTCCTCTTGAAATTTTTGCATAAGAATTACTGCGATTTTTAAGATCTCTTTCAATATCAATATATCTTACAATAGGACCTGCTATTAACTGTGGAAATAGGCATATATATGTCATATAGTCAATCAAGCGGTTTGATGGTTCATGTTTTTTTAAATAGACATCAATTATGTATCCTAAATTCTGAAATGTAAAAAAACTAATACCTATTGGCATTATAATATAAGTTAAAGGATATTCTAGATTGAAAAGGTTATTAAGATTAGTTATAAAAAAGTCAATATATTTAAAAACTAAAAGCTGAATTACATTATAAGAGATAGCTACAAATAATACTATTTTACGTTGTTTACTTTTTCCTAATAACTTAGATAAATAATAATTAATTAAACAAGAAGAAATTAATATAATTACGTATTTAGGTTCTCCTAAAAAGTAAAATATTAAGCTAAATAAAAGCAAAACAAAATTTTTAAATTTACTTGGAACAATAAAATAAAAAATAATTACAATTGGTAAAAAATAATATATAAAAAGAACACTTGAAAATACCATAAATCCTCCTACAAGAAAAAAAGTCTAATTAAAGACCTTTAAATTCTTTATTAATGTTATTTCTAATATTTTCATCTTCAATAACAATTATAATAATTAGATTACCCTTATTTTCAATTATCACATCTTCTGGTTCAACACCTACACATACCCATTTGCGTGGATTAATGTTTTCTTTAATTTTTGCCTTTATTGCATTTACATCAGCATTTTCTTTTGTACGAATTAAAACAACAGAATGAGCTATTGAACCAACCATCGATTCAGATGCTAAAATACTATCATATTCAATATCTGAAGTACCTAAAAAACCTTCAATATTCTCATCAGTCACTTCAATATTAGTTAAAGCCATTGGTCTTTCTTCTTCCGGAACACTAGCATATACTTTTGTCATTATTTCTTCTAATGTTCCTGCAACATTTTGTTCTTTAGATGCTTTTGCACAAGCGGTTAAAACTAAACATACCATAATCATAATTATTAAACAATATTTTTTTAAAACCTTCATTTTATATTCCTCATCTTTCTTTATAAAAAATCATATCACGAAATAGTTAAAAAGTAAATCTATCTATATTATTTTCATTTCAAAATAATCATTAACAAATTATAGATATTTTTAGTGTTCAATCAAAAAGACTAAGATTTTTAAATCTTAGTCTGATAGTTATTTTATTTTTTACGACTCTCTTTGATTGCAGCTTGTGCAGCAGCAAGTCTAGCAATTGGAACTCTAAATGGTGAGCAAGAAACATATGTTAATCCTACATTATGACAGAATTCAACACTTGATGGTTCTCCACCATGTTCTCCACAAATACCTAACTTAATGTTTGGTCTAGTAGTTTTTCCTTTTTCTACTGCCATTTTAACAAGTGCTCCAACACCAGTTTGATCTAATTTAGCAAATGGATCGGATTCATAAATCTTAGTTGAATAGTACGAATCTAAAAATTTACCTGCATCATCTCTTGAGAAACCAAATGTCATTTGTGTTAAGTCATTTGTTCCGAATGAGAAGAATTCAGCTTCTTCAGCAATTTCATCAGCTGTAATAGCAGCTCTTGGAATTTCAATCATTGTACCGATATGATATTCTATATCAGAATTCTTTTCTTTCTTAACTTGTTCGGCAGTTTCAACAACTACATCTTTAACAAATTTTAATTCTTTAACTTCACCAACTAAAGGAATCATGATTTCAGGAATAATATCGTATCCATCTTCTTCTTTAACTTCAATAGCTGCTTCCATTAAAGCTCTTGTTTGCATTTTAGCAATTTCCGGATAAGTAACTGCTAAACGACAACCACGATGTCCCATCATTGGGTTAGCTTCATGTAAATCATCAATTTTTTGTTTTAATTCTTCTTTAGTAATTCCCATATCCTTTGCAAGTTCTGCTATTGCTTCTTCTTCATGAGGTAAGAATTCATGTAGAGGAGGATCTAAATAACGAACTGTCATTGGTAATCCTTTTAATTCTTTATACATTGCTTTAAAGTCACCTTTTTGGAAAGGAATTAATGCATCTAGTGCTTTTTCTCTTTCTTCAACAGTATCAGCAATAATCATTTTTCTAATTGCTGGAATTCTTTCATCTTCAAAGAACATGTGTTCTGTACGACATAAACCAATACCTTCGGCTCCAAGTTCAACAGCTTTTTTAGTATCTCTTGGGTTATCAGCATTTGTTCTTACACCTAATTTACGGTGTTCATCAGCCCATGCCATAATTCTACCGAAGTTACCAGCAACAGTTGCTTCTTCTGTTTCAATATCACCTTTATATATTTTACCAGTAGAACCATCAAGAGAAATATAATCTCCTTCATGGAATGTATATCCACCTAATTCAAAATATTTTTCTTCTTCATTTATTTTAATTTCACCGCATCCAGATACACAGCAAGTACCCATACCACGAGCAACAACTGCTGCATGGCTAGTCATACCTCCACGAACTGTTAAAATACCTTGAGCAGCTACCATACCTTCAATATCTTCAGGTGTAGTTTCAAGTCTTACAAGGATAACCCTGTCTCCTTTTCCACCAACGCCTAATCTTTTAGCCTCTTCAGCTGTAAACACTACATAACCAGCTGCAGCTCCTGGACTTGCAGGTAGGGCTTCACCAATAACTTCGCCATTCTTTAAGGCATCAGCATTAAATGATGGGTGTAATAATTGATCTAAAGATTTAGCTTCAATACGCATTACTGCTTCTTCTTCATCAATCATACCTTCATCTACTAAATCACAAGCAATTTTAATTGCTGCTTGCGCAGTACGTTTACCATTTCTTGTTTGTAAGAAATATAATTTACCTTCTTGGATAGTAAATTCCATATCTTGCATATCTTTATAATGGTTTTCTAGTTTGTTTGCTAAATCCATAAATTGAGCGTAGCATTCAGGTAAATCAGTTTCAAGTTTTGAAATTGGTTCTGGAGTACGAACACCAGCAACAACGTCTTCACCTTGAGCATTAATTAAGTATTCACCATAAATCCCTTTTTCTCCAGTAGATGGGTTTCTTGTAAATGCAACTCCTGTTCCAGAAGTATTACCCATATTACCAAATACCATCGATTGAACATTTACAGCTGTTCCCCATGAAGATGGAATATCATTCATTCTACGATATACTATCGCTCTTGGATTATCCCATGAACGGAATACTGCTTTAACGGCTCCCATTAATTGTTCAACAGGATCTTGTGGGAAGTCTGCCCCATTCATGTGTTCTTTATAAACAGCTTTAAATCTTACAACTAATTCTTTTAAATCTTCTACCGTTAATTCAGTGTCGTATTTTACACCTTTTTCGTGCTTAATATCATCAATTATTTTTTCAAAGAAATTTTTAGGCACTTCCATAACAACATCTGAATACATTTGAATAAATCTTCTGTATGAATCATAAGCGAATCTTGGATTTTCAGTTTTAGCTGCAAATCCTTCTACTGATTCATCATTTAAACCTAAGTTTAAAATTGTATCCATCATACCTGGCATTGAAGCTCTTGCTCCAGAACGAACAGATACAAGTAGTGGGTCATTTACATCTCCAAATTTTTTACCTTGTAATTCTTCTAATTTTTTTAAAGCATCAAAGATTTGTGTTTTAATTTCTTCACTAATCTCTTTGCCATCATTGTAGTAGGCAGTACATGCTTCTGTTGTAATTGTAAATCCATTAGGAACAGGTAATCCTAAATTTGCCATTTCGGCTAAGTTTGCACCTTTTCCTCCAAGTAATTCACGCATGTTTGCATTACCTTCTTGGAATAAATATACATATTTCATAAAATCAATCCTTTCCAGTACTTCTATATTATAACAATTTTGACTGTTACTAGGCAATAAAATAAGACTTAATTGACATAAATAATTAAAAAAATAACTAATTATTATTAGTTATCTTTAGAATTTCTATATTCTTCACATGCCTTAATAAAACTAACAAAGATATTATTCATTGCTTCATCTTTTTTATATAAACTTTCTGGATGAAATTGAACGCCTAAATAAAATAATTTTGATTTATCTTCTTCTACTTCAATTACTCCGTCAGGTGATTCAGCAACAACATCTAGTGGTGTATTAAGAGTTCTATTTTTATGTCTAGAGTTAACCATTAAAGATGGTGCACCAACAATTTCGTAGAATTTTGAATTCTTAGCAACTGTAATACTATGTACATATTTTTCTTCCGAATAATGATTACCATTTCCAACACTTGTTATTTCCCCGCCTACCGCGCGAACTAAAATATGTTTGCCTGCACAGATTCCAAGAATTGGAATGTTATAATCATAACAATGTTTTGCTATAAAACATTCATATTCATCTAAGTAGTTTCCACCTTGCAAAATAATTCCATCGCATAATGCAAGCTGTTCATAAAAATTATGTTTTTCTTCTGTAGTTAAATTAACCGCCCAATCATTAGTTGCATGAACTTTACCTTCATTTGGTGGCAGTATTCCAATAGCTATTCCGCCATTATCAAAAATAGCTTGTTGTACTTCATCACGAATAAAAGTATCTAATCTAACATTATCTTCTTTCTTATGTTTTGTAATGATGCCAATTACTGGTTTACTCATATGTTCACCTCTTAATTGCATTATATCATGAACAATTAGTGCTTATAAATATATTCGCGAACTGTTTGACATCCATTTAAACTTCTTTTTAATTGTGGAGCTAAAGACTCTTTACCAACCGAAATATTATCGAATAAACCCATGATTATTCTTTTTTGAGCAAAACTTTCACAGTTATGTGTTAATAATGCAATAAATAATATTATAACTTGATATTGGTTGGCACTTAATATTCTGCTTAATTCATAACTAACAAATTTATATTTATCCCAATCAATTAATACAATGTTATTCTCTTCTACAATTACATTAGATAATTTAATATCTTGTAAAAGAATATGTTCATTAGTAATTATTTCTATCAATTCTTCTATTTCTGATAGCATTTCTAAAATAAACTCAACTTTTCTATCAAATATATTACTGTTATCTCTTTTTAGTATTGGCATAATATAGGCATCAGGTGGTGTTTTAGAAAAGTTTTCTTTTGAAGTTTTATTGATATCATATTTTTCTTTTTCAATTAGTAATTCCTTAATTTTTAATAAATGACGATTATCAATTTTATTTAATACATTAAAAATATCAAAGTTAACACGATTCTCTTTGGGTACAAAAATAAGGTATCTTTTATAAATATAATTATCAAACACATAAAGAGTTGAACAACCACCGTTCATTGATTCTTTACTTTCGGATTGATTATAGGAAACTAACTTTCCTTCATGATTATAGTACTCCATGCCAATCACCTGCGGTTTATTATAATGTTATCTATAATATTAGTCAAATTTAAAAGAATACTTATTTTTTATGTAAGTATTCATTAATTGTTTTATATCCTTTAAGTTCATCTTTAAATCTTAAAGATAAAGATTTACTATTATTAATATTTATAGATAATAACTTGCCAATTTTTTCACATTCTCTATTATTTCTACATTTGTAATATAATAAATCATAAAATAATGTTACAAGTTCATCAATATTGTTAATTAAAATATCGTGTTCATCACGTTTGGATATTCTATATCTATCCCAATCGATAAGGACTATGTTATTTTTTTGTAAAATAACATTTTCATCAGTTAAATCTTGTACTTCAATGTGATAAGTACTTAAAACTTTAAAAAGATTTTGTAATTCTTCTATCATTTCAAGAATATACTCAATACTTATATCAAATAAATCGACTTTATCATCTCTTATTATTGGCATTGTATATGCATCAATTCGATAATTAGTAAAATTATATCTAAGGGATGCCTCTTCTTTATATCTATCTTTTCTAATAAGTAATTCAGTTACCTTTAGTAAATGTCTGTCATCAATTCTATCTAATATTTCAAAAACATCTAAAACTATACGATTTACTGGATCTGTATATCCATAATACTTTTTAAGTATATAACCATTAAAGAAGTGAATTTCAGCGGTTCGTGCTTCTATTTTTTTTGTACTTTTTTCTTCATTATAACTAACTATTTTACCTTCGTGATTATAGTACTGCATAAAAATCACCTGCGGTTTATTATAATGTTATCTATAATATTAGTCAAATTAAAAGAAAGTTATAAACTTTCCTTATATAAGTTTTATAAACATTCTATAAATGTCATTATCTTTTTTGTAAAGAGCAACTTCTTCATTATTCTTGGTAAATAGAAGAAAATCTTTCTGACTTTTATAGTCAAATTTTTGACCATTAATTATTTTTTTGAAAAGCTCTTCATCTAATTCAATTTCTTCAACATCTAATAAATATTTGAGAGTTAGTAAACTATATTTATTTTTTCTTATATCATCAACTGCAAAAGAATCTTCAATATTAAACTTTCCTTGTTTAGTTCTTATTAAATCTGACATAGTAGTTGGTATATTTAAATATTCACCAATATCACGAATTAAGCTTCTAATAAATGTTCCTTTTGAAACTAAACATTTAAATATTACTTCACTTTCATTCATTGATAATAATTCAATTCTTTTTATTTCAACCTCTTTTTTTGGTAATTCTACACTTTCATTTTTTCTGGCATATTCGTATAACTTTTTGCCATTGACTTTTACTGCTGAATATAATGGTACCTCTTGCTCATATTTACAAATGAAGTGTTTAAAACATCCTGTTATTTCTTCTTCTGTTAGTGAAACATTTTTTTCTTCTATAACTTTACCTGTGATATCCAAAGTATCTGTTTTAATTCCTAACTTCATTGTTGCAATATATTCTTTATAGGTACTTGTTAAGACATCATTTAGTTTTGTATACTTACCAATAGTTACAACTAAAACACCTGTCGCGATTGGATCAAGTGTTCCAGTATGACCAATTTTTTTTGTATTAAAAAAATGAACTAAGTCATTTACTACATCTCTTGATGTTACGTCTTTTTCTTTGTTAACTAGTAAAACTCCGTTCATTTTATCACACCTTATTTTTTAATGTTTGGTCTTAGTTTTAAAACTTCTCCAAGATTTGTTGGTCTAACATTATTATCTGGTTTGATTACTTCTTCTGATTTAGTAATATAACGCCCTTCAATAAATGCATAATAAGTGAATATTATTTCATTATCGTTTTTATGAACAACTATAAATCCTGGATAAAAGTTTTCATTGTGGACATTTCTCACATCCATAGATAATGGCGGCATAAAAATATCTTTTCCTTCAATACTCAAAGAATGTGTAGTGCCACATAAATTAAAATCTGTCTTTATATCGGGACATCTAGAACGTACGCTTTGAATATAACTGAAAGCGGAAAATATATATTCTCCCCACTTAATATTAGCCTTTTTATATCCCATTATATTAAAACTTCTTCTAGATTCTAATATTTTATATACATGTGGTTTCCTTTTAAGTGCATGAAAATCATTGGCACCTAGTAATATATGTACTTTAGTATCAATATCTTCAGGAAATAATTCAAGTACATGATTTACTTGTCTATGAGCAGTATTATATTGCTCACTTAAAGGAGCAAAAGTACTTTGAAGTAAGTTTCCACAATGAACAATATCATGTATACCATATGTTTCAACATAATCAAAGACACAGTCTAAATAGTGAGATTGTTCTAATGTTGAGCCAAAATTAGTATCTGATATTGCAACAAAAGTATTTTCATTAATTTGGGCATTTGGAGTTGATAACTCCTCGTTATGACCGTCTGATTTCTTTTCAAAATCTACATAGTTATTTCTATAAATGTTATTGTGATTAAATCCATTGCTGTTCATTCCCATAATTTTTACCCACCTTATATAAATTATATCACTAATACTCGATAAGAAAAATATTTTTTTATATAAATTTATTAATTTATTTAATTAATTTAGTTGCTGTTATATCAATTTCTTTTTCTTGTGTTAATGTTTTTCTAAATAATCTATCTTGTTCGCGTTCTAAATATTCTCTTTCAGTAATTTGTAAAACATTGGCTATATATTCTTTTGTTTGTTGATCCAAGAATATACGAGAGAATTGATTTATCTTTACTCCCTCTTTTAAATCTTCAATTGAAAATGGAGTACTATTTGGATTTAAACAATACTCTGCTTTTCTAACATTATATAAAAGTTCAACGAAAGTTTCAGGTTCAACTGGTCTATTAAATGATTCATATATTCTTTCTAAAGCTTTCATTAAATCTTCTTTTTTATTTCCTTCGCTTTGAATTTTCACTTGAGGAATTCCTAAGTTTTTTAAATAAAAATTAAATTTATTACTAGTTCTTAGTTTAATAAAATCAGTGTAAGAATAAGTATCTTTTAATCCTTTAAATAATTCATAAATATAATTTGGATATAAGTATTTTTCTTCTGTCATAGCAAAACCTTTTAGTTTATCAGCTAAAATAATTTCTTCAAAAGTTCGAGCAAAGAAACCATATTTATTTTTATAATCATCTGATTCATCTTTTTTAGCATCTGCTGTAACATTAAAGAAATAGTGACCTTCTACATTATATTTTGGATCATCAATATATACTGCAGTTCTTACGTGACCTTCTTTATTAAATTCGGAAGTTCCTTCTAAGATAACAGATTTAGAAGAAATGCCAAGGTTAGTTAAAATTGCTCTGAATATTGCATCATATCCAGCACATATAATAAATTCATCATTTAATGAGCTTATTAAATCACAAGATTTATACATTTCTTCTTCGGTTGTTCCTTGTTTAAATTGTCTATCTTTACAAATATCATAAGCAAACATTACTTGTTCTAATGGACTTAAGTTTAATGATTTAATTAAATTTACTATATTATAGATTTTTTCATAAGCTTTTTTATAATCATCTAAACTTGAAATTAAACAATCACCATCAACATTTAGATAAATATTTGCATTTGGAAAATATTCTTTCATATTTTTACTTGGATTTGTGACATGTAAATAATCATCATCTGTTAGATTAAATAAACCTGGTAAAATAATATCTTTATCACTTAAGAAATCTAAGTTTTCCTTAATGAATGTTAAATAATCATGTGGTTTATCAGACTCAAATTTAACTGTTTTATAATCATTTAAATATTCTTCTTTTGGGCATGCATTAATCTTATCTAATTCCTTTTTGATAAATATTGCAGATTCTTCATCATATGGAACTTTTAAATCATGTTCTAAATTCTCTTTGATTTTTTGATAAAATTCTTCACTTGTTAATTTATCTTTAAAATTCGTATTTGATAAACATAAAAAAGTATAGATGTCACTAGGAAAGACACACCCATCAGTATATTCTTTTGTTTCATCATCAAAATTTATAGTTAATATTTTTCTAGACATCACAAATACCCCCATAAATTGCTGTATATAATAGCATAAATCGGAAAATTTAGCAAGTTTTGAAAAGAGAATTAATTGAAGTAGAAAAAAACTTTATTTATATCGATTATACGCTGAAAAGCATAAAAAAATAACAGATTTTTCACTTCTGTTATTTTCATTAAAATTAATTATCTTTGACCTTAAATTAAAACAGTACCTAACTCAGTATAGTTAGGTGCAAATCCAAACTTTTTGGTAGCATCGAACACTGAAATATTGAATGTTCCATTTTTTATGAAGTTTCCTTCATCTGTATTCACATTAATATAAAAATGTGCTTTTAGTAAGTTCATAATTTTTACAAAAAAAAGTAATATTTCTATTACTCTTTTTCATTTTCATGTAGTTTATTAATAATTCTTTCTATATTTTGTCCATATTCAATAGATTCATCATAGAAAAATCTCAACTCTGGTGTATGACGTAATTCTATTTTACTTGCAAGTACAGTTCTAAGATATGGAGCTGCAACTTCAAGATTCTTTTTAACATCTTCTAATGGTTCATCACCCATATATGTGTAATAAACATTTGCAAAACTTAAATCATTTGTAACTACACAATCGGTTATAGTTATATGTTTTAAAGTTTCATCTTTTGCTTCAAGTAGCATAATTTCTGATAAAACTCTTAAAACTTCACTTGAGATTCTTTCTATTTTAACACTCATCTTTTAACCTCGACCATTTCGTAAGTTTCGAATGTATCTCCTTCTTTAATGTCATTATAACCTTCAATAGTTAAACCACATTCAAAACCATTTTTTACTTCTTTAACAGAGTCTTTTCCTCTTTGAAGTGATGAAACAATACCATCATAAATTATTACACCATCACGTATAACTCGTACTTTTGAATTATTCTTAATTAGACCGCTTGTTACCATTACACCGGCAATAGTTCCAACTTTAGAATATTTAAACAATTGTCTTACTTCACAAGTACCAGAGACAACTTCTTCGAATTCTGGATCTAACATACCTTTCATAGCTGCTTCCATTTCTTCAACAACTTTATAAATTATTGTATATAATCGCATTTCAACATTATATTCTTTAGCAACTTCTCTAGTTTTATTATTAGGTACAACATTAAATCCAATAACAATTGCATTACTTGCGTGAGCTAAAACTATATCAGATTCAGTAATAGTTCCAATGCCACTTCTAATAATTTTTATTTTAACGCCTTCAACGTCAATTTTTTCTAATGAATTTTTAACAGCTTCTTCTGAACCACGAACATCACATTTTAGTACAACATTTATCTCTTTTACACCTGATTGGATTTGAGCAAATAATTCGTCTAATGAAAGTGTTGGTTTTACAAAACTTCTTTCTTTAGCTTGAATTGCTCTTTTTTCAGCAATAGAACGAGCTTCATGTTCAGATTCAAATGCCATGAATTTATCTCCTGCTGATGGATTATCAGATAAACCAGTGATTTCCACAGGTGTTGAAGGTCCAGCCTCAACAATATCTTTACCTAAGTCATTTCTTAGAGTTCTAACACGTCCATAACTTGTACCAACAACAATTGGATCTCCTAATCTTAAAGTACCATTTTGGATTAATATAGTAGCAACTCCGCCCATTTGTTTATCAATTCTTGATTCAATAACTGTGCCCAATGCATATCTTGTTGGATTAGCCTTAAGCTCAGATACTTCAGCTATAGCTAAAATTGTTTCAAGAAGTTTATCAACTCCTTCTCCAGTTTTAGCACTAATTCTAACAAATGGTGTTGTGCCACCCCATTCTTCTGGAGTAATTGAGTATTCACTCATTTCAGTCATGATACGATCTGGATTTGCAGCTGGCTTATCAATTTTATTGATTGCTACAACGATTGGAACTTCGGCTGCTAAAGCATGATCAATTGCTTCTTTAGTTTGTGGCATTACACCATCTTCGGCAGATACGATTATGATAACTATATCTGTAACTGATGCTCCACGAGCTCGCATTTCAGTAAATGCAGCATGCCCTGGGGTATCAATAAATGTTAATTTATCACCATTATAATCAATTTGGTATGCTCCAATATGTTGAGTAATTCCTCCAGCTTCACCATCAACAACATTAGAATTTCTAATATAGTCAAGTAAAGTTGTCTTACCATGGTCAACATGTCCCATGATTGTTATTACTGGTGGACGTGGACGTAAGTCTTCATCACGATCAATAATTTCAAAATTTTCAAAATTAGATATATCTTGAGTTTCTTCTCTTTTTAGAGTTTTATTATATTCGCTTGCTAAAAGTTCAGCTGTTTCAAAATCAATTGCTTGAGGTAAACTAATCATCATACCTAAAGTAATTAGCTTTTTAACTAAATCTACACCTGGAACACCTAACTCATCTGCAAGATTTTGAACACTCATTCCTTCTTTATAAACAACTATGGTATCATCTTGAGTAGATACAGTATTGCTTGTTAATTTTTCTTTATTCTTATACATTTGTTTTTTCTTGTTTAGGAATTCTTTATTGGAATTTTGTATTTCGGTCTTTTTCTTAACTTTTTCTTTTGATACAGTATGTTTTTTATCAATAGATTTTAAGTTATCATCTAACATTAAATCTTCAACAACATCATCAATTGCATCAGTTTCTTCAAAATTAAGTTCTTCATTAGTACTGATTAAGTTCATTGTATTATCAAGCATGATAATAGCTTCATCATCTAAGACATCATCTCTCGATGATACTTTAATACCTAGTTCATTACATTTATTTAAAACATCTTGAACAGCAAAACCCATCTCTTGTGCATAATTTTCAACTGTCATATAAACACCTCTTCTTTCTTTTTTTATTTTATTAGTTCTTTTAATTCATCAAATAAACTATCAGGCACTTCTGTTTCTAAGGCATGGTTAAGTATTTTTTTTGATTGAGCTGTTTCTATTATGGATAGTTCTTTTTTTAGATATACTCCATGTCCATTAACTTTGCCTGTCTCATCAACTATAACTCCAGTATCCGTTTTTACAACTCTGATAAGATCTTTTTTAGGATATCTTTCCCTAGATACAATGCACATGCGCATTGGTATTTTTTTCATTATTCAGCGTTTCCTTCTTCTTGAATTTGAGTCATAGTTTTGATATTTATTTTAAACTTAGTTAACTTACTTGCAAGTTTAATATTGATTCCTTTTTTACCAATAGCTAAACTTAAGTTTTCATCAGTAACAATAGCTAAAGCTTCTCTTGCTTTTTCTTCTTCAATTATTGAAACAATTACATCTTTAGCTGGAGATAAAGCATTTTTAATAAATTCAGCATTATCTTCACTCCATAAAACTAAGTCGATTTTTTCGCCATTAAGCTCACTTAAGATATTAGAAATACGCGAACCACGTTCTCCAATACAAGTACCGATTGGATCAATTCTATCATTTGTAGATGATACTGCAACTTTACTTCTAACACCAGCTTCACGAGCTACTGCATGTAATTCTAAAGTACCGTCTTGTAATTCTGGTATTTCAGTTTCAAATAAACGTTTAACAAAGCCATAGTGTTTTCTTGTACATAATACAAGTGGTCCTTTATTTGTTGCTTCAACTTTTGTTATATATACTTTAATTGATGAGCCCATTTTAACTTCTTCACCAGGAATCATTTCAGATTTTGGTAAAATAGCACGAGTTCTACCTAAATCAACATAGTAATTTCTTACATCTTCCATAGCGAGAATACCAACCATTAATTCATCTTGTTTATCAGAGAATTCTTCAATAATTGAATTTCTTTCAGCTTCTCTAATTTTTTGAGTAACTACTTGTTTACAAGTAGAAGCTGCAACACGTCCAAAATCTTTTGGTGTAACTTCTTCTTCAATAGTTTCTCCAACTTTAATGTCTGGAACTATTTCCCTAGCTTCTTCAAGTAGTAATTGAGCATCTTCATTTATTTCAGGATCTAAATAGATGATATTTCCTTCCTCATCAGTTGATTCTTCTCCTTCAATATAATCATCTACTACAACAAAGTATCTTATTACTCTAAATTCACCAGACTCGCGATCAATTAAAACTTTAACATTAGTTTTTGAATCATAGTTCTTTTTATAAGCTGTAATAAGACCTTGTTCCATAGCATCATAAACTGTATCTTCATCTATATTTTTTTCTTCAATAATATTTTTTAATGCTTTTATAAATTCTTTTCCGTTCATAATTCTAACCTCTTTCCTTACTAGATATATCTAATATATATTCGTCTTCAATTAAATCATATTCATCAAGAATAGGATTAATAATGTTTGTTGCTTCGACAATTGCATCAATGTCTAAACCTGATGTTTTATCAAGTACGATTTTTAAGTAATTGTATTTGCCTTCTTTTTCCCAGGTTACAGAATCAACAGTTATGTCTAATGCTTTCATTGGCTCAGTGATGATTTCTTCAACTTTTGCTAATATACTATCCATAAATTCCTCCTAAACAATAACAAAAGTGGGAATTTCTGCCCACTTAAATCTGCTAAATAAAGTATAACAAAGATAATTAACCATGTAAAGGGTAAATATTTATTTTGTAAATATATGATTTGATATAGGTTCATATTTATGCTCTGTATAATGTTTTGTATCAAACAAAGCAATCATCAGTTCATCTTTTGGTTTTAATTTATAGTTAACTTTTTCTTTTTTAGTTTTTAATTCTTTTAAAATACGTCTTAGATAATCTATAGCAACCATAAATTCAGTACCAGCTGTTAAGAATACAGATCCAAATAAAATACTATCAATATTTATAACTAAGTAATTTAAGAAATCTAAAATAATTTCAACATGGATAAAACCTAGTATTTCACTTTTGAAAATTGCAAGTATTCCAAAGAAGATAGATATTCCTAAGAACCACATCTTGGTTCTTCCTAAGAATGATGATTTTGTTCTAGCTCCAAGGATAGCTGCAGTTAAATTAATAAGCGCGATTAAGATTTCTAGACATAATGGAATATAAAATATTGGATTTATTCCAGATAATATTAAAACTATCATTATTCCAAAAGCTTTATCAGCTACAACATCCATAATCATTCCAAATAAGCTTTGAACATGAAACGTTCTTGCTAAAAATCCATCAAAGAAGTCTGTTAATAATATTAAAGAGACAAGAATAATTAAATAAATTGGATTTATATGAAACCAAAGAACTGGCATTATAAACGTTGCAAGTAATCTACTAATTGTTAGTGCATTAACGAACTTTTTCATGCTCATCCTCCTATAGTTAAACTAATATAGAATATATACTATTTTCTTCAGTTATTTCTATTTTTTCTATTTTTTCTTCGTTAGTTGTTACACTTATAATTGATGCATCAATTGTATAATTATAAACTGTTTTATCATCATTTATCATTTTTAATGCTTTACTGTTTGAAACCAATGATATTAATGAATAGATATTTATGTATTCTAGATTTAATCCATTAAACAATTCATTATTTTGTATTTCTTCGTTAAATCTTATTTCATAGAAGTTATTATCTTTAAACTCAAATTTAGTAACTCCATTGCTTGTTTCTAAAGTGCCATTAAAATTATTATTTAAAATTGTATATTCTAGTATTTTAATTTCTCCATTAATATTTATTTCATATTTAAAAAAATTATTATTAAGCACTGTTTCATTTAACATATCTTTATAATTTTTTGGTTCTACTACTTCTTCAGCTGGATTTTTGGTAGTATCTTTCAAATTACTTTCTGAAGGTATATCATTAAACGCAACAACCGAAATAATGACAGCAAAGAAAATAAAGTATAATAGTAATTTTACTAATGCTCTAAAAGCAGGATTTTCTTTATAGTTCATTCTTAGAAGTTTTATTTTACTTACCTTTACTTTTTCATTTTCTACTTCTTCATTTTTTCTCTTCATTTAATCACCTGCTTTTTGATTCAGTAATTTATTCTTATCATAGCCATTAAATAAATCACGAACTAACATTTCTTTTTTACCGGCCATTTTGACTCTTGTTATTAAGATTTCTCCGTCCTTACATCCAATAGCAAAGCTATCTTTATTAACAGACGTAATAACTCCTACTTCAACATTTTTTTCTTCTCCAACACGAGATTCAAGAATCTTCCATTCTTCTCCATTAATGATGGCATTTGCTGATGGTGCTGGATTTAAGCTACGAATAAAATTATAAACTTCTTTTCTGGTTTTGTTAAAGTCTATTCTCTCATCGCTTCTTTTTAACATTTTAACATATGTAGCTAATTCTTCATCTTGTTTAATACTAGCATTTTTACCTTCTATAATGTTTGGTAATGTCTCAATTAAAGTTTTAGCACCTAGAACACTTAACTTTTGAGATAAAGTTCCAAGCGTATCTGTTTCTTCTATTGGCATTTCTTTTGATGCAATAATATTACCAGTATCAATTCCTTCATCCATATACATGATTGTTATACCAGTTTTTTCTTCACCGTTTTTAATAGCTTCACTTATTGGAGAAGCGCCGCGATATTTAGGTAAGATTGATGCATGAACATTTATACAACCAAATTTAGGATAATCAAGAATAGAAGCCGGAACAATTTGTCCATAAGCACAAGTGATAATAATATCTGGTTTTGCATTTATTACATATTCATATTCATTTCTTAATTTTTCCGGTGTGAAAACTTCAATATTATTTTCTTCTGCAACTACCTTAACTGGGCTTTTAGTTAAGACTTTTTTTCTTCCTGTGATTGCATCAGGTTGACTAACAACTAAAACAACATTAGTACACTCAATTAATTTTTTTAATACTGGTACAGCAAAATCTGGAGTACCCATAAAAACTACTCTTAAGTTTTTCATTTTATCACCTACTTACATTATACTAAAAAAAAACTATTTTTTCATTAAATAATAAAAGGAATTAGATTAAATCTAATTCCTTATCTTTATTCTTTACAAGCATCATCTAATGTTTTAAACAATGCGTCAACATCACTTTCCGTCTTTAGTCTTGCGCCTGATGCAAATTTATGCCCTCCACCATTGAACCTTTCAGCAATTTCATTAATAACAATACCACGACTTCTAATATTGATTTTAAATAGTTCTGATTTTTCATCATATGATGAGAAAGCCCAAACTTTAAGTTCTTTAATAAAGTTTAAATTATTAACCATATTAGAAGCAGTTGATGAATCAACTCCATATTCTTTAATTATTTCATTTGTTACTTTTATGTATCCAAAACCATTTTCAGTTATAGTTAAATTATTTATAATATAAGCTTCGAATTTTCTTTCGTTTATTCCTCTTTCATATAAATTATCATATAGAGGCATTAAATCAAACTTATAATCATTTAAAAGTTTTGCACATAATTCTAAAGTTCTAGGAGTTGTATAACTTAATAAGAAACGATCTGAATCAGCTACTACTCCTAAATATAAAGTTGCTGCTATATCTTTATTGATTTTTAGTTTTGTATTATAAATTAGTTCAGTAATTAGTTGACATGTACTTGAAGATTCAGTATCAACAAGTTCTAAATCACATACTACTTCATCGCATGGATGATGATCTATTTTAATTGTGTAATCATATCTTGGTTTATATGCCGAATCAACTCTATCGAATTTCGGAACATCTAGAATTATTAAAAGAGCATGTGCAAGAATTGACTCATCAATTTTATCCAAAGAACCAATATGTTTAAAACGTGATACAGATGTACCAACAGCAAAAACTTTCTTTTCAGGATAATTATATTTTATGATTTCTCTTAGCGCCACTTCAGAAGCTATTGCATCTGGATCTGGTCCAATATGACGTGCAATAACTATTTCATCATACTCTTTAATTTTCTTTAATATTTGTTTATATATTGAATTTGACAAGATATCACTACCCAACTATTCTTTAATTATTAATTATTTCAAATGTATCTAAAGCAATCATTAATTCTTCGTTTGTAGGAATTACATAAACTGGAACTTTAGAATCAGCAGCCGATATTTTTCCTTCATGAATATCTTTATAAGAAGCAATACCCATGTTTACCTCTGCATCTATTTTGATTCCTAAGCAGTTTAATTTATTAATAATACTCTCCCTAAATTCACGAGCGTTTTCTCCTAATCCAGCTGTGAATACGATAGCATCAACATTTCCTTCTAATTCTACATAATATTTAGTAATATAATCAACTACTCTTTTAACGCACATATCATTAGCTAAAATACACTTTTCGTCTCCTTCAGCCATAGCGTCTTCAATATCACGATGATCTGAATACTTTTCGCTTATACCTAAAAGTCCACTTTCTTTATTTAAAATATTATCAACTTCAGTAATAGACTTACCAGTTTTACTCATATAGAATGGGATAACTGAATAATCAATATCACCTGAACGAGTTCCCATGATTAATCCAGCATTTGGACTGAATCCCATAGTTGTATCAACACTTTTACTATCTTTAATACAACAAATACTACTTCCACTACCAATATGGCAGTTAATAATATTAATGCTATCTTTACCTAATAGTTCTTTCATAGTCTTAGTTATATATTTATGACTAGTTCCATGGAAACCATATTTTCTAATTCCAAAATCTTTATACCATGAATAAGGTACTGAGTATAAATAATTGATTTCTGGAATTGTTTGATGGAATGAAGTATCAAATACACCTACCATTGGAGTTTCTGGAAGTGCACTTTTAAATGCTTCAATACATTTAATCATTGCAGGATTATGAAGTGGTGCTAAATCATTAAATTTTTCACACTCTTTTATTACTTCATCAGTTAGTAATACAGAATCTTTAAATTTGTCTCCTCCATGTACTAAACGATGACCTACACCATCAATTTCATCAAGAGATACAACTATATTATTATCAAGTAATTCTTGCTTTAAATAAGATACTGCATCAGTATGATCTTTTAACTCAGCTTGTTTTTTAACTTTTTCTCCATTCATTTTGATGCTATAGAAACTTCCATCCATTCCTATTTTCTCAAAATATCCACTGATTAATTCTTCTTGACTTGGAAGTTCAATACAATTAAATTTTAATGATGAACTACCAGCGTTAACTGTTAATATTTTCATAAATTTTCACCCTTTCAAAGGTATTATAACAAAATAAACACATAAAAAAAAGATATCATTTATCTTTTTTTAATACTTAACTCTTTATTGCCAATATTGTCAAATTTATCTTTGAGTATTTTATTTGTAATTGTATTAATACCAAAGTTAAAACCATAATTATTGTTGTAATCACTTACAATTTTCTGGTATTCACTTTTATCTTTAATATCACTTGTTTTTTCAAACATAATATCACCCATTTATATTATGGGTAGTATTAATCGTTTTATTCGCAAGTGTAAGTATTCCCATCTTGATTTATTGCTTGTTTATATGAATCAAGATCAGTAATTGAATCAATTACCATGAGAATGCGACTATAATCCTCTGTCATTTCTTCAACACGTGCTTTATTATAGTCACTTGGGTTTACTATTACTGTTAATGAAAAATCAGATGTTCCTCCACTCATTAAAGCACTCAAACCATTAAGTTTTTCTGATGTAATTGCTTGATTAATATTTGATGCTGATGTATAAGCATCAATATTTTCTTCCTTGTTTTTATAGATAATAGATATTCTATCTATAACATCATTTTTAAGCGAGAATCTATAAGTACTTTCATATGCATCTTTAATATTAGTACATGTAACTGATGAAGTTCCTTCATCAACTATTGGTACATATGGCTCATCTTTAAATAAAAGTATGTCTTGGTTTAAATAACCTAGTAGACCTAGACCAAATAATAAAACAATGGCAAATGACCAAACTATAACCACCTTAATATTCATATTATCACCTAGTATAAGTATATAAAAAAAACATCTTTAAAACAAGATGTTTAAGTTTTGTTTACTTATAATATACTCTCAAATTCTTCGCTTATTTTATCTTCTATTTTAATAGTTTCAATAGTTTTAATTGCTTCACGAATTAACTCTTCATAATTAAACATTTTTTCATATTCGACACAAAGGCCTGAAACCGGATTAATAACCGGATGATCTGGTACAAAAATTGTACAACAATCTTCATATGGCTGAATAGAGATTTCATAAGTTTCTATTTTCTTAGCAATATCTATTATATCAATCTTATCTAAACATGCCACTGGTCTTATAACTGGCATACTAACAACTTCATTAATAGAAGCCATACTAGTTAATGTTTGACTGGCAACTTGACCAATTGATTCTCCATTAATAATTATTTTACAATTATTTCTTTTAGCTACTGATTCAGAAATTCTATACATCATTCTTCTCATAATAGTAATTAAATATTCATGAGGACAATTTTTTAAAATAGATTCTTGAATTTTAGTAAAATTAACAACATGTAATTTAACATAACCAGAATATTTAGATAATTCACGTGCAAGCGATATTACTTTATTCTTTGCTGCCTCACTAGTATGTGGAGGGCTTTCAAAATATAAGGCTTCAATCCTAACTCCTCTTTTTAATGCTAAATATCCGGCAACTGGTGAATCAATTCCTCCTGATAACATAAGTAGACCTTTTCCGGCAACTCCTACAGGATATCCACCAATACCTTCAATCTTATCAAAATAGATATAAGCTTTATTTAATCTTATCTCAACATTGATAATAGTTTTTGGATTATGAACATCTACTTTAACATTGTCTTTATTTTTTAAGACTACGCCACCTAAAATACGTGATATTTCCATAGAATTTATTGGATAAGTCTTATCACTTCTTTTAGTTACTACTTTAAATGTTTCAAATGTCTTATCTTTAATAAGCTCAAGTAAAGATGATTTAACAACTTCGATATCAGTATCATCAATTTCATAACCTATATTTATTTCATGAATTCCAAATGTCTTTTTTAATTTTTCTATTACACTTTCAATAACAGATTCATCCGCATAAATAAACATACGACCTTTATCATATTTTATTTCTGTATCAAAGTTTTCCAAAGACATTTTTAAATTATCTTTTAAAGTTGTTATAAAAAAGTTTATATTATCTTTTTTTGTTGTTAGTTCTCCATATTTGATAATTATGATTTTACCCATAAATATCACCTCGTCAATATATTAACATAAAATACTCAATTTAGTTAGTATTTTCATCCAATATATTGAATAATAAATGTATATTATAGTATAATGTAAATGTGAGAAGCGTTACATTTCAAGTTAATGCTTAGCACTGTTGTCTAATGCATCTTATTCAAATGAATAAAGATGCTTTTTTATTTATTTTATAATTACTTATAAAACAAGATAAAAATTATTATAAATAATAGTAAAAATATCACTAAGGACATTTCGTTCTTACTCATAACATCACTCCTTTTACTTCCCAAAACCCCTTGAATAATTAACTTGAGGTCAGAGTGATAAGCATCTTCGCGCTCCTCGGGTGAATATATTAGACATATTAAAAATATATTTCAACGCCTTCGACAAAACTAGTGAAAATTAGACAAAGAAAAAGACACATTTGTGTCTTATTTTTTATGTTGTATTGTTTTATTTACTATAGCTCTAGCAGCATTAGCATCAAATGGCTTTTGTAACATATCAATAATTCCATATGATGTTGCTTTTTGAATACCATCTTGGCTATCTTCACCACTTATTACTGAAACAGGTAGCTGTTCAAATAAATTATTTTCTTTTAAATATTCTAATACATCATACCCACTTTTTACTGGCATCATTAAATCAATAAATGCACCTACTAAGTTAGAATTTAAGTTATCATTGATTAATTTAATTGCTTCTTCGCCATTTGCGGCAACTAATACATTAAAATCATTTTCAAATGTTTTAGTGAAAAACTTAGTTATGATTGGTGAATCATCGGCAATTAAAATAGTTTGCTTATCAGTATTATCAGTAACATCTTCTACTAACTTACTTAATAAAACTATTTTATATTTATCTTTTGTTTCTGTATAAACAATTAATTCATTATTAACAACTTTTTTTACACTAGAATTATTCTCAATTTCTTCAATTAAGTTATTATACTTACTTAATTCATTTTTAAAATAATCATATTTGTTTTCTGATAAAATTTTAAGCTCATTTCCGGTATATTCAATGTAATATGCTTTATCATCATCTTTACTTACACAGTAAATAGATGAAAATAAAGAAGCAATAGTTGAAGGAATATGTTCAAATATTTCTTTTATTTGCATAACTATACCCCCAAATATTCTTTTACTACTGCGATAACTCTATTTGCTTCTGTCATTAATTCATTAATATTTGCATTAACATAGTTTGTATCATTTGCTTTACTAGCCATTTCGTGGTTATATGATAATTCTGCTAATTTATCAAATCCTAAATATTTTGAATCACTTTTCATAGCATGAACTAAAATAGCGTAGTTTGGCATATCATTAGAATTACAATATTCAAGTATTTGTGGTAAACGTGTATTCGATTCTTCTAAAAAATCTTTTAGAGTATCATTATACATTTCCATATCGCCTAGTAATTCTAATCCTTTATTAATATCTACACCATTATTTGTTAAAATTTCAGTATTCATATTATTACCTCTATTCTAATTTAATTATAGTATAAACTCGTCTTTATTTGTTATTATAATTAATTTTTATACTCTTACTTTACAAAAAACAAGCGAAAACTCTGGTTAATTTAGTTTTAAAATATAATCTGTTTGAAATTTTTTAAATCCTAGATTTTCAAGTGTATTAATCAGTTTAACTCTTGAGGGAAAAACACCTACTTCAATGTTTCTATTTGTTAAATTTTTAACAAGCGTAATTAAATCTTTATATATTTCTTCGTTATCTGCATATATTCCAGATATGAATAAAGAATCTGAAACTATTCCAAATCGTAATGTTCCAACTACAATGCCTTGATCATTTCTAATTACGGCAACATTTGTATTTTCTAAATTAATAGTGTTAATATCTGGAATTAGACTCTCTGTTCCAAAATATATATCATTAATCTTAATAATATCAACTATGCTTTTGTAAATATATTTTTTAACGTCTTCACTTTTATCGTTTAAAGCAATATTTGGTTTTATTAGTTCTACCTTTGTTGAATCCGCAACATAAACTAAGTTCATAAAATTACATTTAAAGCCAGCGTCAATCATGATATCATGCATTATTTCTTTATAAGGAAAATTTTCATAAATAATATTTAATCCTCGTTCATCGCGCCTTAATTCACTAACTGCATAATTGATTAAATCTTTTATTTCTTCATAATCGTCATTTATCATGTTAATAGTCTGTAGGTAATAATTATTTTTTATTATTCCAACTGTTAAAATAGATGAAATTTTATTATTTATAACATTTCCAATAAGTATTTTTGTATCATTAATCGTATCATATAACGCTCTAATACTTTCTTCATTGAATTTATCTATTTTT
The DNA here is from genome assembly GCA_022508565.1 of Erysipelotrichales bacterium. Lineage (GTDB taxonomy): Bacteria > Bacillota_I > Bacilli_A > RF39 > UBA660 > CAG-582. The sequence goes on along the minus strand of JAFLUY010000001.1, from coordinate 15,972 downwards.
TTATAAAAAATTATTAATAATTCTAAATCTGATTTAGTTAAAACTCTTATCATATTAAACACATCCTAGTATATAAATTATATCATGTATACGTAAAAATGAAAAGAAAGACAACATTACTCTTGTCTTTCTCCTTCAGTTAACATAGTAGTTATAAATATACCATAACCTTTTTTGACATTTTCAACAACTACGTGAGTAACAGCGCCTATTATTTTGCCATCTTGCATGATTGGTGAACCACTCATTCCTTGAACTATACCACCAGTTTTTTCAAGTAACTCTTGATCTGTTATTTCAAAATAAATATTTTTTATTTTTGCTTGTTTATCAACCTTGGTAATGTTTATTTTGTATTCTTTTACAGTTGATGCATCTGTTACAGTAAGAATTGTAGCTTCACCTATTTTTACTTCACTTGGTTCTGCTACTTTAACTTTGTCTTTGTTTGATAAAGAATTATAGTTACCATATATTCCATAGGTTGTATTTTTTAAAATATCTCCGTATTTATTATTATAGAAAAATTTAGCATTTTTAGTACCTGGGTTTCCATTAGTTGATCTATCAATACTAGAAACATCACTTTGATAAATATAACCACTTCTTACCTCAATTTGTTTATTTGTTGTTGACTCAAGTATTTCATGACCTAAAGCACCATAAATACCAGTGTCTGGATCAATATATGTAAGTGTTCCAATTCCAGTAATTGAATCTTTTATATATAAACCTGTTTTATAGACATTATCTTTTAATACTAGATTAAAGTTAATTATTTTTGTTTTGTTTCCTCTTTTAATTGTTAAATTAACTTTACCATCTTTCTGATAATTCTCAATATTAGTTACTAACTCATCTATTGTATTTATTTCTTTATCTTCAACATGAGTAATATAATCTCCTACCTCTATATCATTTTTATTATATTTATCATTTATTTTATAAAAACCAATGACCAAAACTCCTTCATATTTTACTTCAATACCTACGTTTTCTCCGCCAGGTATTATATAATCTGAATAAGCTAAAACATTTATTGGACTAAATAATAATAGTGAAATAAGTAACATTTTTATTGTTTTTTTCATACTACCACCATTTATATTGTGCCAAAATATAACAAATTTATACAAAAAAAGACTAAATTCTTAGTCTTCTTGTTTTTTTTAATTATTCAGATTCGATTTCAAAATTAGCAAGTTCACCATTTTCTTGTAATACTTTATTAACGGCTTCAGTTGCATTCTTTAGTTTATCATTACAAGTTTTAACTATTTTCATAGCTTCTGTATATTTTTTAATTGATTCATCTAAATCTGTATTACCATTTTCTAAATCTTTTACAATTACCTCTAATTCAGTCATTAATTCTTCAAATTTCTTTTCTTCTGTCTTCGCCATTTTATAACACTTCCTTTACTTCAGTTTCTATTTCACCATCTATAAATTTTAAATTAAGTTTATCATTTTTCTTAACATCTTTAACAGATTTAATAATCTTATTATTTACTCTTGCAACTGTATATCCTTTTGATAAAACACTTAGAGGATTTAAAAGTTCGAGTTTATTTATTAATAATTCTAATGAATTATTACTAGCAATAAATAATTCTTCTGGCTTTAGTAAAACTCTAGAACTTGCAAGTCCCGAAAACTTAGTTTTTATGTTTTCAAGTTTATGTAATATTGATTGATTAGCTTGATTGATTAAAGTATCAAGTTTTTGTTCTTTTATTTCAAATGTTGCAAGCGGATTAGATAAAACATAACTTCCACTTAAACTAATAAATTGTTTCTTTAAAAATTCTATCTTATTTGAAATATTTTTATTAAGTCTTATTTCAATTTGATTTATATAATTAATAAGATCAACTAGATTAGGTACCGCCATTTCTGCTGCTCCTGTTGGAGTTGGTGCTCTAAGATCAGCAACAAAGTCAGCTATTGTAAAATCTGGTTCATGACCAACTGCTGATATTATAGGTATTTTAGATGCAAATATAGCTCTTGCAACTATTTCTTCATTAAATGCCCATAAATCTTCAATAGATCCTCCACCACGGCCAACTATTAATACATCTAAATCGTATTCTTGAGCTGCCTCAATTTGCCTTACAACATCAAACTTGGCTTCTTCCCCTTGAACAAGTGATGGAAAAAGAATTGTTTCACATAATGGATATCTTCTTTTTATTGTTGATAAGATATCTCTGATTGCTGCTCCGGTTGGTGCAGTTACAATACCAATACGCGCAGGATATTTTGGAATTGGCTTTTTATGAATTGCATCAAATAAACCTTCATCCATTAATTTTTTCTTTAATTCTTCAAACTTCTTAAGCAAATCCCCATTGCCAGATAATTTCATCTTTTCAACATATACTTGATATGCACCAGTTGGTACATAAACACTTATTCTTCCATCAACTAGTACTTCATCGCCATCTTTGGGTACAAAGTCTAAGTTACTTGCAGGAGTTGAAAACATAACTGCACTTATACGCGATTCTTCATCTTTTAAAGTAAAATATAAATGACCTCTAGTATGTCCTTTGAAGTTTGAAATTTCTGCTCTTATATGAACATATTGACATTCTTCTTTGGAATCAAGAAAATTCTTTATAGCTTGATTATATTGTGAAACTGTATAGTATTTTATTTCTTCTTCCATAAGCATACCTCTAAATATATTTTACCATATTTTTTAACAATTTAAAAAGATGAATTTATTAATTCATCTTGATTTTATTTTACTAATCTGCAAGTACTAGTGAAGTCTTAGATATTTCTAAAACTGGTCGAACTCCAGCGGCTCCTATAGCACCACTATTGAAGTTGTACAAGTCAGAAAGAGCATCTGCACCACGAATCAACCAAACGTTGGTAGTATCGCTAGCATCACCTAAATAATAATTTAAAAAACCAGTTCCTGATTCCGTTCCTTTTACTATATTAAATAATTTGCTGTCTGTGTCTGTTGATTTATTTGTAATTTTTGCAGAACTTGGCTTCTCTACACTTCCTGGTATTGTTACTAACTTATCTAGATCTTCTATTGTCATTAATCTTCCAATTACTTTAAATCTATTTCCATAGGCTATTGCTGCATTTATGGCTGTAGCATCTTCTGATGATTTTCCATTTAAATTACATGGATATCCACTTGTACATAATGATAAAGTAGTCCAATATGCTGATTTTGAAAATAGCGCACCAAAATCAGAATATGTTGACACATCAGCTTGTTCTGGTGCTAATTGAACTTCCTTTGTATTTCGTCCTGATTCTACTTTTAAATTTAATTTACTTAGCAAATATACTGTATTAGTATCTGTGCTTTCTCCTATTACGTAGAAGTTTTCTCCATCTATTTGAATCTCTGTTCCTATATCGTTTATTGTTCCTGTTTCACTAACTATACTATATTCTATTTCTATTGGTTCTTCATATTCTTCAGTTCCAGTTTTTTCTAAAGCGGTTGCTTTTATTGTACATACTATTTTTTCTTCAAATGATTCTGCGCTTGATTTTTCTAATTTTACTTCTACATAGCCACTTATTGTCTTTCCTGCCCTTACTATTTCTGGTAAAGATTCTGAATAACTGTAGTATTCTGAATATTGTGGATTTTCAAGTTCACAACTGAATTCCACCTTTGCATCATAGTTCTTAGAATTATTTGTTACATCAAATTCTAATATAGATTTGTCTCCTACTAGAGTTAATTCTTTTGTTTCAAAATTTAGTGTTCTACCATCATCTTCTATAACACCTTGTTCTTTTGTTTTATCAACGCCATCAACTTTGGCTTTTGTAAATATAATTACATAGTCTTCTTCATTAAAACCAATATTTACTGTACCGTTAATATATAGATTTGTTGCTAATGCTGCAAATCCAATTAACATAAGTAAAATTACTAAAATTATATTTCTTTTTTTCATTATCCATTTCTCCTACCATATATATAAAAGATATCATATTATTTACATTTTTTCAATTTTTGTTATTAGTAATTATTGTAAAATTAACAAAGAAAAAAAGCTTAAACAATTAAGCTTTAAATTCTAAAATCATCTTCTAATGAGAAATCAACATTCTCATTTATCCATTCTTTACGAGGCTCTACTGAATCTCCCATAAGAACTGAAACTCTTTTTTCAGCTAATGCTGCATCAGTAATATTAACTTTGATTAAGTTTCTGGTCTCTGGAGCCATTGTTGTTATTCTTAATGGTTCAGGATTCATTTCGCCTAAACCTTTATATCTTTGAACACGATATTTACCTGGTTCTTTATCTTTTGTATATTCTTTAAATTCTTCATTAGTATAGCAATAATGAATGTCTTTTCCTTCTTCTACTTTAAATAAAGGTGGCATTGCTATATATAAATGTCCTTCTTCAATTAATGGTCTCATAAATCTATAGAAGAATGTTAAAAGTAAACATTGAATATGTGCCCCATCATCATCGGCATCAGTCATGATAATTACTTTATCATAATTGATATCTTTTATATCAAATTCTGCTCCAACACCTGCACCAATGCAATGAATTAAAGTATTGATTTCTTCATTTTTATAAGCGTCAGCTATATTGGCTTTTTCAGTATTTAGGATTTTACCACGAAGAGGTAAAACTCCTTGAAATTTACGATCACGACTCTTTTTAGCTGTTCCTCCTGCCGAATTACCCTCAACAATGAATAATTCATTTATTTTAGGATTTCTTGCTTGTGGAGGAGTTAATTTATCAGATAAATTTCTTGCTTCTTTTTTAGATTTGCCTTTTCTTGCTTCTTCACGAGCTTTTCTAGCTGCTTCACGAGCAAATTTAGATTTTCCCATTTTATCAACAATCACTAGGGCATCTTGACGATTTTCCTCTAAATAGAATTTTAAAGTATCATAAACTACTGCTTCTACTACTGGTCTTGCCTCAGGTGTACCAAGTTTTCCTTTAGTTTGACCTTCAAATTGTAATAATTTTTCTGGAATCTTTAAATTAATTACAGCAGTTAAACCTTCACGTACGTCTGAACCATCAAAGTTTGTGTCTTTTGCTTTTAAAATTCCATTTGCTCTAGCATAATCATTAAATACTTTAGTTATACCAGTTTTAAATCCAACTTCATGAGATCCTCCATCAACTGTTTTAACATTGTTAACAAAAGAGATAATTGATTCATTATAGGTATCTGTATATTGAAGTGCAATATCAACCTCAATTCCATTTTTAACACCATGAATTGGAACAATTGCATTTAGTGTTTTTTTATCTTCATTTATATATTCAACAAAGCTACATATACCATTATCATAATGGTATGTTACTTTTTTATTTTCGTCGACATTTTCAAGTTCAACAGTTAAAGCAGGCAATAAGAAAGCACTTTCTTGCATTCTTTCACATATTGTTGAAAATGAGAATTGACAATTTTTAAATACTTCATAGTCTGGCATAAATGTTACACATGTACCAGTTTTTTTAGATTCACCAATTTTCTTTAATGGACTTGCAACTTCTCCGCCGTTTTTAAAACGAATATTAGAAATTAGACCATCACGATAAATAGTTACATCCATCCATTTTGATAAAGCATTAACAACCGAAGCCCCAACTCCGTGAAGTCCTCCACTTACTTTATAGTTTCCCTCTTCAAATTTTCCACCAGCATGTAGCACAGTAAATATGACTTCAACAGCTGATTTGCCTGATTCATGTTTGCCAATTGGAACACCACGTCCATTATCGGCAATTGTGATTGAACCATCACCATTTAATCTTATTTTAACAGTATTTCCATAACCATTTATAATTTCATCAATACAGTTATCGATAATTTCCCACGCTAAATGATGAAGACCTCTTTTATCGGTTGAACCAATGTACATACCTGGTCTTTTTCTAACCGCTTCAAGCCCTTCTAGAATCTTTATCGAGTTTGCATCATACTTCGTTGTTTTAGATGTTGCCATACAAGTCTCACCTTATTAAAATTTATCATAAACACAAAAAAAAGACAACCAAATGTGTCTTATAAATGTAAAGATTGAGTTTCTTCAAGTTTACGTTGTAATTCCTCTAAACTTAGTTTAGTTGTTATAGTCATTTCTTCTTGTTCTTCTATATTTTCTTCTTCATCAAGTTCATAGTCATCTGGTAATTCTAAATATACAGATTCAAATTCAAGAATTTTTGTCATTTAATCAACCTTCTTTTTTGTTCATAATGTTTTTTATATACTCATTTGCTGAATTAATAATTTCACTTTCTATATCTATACCATTAAAAGCATCTGTGTCCAAATCTGGAAAATCTAGAAGGTCCGTATTAATATTTTCTGCTACCTTTATCGGATCTTCCTCCTCTTCAAATGATTCTTGATTTGCATAGAAAGTATCAATATCTTTATCTAATTCAATATCTTCTTCATTTCTTGGTTCTACTACTTCTTCTTTATTATCATCAACAATATCTGATTGTTTATCTGAAAAATAATCTTTAAAATAACTGTGCTTAGCGCCTACTTCTTCTACTATCGCGATTTCTTTTCTTGATGGTTTTTCTATTTCTTCATCAATCTTTTTAGGTACTTTTTTAGCAGGCTGATCTGAAACGATCTTTATTTTAGCGCTTTCATCTATTTTAATGTTCTTTTTTGCTCTTCTTTGTTGAACTTCAGTTTTATTTGATAAAATAATCCACATAAAGACGATTACTAATGCAACTAGTAACAACACTAAAACAGGAAAAAATGCATCACTTTCGATAAAAGTTTCAAAAGCTTTCATCCCAACCGCCTCTATTCTTATATAATTTTATCATATTTATATGAGAGAAACAATAATAAATAAAAAAAACATCGAATTATTCGATGTTAAAAAATAAGTCTTAATATATCTTTACAAGTGATATATAACATTAAAATCATTAATAATACAAAGCAAACTGAATGAATTATAGCTTCTACTTTAGCATTAACTTTTTTTCTTGTAATTGCTTCTATAAGCACAAATAAAACTCTTCCACCATCAAATGCAGGTATCGGTAAGATATTTAAAACTCCTAAGTTAATTGAAAGATATGCCGATAAATAAATAATATTTTCAATTCCATATTTTGCTGCTTCATCAACAATTGAATACATGCCAACTGGACCGGATAAAGCATTTAGTCCAATCTTACCAGTAATAAGTCCCCAGATTATCATTAACATTGTTACGACAATACTTTTAAACTTAATTGCTGCATATTTTATTGAATTAATAAATCCATACTTTTTTTCGGATGGTGCAGATACACCAATTTTTTGGCTGATTACTACTTCATCTTCGCTTTTATTATATTCCTCTAATATTTTTTCTTTTGTATGTTCATCTGTTATACGTATAGCTTCATTATCAAACATGATATAATCTGCTGGAACTAATTTATAAGACTCACTTGTTCCATCTTTATGTTCAATAACATATTCATAATAATCATTTTTATTTTTCATAGCAGTAACAACTGATAATTTATCCCAAGTTGTTATTTCATAACCATTACAACTAACTATTTTATCTCCTGCTCTTATTCCTGCTTCGTAAGCAACTGAACCTTTTTCAACATTACCAATAATATTGGACTGATCAGTTGAACCAAAACAAATAGCAATTAAAAATAGTAAAACAAAAGCAGTAATAAAATTCATTGTTACACCAGCAACAAGAATTAATAATCTTTGTAGTTTAGTTTTATTACACATGAACTTATCTTTTGGTAAAGATTCATCATCTTCTAATTCTTCCCCAGCAAGTTGGCAATAACCGCCAATTGGGAATGCTCTTAAAGTATAGATAGTAGGATCATTTTTTCTTCTAAATCCTAAGACTTTTGGTCCCATACCTAAGGCAAATTCATAGATATGAACTCCACACATTTTACCAGTTATAAAATGTCCAAATTCATGCACAAATATTAATACTGTTAAAATAAGCAATAAAACTACTATATTCCAAATAGCTGTATTTGGGAAAAATACTAGAACAATAATTACAAAAGCAATAATAGCAAGTAATTCAATTAAACTAACAATTGCAGATTGTTCTTTTTCTTCTTTAATCTCTTCTTTTACATTTTTCTTTTTTGTTTTGTCTTCTGTTGTCTCTTTCTTACTCATGACACCCTCCTACATGAATCTAATCATAAATACAAACGCGATAAGGATAAATATTATAGAATCTATTCTATCTAAGATACCACCATGTCCTGGGATTAGATTTGAAAAATCTTTAATACCATTTTCACGTTTAATTAAACTGAAGAATAAATCTCCAATTTGTCCGATAACTGTAAGAATAAAAATACAAACAGTTATAGTTACTATATTACTTGGTTTATCTAAAATAAATGTCGAATAATAGGTTGTACCTATAATTGTTCCAATAATTGATCCAATTAAACATCCTTCAATTGTCTTATTTGGTGAAATTTTAGTAAATGTATGTTTACCAATTAATTTTCCTCCACAGAATGCAAATGTATCTGTTGCAAACGATAAGAGAATTATAAAGATAAATAAAATAACTGAATCATGGTATAAAGCTAAAAATAAATTAAATACTGTTCCTAAAAATAAAGTTACAGCTGATAAATAGAAAGCGTCATTTACTTTATATTTGTGATTTGTTAAGAAAACAGTTGGACTTAATATAAGTAAAAATAAAAGTGATATTGTCTCAAAGTTAAGCCCAAAGACAAATGTATGTCCATCAACATTTATATAGATAAGTAACAACATACATATTAGTGCTACTATCTTCATTAAAGTTGGAACTATTAAATCTTTTTTTGATTTCATAAATTCATAAAAAGAACAAACTGCAAGTATTCCAACACCTATATCGAAGAAAATTCCTCCAACATATAATAGTAAAGCAACAATTGCAACAATAATTATTCCACTTATTAATCTTTCTTTCATAAAATCCTCCTAACCATTTCTTGAATAGAAATATTTACCTTTTCCAGGGAAAGAAACTAAAGTTGCTGGATTTATTGATTTAGCCTTCCAAGTACTACTACTTGTATAATCAGACCCATACCAACCAGAACCTGTTCCAAAGTGAAGATGTGCACCTGTGGTACATGTATCTCCAGTTCCCTTTTGTCCTCCTACAGTTCCAATAACTGAAGAATTTTTAACTATTTGACCTAATTTAACATTAATTGAATTTAAATGCATATAAACAGTTGTGTATTTTTTACCATTAATATTGTGATAAATATAAACTTGGTTACCACCACATGATGCTTTATAGATTATTTTACCAACCATTCCATTTGCTGCCGAATAAACCGAAGTACCAACTGAATTACCTCCAATATCTATTCCGTTATGGAATGTATTTGCAACTCCTGTAGTAGGATGTGTACGGTATCCCCATAAAGATGTAATAACACCTTTATTTAATGGTCTAATTAATCTTGTATCTCCAAGCTCACCAATACATTCTTGTAAATTTTGATTTTCTTTACAACCCATTTTTTCATAAGTTGTAATTAATTCTTGAGTTGATTTAATGTCTTGTTCTACTGATAAAGAAATATCAAAATAATCTTCAAGTTCATCATTTAAATTATCAATTTCTTTTGCTAAATCTTTTATTTGCTGGTTTAAAGTTACTTCTCTAGCTTCAAGATCTACTTTTAATTGTTTGTTATACTCAATTTTATCTTTCCAAGTAGAGATAAGACTTTCTTGATAGTTCATTATTTGTTCCATAACCGCATAACGATATACTAAATCTTCAAAACTCGTTGCTTTAAAGATATATTCCAAGTAGATATTATCACCACTAGCAATTTGATAATTTTGAACTAATTCAGCTAGTTCTTTTTTACCGTTTGCTATTTCTTTTTCAAGTTGTTCACTTTCTTGAATAGCATCATTAACCTTTTTTTGGTTTGCTTCTATTTCAACTTGTTTATTTGAAACACTGTTTTTAGCACTATTAATTTCTGCTTTAGTAGCATTTTGTTTTTTAGTGTTTTCACTTTTTTGTGCTTTATAAGCAGCCAAATCTCTTCTTAATTCAGCTAATGTTTGAGCATCACTTGCTGCATAAACATTATATGTTGGTACTGATATAAAAATCGCAAAAATAATAATTAAAGAAATTCTAACTAATCTTTTCATTATACTTTTAGATACTTCCTTACTGCTCTTAGAGAGCCAAACATACCAACAATAACACCAACTATCAATAACACTAGACTTACTTGATAGATAATTACATTAGGTTTAACTAAAACTATAAGATCAGTAAATACTTTTCCTCCAACATAATCATAAAGGAAAGAATAACCATAAATAGTTAATAATACCGGAATAATACTTCCAATTAAACCTAATACTGCACCTTCAATTAAGAAAGGTTGTTTTATAACAAAATTACTTGTTCCAACTAAACGCATAATTCCTATTTCATTTCTTCTTGAGAAAATTGTTATTTTTATTGTGTTTCCAATTAAGAATGCCGTTACTAAGATTAAAGCAACTACAGCAACAATACAAGCATTTCTAATGATATCAAACATAGAGATTAATTTATTAACTAAAGATTCGCCATATTTAACTGAAACAATTTTATCCATTCCTTTTATTTGGTTTGCTGTTTCAGATATTTTTCTAACATCTTTAACACTTATAACAAAAGTTGATTGTACAGGGTTTTCATCTAATGTATCTAAGATTTGTTTTAAATCTTCATCTTCACTTAACTGTGCTTTAATTTCTTCTTTAGATTTATATTCGTTTGTGTAGATATTACTTAGATTAAAAATATCTTCATCTAAACGTTTGATATCTTCATCTGTTGCATTAGTATCAACAAATGCAACAATTGTTAAAACATCTTCAATATCCTTGGTAATAGAATTAACATTATAAGTTACTAAAAGTGATATAGCAACAATTATTAAAGTAATAGATGTACAAGAAATAGAAGCCATACTTAATGAGAAATTTCTGAAAACACTTTTAAATGCATCTTTAAAGCTTTTTCTAATGATTCTAAACATCTTCATTTTCTACATAACTTCCTTTCTTTTTATCTGAAATAATTACTCCATCATGTATGACAATTACTCTTTTTTTCATTTTATTAACGATTTCTTTATCATGAGTAGCCATAATTACTGTTGACCCTAAATCCTCATTTATCTTTTTTAATACTTCCATGATTTCTTTACTAATTTTTGGATCTAAATCTCCAGTTGGTTCATCACAAATAATTAACTTTGGTTCATTTACTATTGCTCTTGCAATACATACTCTTTGTTGTTCTCCACCAGATAGTTGATTAGGAAAACTTCTTAATTTATCTTTAAGACCAACCCTTTCTGTAGCTCTTAAAACTTTTTCTCTAATTTCTGATGGTTTCATTCCATAGCTTTCAAGTGGATATGCAATATTTTCGTAAACTGTTAATTTTGGAAGTAATTTAAAGTCTTGGAAAACAACACCAATTTTTCTTCTTAGTTTATAAACATTACCATTTTTTAATTTACCAACATTTATTCCGCCGACAAATACTTGACCTTTGTTAGGTTTTTCTTCGCGATATAAAAGTTTTGTTAATGTTGATTTACCGGATCCTGATTGACCAATAATAAAGACAAATTCACCTTTTTCAATTGATAAACTGGCATCAGCTAAGGCAGTAACACCGTTTTCATAAACCTTAAATACATTCTTAAATTCAATAAATTCCATATTATCACCTTACTATTAATAATTATATCATAGTAGGTTTATTATTAATATGACTTTTGTCTTAAGAATGTCAAATAATGCTGAAAAAAAGAAGAACTTTCATTCTTCTTAACGTCTTCTTCCTCCACCTATTTCTGGTCCAAGCCCTGGGCCATGTCCTGGACCATGTGGCCCTGGTCTTCTTCCAGGAGGTGGCATCATCCTTCCACCTGGCATTCCTCTTCCTCCTTGATGATATAAAGGAGATGAATAACTTGGAACTTTACCATATTTATAAAAGTCATTAACGATTTTAGCATTTTCATCTTCAATGCTCTTTTGTGCTTGTGTAGTCGGTACTGATTGTAATCTTTCTGTCATCTTATCTTGAACAGTTACATTATGAACTCCTTCTTGAACTTCTTTTTCAACTTCTTCTACTTTTTGAAGTTCATTTTTAGCAAGTTGAATATAGTATTCAATTTGTCTATCAGCAGTATAAAGATTTCTTCTACTCGCCATATATTCTTGTAAAGCTTTTAATTCTTCAACATTATTAATATCTACACTTCTAAGTAGTCCATTTGGAGTCTTATCATATTCAACACGAATAAGTTTTTTTAACCCCTTATGCTTATCGTTAAAGTTTGCTTGACAAGAAGCTTGGAAATTTGCTTCATTACTTAAATCAAAATCTATTTTTCTATTAGAAATTATCTCTCTTTTTGGAATATCTGTAATATAAGGCATACCTGATGTTATATCTTTATAAGCATATGCTTTACTATTATCTAAAGATCCATCTTCTTTATAGCGTGGACCTAGCATTACCCCACTTCTAGATACAAAACGAGGTTGATAGACATAGATATCATCTTCTACAATGACTCTTGGATTATCTCCAGGAGTATATTCATAAACTTTTATAACACCATGAATTACTCTTTGTTCCTCTAACCCATTAAATTCTGAATATTCAGTACCATAGCAATCTTGTTTGATGCTTGGATTCTGAGGATGTCTAAATGTATAAGTAGTCATAGTTGTTGGATTATTTATAAGATGTAGAATTCTTTCTTGTTGTTCAATAGGCATTCCTGCAAAAACTATAGCGTCTTTTCTTTCTTTTGCTTTTTGTTTTTCTTTTTTCTTTTGCAATTGTCTATATTCATAAGATGTTAAGTCATTTTCATCTTTTTCTTTTCTTTTTTCTACGAAAGCCATGGTTATCTCTCCTTACTTCTTATTTTAGTTCATTTACATTTTATAGTCAATTGATATGGTCAACTATACCTTTACTTTTACAGTATAGTTTTGGCATTTGATAACTTATTACAGAATCAAAATCAGCATCATCAATTAACTCATGAAGATATGGAACTTCTGGAACAGTTACTGATTTTAAAGTTTTATAAAAATATTTTCTCATATTTCTTAATGAAGATACTTCATCACATAATCTTTCATATTCTTCTGTAGTTATATGTTCAATATATTTTGCAAATAGTATTTGTAAAAAATTAATAAACATTTGAAAATTATCATATCTAATATCAGCAGATTTTGGACTAAGTGAGCGATTTTTACAATAAATATCCAAACTTTTTCCAATTGAGGTTGAGGGAATACCAGAAACAGAATAACTATCAGAATCACAAAAATATATATTATATTCAGAATCAAACATTATATTATCAAAATTCATATCACAAACTACAATATCTCTTGGATCATCATGAATAGTTTTTAATACTTTTGATGTTTTACTGACAACTTTAAGATATTCAGAAATATCTCTACTATATTCGAAAAAACTATATAGATTTGTAGTATTTTTGATATAAGGCATTTCTAATCCCTCTATAATTTTACGTGGCTTAACAATTCTTGAAGGCTTAATTATTTCTGGTATTTCTACATCACTTAGAATATTTACTTTTATTTCTTTATCTCTTAAACGTTCTATACCGTATCTATAAAATACTAACATTTTAAACATTTTATAAAGATATTCGTCTTTTACATAAAGATTGCTTTCAAAACTACCTACTTTTAATTTTTTAGCATTCCTTAAATCTAAATCCTTTTTACTTACTATTTCCATGTCAACCCCACGCATTCCGAGGGATTATTCTATCAAAATATTAGTTTTTAGTCAAAAAAAAAAGAAGAACTAATCTTCTTTATTTTCAAGTAAATCAATATTAACTGAATTAATAGATTCAAACTTCTTAGATATCTTATCCGTAGTTGTATGAATATCTTTAACTTCTGAAGAAACTGAATCAATGCTTTTTGATAATTTATCCCATCTATCTTTGTATCTTTTAAATTCAATTCCAAGCTTGTTTAATTCTTCATGAATTACTTTAGTATATTTATCTCTTTCAATATTTTTAAGTATCATACTTATTGTTGAAAGTGTTGACATTAAGGTAGTTGGTCCACAAATCCAAACCTTATTTTCATAAGCATATTTTAATAACTCAGGATGATATGCATTAATTTCAGCAAATACTGCTTCTGCAGGTAAAAACATGATTGCTTCATCTGCTGTTACACCATCAATTATATATTTTGTACTTATCGCATCTATATGCTTTTTAACATCACTTTTAAATAATTTAAAGGCAGTTTCTCTTGATGTTTTATCAAGTGTCTTATCAGTCATCCTCTCATAGTTTTCTAATGGGAACTTAGAATCTATGCATATTGTACCTAAAGGATCAGGTGCAAATACACAAGCATCAACAATCGCATCATTAGGTAGTTTATGTTGAATGTCATAAACAACTCTTTTTTCTCCAAAAATACTTGTTAAAATATAATTAAGATTTACTTCACCAAAAGTACCTCTCGTCTTTTTATCAGTTAAAACACTTTGTAAGCTTATAATATCTTTTGATAAGACATCGATATTCTTTTGAGCTTCATCTATTTTTGAAAGGCGCTCAAGAACTGAATTAAAAGTCTTATTAGTCTTCTCAAAGTTTTGTTCTAATCTTTCGTTTACTTTATCATTGATTTGGTTTAAACGAGTTTCTATTCTTTCATTTAAATCAGTGAAGTCTTTTAACATTTCTTTTGATAAATCATATTTAAAAGTTCCTAGATCTTTAGTAATATTATTTTTAAAATCACCTAATTCTCTAATGATTTCTGTATTATCTGTTTTATTCTTTTTAATAATATTTATAATACCTAAAATTATTAGTATTACTAAAAGGACTATTACAACTATTTCTAAACCCATACTTCCTCCTAATCCAAATTAAAGTGTTTATTGATTATTTTACTTATTATATAAGCAAGAATTAACATTATTGCTATTCTTACTAAATAAACTGGGTGTTTTAAACATTCTAATAGAGTTGTACCAATATATCCCCAGAAATAAACCATAAATACTTTTCCAATTAACATAGCCGTCATAAATTTTTTTGAAGACATATTAGATAAACCTGCCGCAACATTTACAACACTTGCTGGAGTAAATGGTATTGCAACTAAAATAGCTAAACTGGATAAAGATATATTATCGATACGCTTCATCAGTCTTTTTATTTTATCTCCTGATTTGTTTTTTATAAATTTGCGTTCAAACCAATTCTTAATTTTTGATCTAAATAATGTAAAAGATAAGAAACACCCTAAACAAGTGAATATCCAGCTAATAAAAAAACCCAAAACACTCCCAAAGCTATAGAATACTAACGTAATAAATACACACACAGGCAAAAAAGGAAGAATCGATTCAACTGTTATTAGTAAACAACTGAAGATAGCTCCCCAAATTCCTATACTATTTAAAAATGATTCTGTATAACTACTAATATTACTTATTACTTCACTAATGCTTCCTATTAATATATTCATAATTATCACGATTACATTATATAATAAATTTGATTGTTTTTAAAGTCTTTATATTACTTGTGTTACATTATACCCTTTTGCAGTTAAACTCATAACGACTTCCTTACTCTTAACTCCATGTTTGCAATGAAAATAATACTTTTTATTTCGACTTAAATATTTTTCTGTATCGTATATTAGTTTTTGATATGGAATGTAATTAATATCTAAATCAATATATACACCATCATTTTTATAATCTTCTTTTTTTATTCTTTTCATACTTTATTTTATGAACAAGATTAAGTATATGTTACAAACAAAAAAATATCACTTCATTGAAGTGATATTTTTATTTTAGTTTATAACTTC